>NZ_JADOTX010000001.1:5553602-5862136 GCF_015751765.1 Micromonospora ureilytica
CCGGCTACTTCATGGGCGCGCTGGGCCTGCCGGTGCACGCCATCGGTGAGGGCGACCCGAGCATCAACCAGGGCCAGTGGTTCTACAACCTCAACGCGCTGGTGCTGGGGGCGCTCGCGGTGGCCACGGTGGGGGTGATCCTGGCGTTGCGCCGCCGACGACCCTGGGACGCGGCGCTGTTCGCCCTCGCCCCGGCGTTGGTACTCACCGCCACAGTCAACTGGGACCTGCTCGCCATCGGGCTGGCCGCCTTCGGCCTCCTGGCCTGGGCCCGAAAACGACCGGCGGCGGCCGGCGTGCTGCTCGGGCTCGCCGGCGCGGCGAAGCTCTGGCCATTGTTCCTGCTCGGGCCGATCCTCATCCTCGCGCTGCGAGCCGACCGGATACGTGCCGCGCTCATCGCCATCGGGACGGCGATCGCGGCCGTGGTGCTGGTGAACCTGCCGGCCGCGCGGGCGTACCCGGAGAACTGGGACCGGTTCTTCGAGCTGAACACCACCCGACCGATCGACTGGGGCACGCTCTGGTACATCGGTCGCTACCTGGACGGCAAGGTCGGCAACGACCCCGCCAATCTCGGCCCGTTCGAATGGCTCAACGCCAACATCCCCACCCTCAACACCATCTCGTACGCGCTGTTCGGGCTGGCCTGCCTCGGCGTCGCCGTGCTGGCGCTGCGGGCGCCACGCCGACCGCGGCTGGCTCAGCTCGCCTTCCTGGTGGTCGCCGCGTTCCTCATCTTCAGCAAGGTCTGGTCGCAGCAGTTCGTGCTCTGGCTGCTCCCGCTGGTGGTGTTGGCCCGACCGAAGTGGGGCGCGTTCCTGGCCTGGCAGATCGCCGAGGTCTGCTACTTCGTCGCCTTCTACGGGGAGCTGCTCGGCGCGGCAACCAGCCGTCCGGTCTTCCCGGAGGGCGTGTTCGTGCTGGCCTCGACGCTGCGGCTGGTCACTGTGGTGGTGCTCTGCGTGTTCGTCGTGAAGGAGATCCTGCACCCAGAGCAGGACGCGGTGCGGGCCACCTACCCGGACGACCCGGACGGCGGCGTCCTGGACGGCGCACCAGACGCCCCCTGGATAGAACGCTGGCGCCGCAAAGAGACCAGCGAACCCCACCGCGAACCCGTGGCAGCCACCTGACCCAAAGGCCGAAGGCCGACCGCGGCCGGCACCACGTCAGGGTTTTCGGGGGAGCCCGCCCGGCGCAGGGATCAAGCCTGACCGCCCGGAGCCGGGTGGGCTCCCCCGAAAACCCGCCCTAAAGCTTCACAGGCGGTACACCACGGCGTCAGCGACCTCCTGCCGGCTGATGCCGAGCGATTCGACAGGCGCGTCGATGTTGATCTCCCACGGCGTGCCGGCGACCTGGCCGCGCAGCAGCACCACCGTGCGGACGCCGAGCGTGCGCAGGTAGTCGACGCTCGTCTGGTCCGGGAACGACTGGCTCACCCGACGGACATCGTCGAGCTGGCGCGGCGTGAAGCCGCTACCGCCGTTGACCACGTCGGGGAACCCGCTGGTCGACCAGAGCATCACGTGCTGGTCAAGGCTCTGACTGCTGGGCAGCACCAACAGCGGCCCCTCCGCCGAACGCATCGCAGCCGGTTGGGTAGGCACCACCGGATGCGGGGTGGTGTTCAGGCCCTCGACGGTGACCAGCAGCAGCGGCAGCAGGGTCGCCATCCGCAGCCACGGCCCCGGCCACGACGGAATCCGTTGCGCGGTCAATTCGCGGACCCGGTCGGTGAGCGCGGTGACCGCGCCCGCCGCGAGCAGGGCGAGCAACAACGTGGTCCAGAGCATCAACCGCCCGGGGGTACGCAGCCCGCTCCAGCCCGGCAGATGCTCGAAGAGCGGCACGTAGGTGAAGGTGCCGTCGAAGAAACGGGTCCCCATCGCGAAGGCCATCGTCACCAGCACCCCCGCGAGCAGCAGCAGTCGGTGCCGCAGCCGCCAGACCGAGAAGAGCAGCCCGCCTGCGGCGAGCGCGTAGAGCACGAAGCCCGGCAGCAGGGTCATCTCCGGGTGCCACGGCAACGCCGCCCGGGCCCCCTCGTGCAGCCCACCCCAGATCCGCGACTCCGCGGGCGCCGTCACGAAGCCCGACACCGGCGGCGAGAAGAGGCTGACGTCGCCGATGGTGCGCTCGGCGTACGGGTGCAGCTCGGTCACCTTGAAGAACGGGAACGCCATCAGCAGACCGACACCGGCGAACAACACCCCGCCGAGCACGTCGGCGGCGAACAACCGGCGACCGAACGGAACGGCCTGCCTGGTGCGCAGCCGCCGCGCGAAGAAGAGGACGGCGGCGACCAGCACCGCGCCGGCCAGGAAGTACGCGAAGGGCAGCCCGATGCCGAAACCGAGGCTGAGCTGCCAGGCCGCCACCAACCAACCGGCGTAGACCCAGCCGTCGTGCCGGCGTTCCGGCCGGTAGCCGTGTCGGAGGGACCATCCGTGCCCGCGCGCCAACATCGCCAGCGCCAGCGGGATCCCCCCGTTGGAAAGCACGTGCAGGTGCCCGGCCTGAGCCAGCAGCCACGGCGCGTAGGTGTAGCCCACGCCGGCGACAGCGGCACCGATGCGGCCGGCCCCGAGCTGTCGGGCCAGCGCGTACGCCCCGAGCGTGGCGAGCGCATGCGCCAGCACGAACATGATGTTGTAGCGCAGCACGGCGTCCTCGGGACCGCTGCCGAGCATCCCGGCCGGGGCGTACCCGAGCAGCGTGTCGGAGAACGCGAAGCTCCACAGCTCGGGGAAGAACGTGTTGGACTGCCACAGGCGCGCCGGGTCGGTCAGCAGGATGTGCCCGGACCAGGCCATCTGCCAGGACTGCAGGCTCGGGTCCCAGTAGTCCTGCGGGAGGGTGTAGCGCGGATAGCGCAGCGTCGGCCAGGTCATCAGCACGGCCAGTGCCAACGCGCCGAGGGTGGCCAGGGTCCACTCGTGAATCAGGAACCGGCCGACGGCCCGGCCCGCCCGAGTGAAGATGGAGGGCCGTGGCTCCGGCGCGGAGGCGAACGCCTCCCAACGCTCCGGGCCGACCGGCTTCGCCTCGCCGTCGGCCTTGTTCTCGCCGTCGGCCTTGTTCTCGTCCTCGGCCTTGTCCTTGCCGTCGGCCTTGTCCTTGCCGTCGGCGTCACCCGCCTTCGCGTCCTTGGCCGGTTCGCCGTCCTTGGTCGCGTCACCCACTGGGGTGCCGTCCTTGGCCGCGCTATCCACCGTGCCGCTGTCCTTGGATGCGTCGCTGTCCTTGGCCGGGGTGCTGTCCTTGGGTGCGCTGTCGCTGTTTGCGGTGCCGCCCTCGGCGGCGGCCTGCTTCGCGGCGGTGCCCTGCTTCGCCGCGGTGCCCTTCTTGCCGAGGCGCCGGGCCGCGTTGTTCCTGGCGGGGCCTCCCGGCGCGAGGTCGGCCTCGCGATCGCCGTTCGGGGCGGCTCCGGTCGCCCCACCGTCGCCCGCTGGCGATTGGGGCGCGGTGGTCTCGGCGGGGGACTTGTCGGAGGTACGAGCCGGCTGGGTTGGTGCGCCCGCCGCGGCCGTGGTGGCGGGTCGGCTCTCGGCGTCCGCGCCGGTGGGGGTGGGCCGGGCGTTGCCGGTCCCGGGCTGTCCGCTCGTCATGCCGCGGGGCTCTCCGCGCCGAGCTGCTCACGCAGAAAGTCGATGTCGGCGGCCTGGCCGGTGACCCCGCCCGGTGTCTCGACGACCACCGGCGCGCCGGCTGCCCGGATCACCGCCACCACCAACTCCGGGTCGATCGTCCCGCCGCCCAGGTTGTCGTGTCGGTCCTGGCCGGAGTTGAACGCGCCCTTGGAGTTGTTGGCGTGCACCAGGTCGATGCGCCCGGTGATCGCCTTGACCCGGTCGACCAGGCCGAGCAGCTTCTCGCCGCCCGCGTACGCGTGGCAGGTGTCCAGGCAGAAGCCGACCTCGTGGTCACCGATGGCGTCCCAGAGTCGGGCGAGCGCGTCCAGCCGCCGGGCGCAGGCGTTGTCGCCGCCGGCGGTGTTCTCGATCAGAACCGGTACGCCGAAACCGCCGGAGTCCGCCGCGTACGCGAAGGTCTTGCGCCAGTTGTCGAAGCCGACGGCCAGGTCGTCGCCCGCGTTGACATGCCCGCCGTGGACGATCAGGCCCTTGGCGCCGATGGCGGCGGCCGCGTTGGCGTGCCCGAGTAGCAGCTTCCGGCTCGGGATCCGGATGCGGTTGTTGAGAGTGGCCACGTTGATGACGTACGGCGCGTGCACGTAGAGGTCGACCTCGGCAGCGCGCAGCCGCTCGGCATCTTCGCGAGGCTTGGGCGCCTTCCAACCCTGGGGGTCGGCGAGGAAGAACTGCACGGTGTCGGCGGACCGGGCGGCCGCCTCCGCCAGCGGGTCGGTCGAGTCGACATGGGCTCCGATACGCATGCGAGCGAGCCTACGTCGCGACCCCGACGGCCGGGGCGACGGCCGGGGCGGTGTCGCGTCACCGGAGGGACCGACGATCGTTGATGGGTTAGAACCGGCGACCAGCACCCGGTGACGCCAGCGGCGCGAGCGTCGCACACGGCGACCGGCGGTCGGCGGCCGACAGCGAGGTCACCCCCGCCGCGCGGCCCGGCGCAGCGGGGGCGACCCCCTCGCACAGCGGCTACCGAGCGAAGACGAATCTCGGAAAATTGTGCTTTTCCCCCCGACAAGGTACGAGTGCTGTTGTATCGTCAGATAACAACACGATAAAGCTCCGCGGGGCGTCTTCGGTCCAACCTCATCGGTGTGGTCGTTCCTCCCCAGGTCCCACCCAAGGAATGCGGACCGGACGCCCCGCGGCCTCATAGACGGGGGTCCACCACGGCCGATTGACGGTCGGACGGTGGGCCCCCGTCGGCACGTCCGGGCGCGGACCCGACCACCCCGGGCATGATCGTTGGGACCGGGTATCCTGGTCAGGTTGTCCGCGTCCGGCCGGGTCCCCTCGGCGCGTGCGGGCAGCGACACAAGACCTCCTGCCACGGAAGGACCGTGGCCGCTTAGCCCACAGGAGGTGAGCACGTCTTGCGTCACTACGAACTAATGGTCATCCTCGACTCCAGCCTCGAGGAGCGCACCGTCGCACCGTCGCTCGACACGTACCTGAACGTGATTCGGACCGCGGGTGGCTCGGTTGAGAAGACCGACGTGTGGGGCCGTCGGCGCCTCGCGTACGAGATCAACAAAAAGGCTGAGGGTATCTACGCCGTCATCGACCTGCAGGCCACGCCTGCTGCGGTGGCCGAGCTGGACCGTCAGCTGCGCCTCAACGAGTCCGTGCTGCGCACCAAGGTCATCCGACCGGAAATGCGCTAGAGCATCCAACCCCGGTTCGTCCGGATCAGCCTCCGCGACTCTGTCGTACGGCTCTGGGAGCCTGTACGGCGAGACGCTGAGTGCGCGAGGAGATGGTCATGGCAGGAGACACCACCATCACGGTCATCGGCAATCTGACCGATGACCCCGAGTTGCGGTTCACCCCCTCCGGGGCTGCGGTCGCCAAGTTCCGAGTCGCTTCGACGCCCCGTTTCATGGACAAGGCGTCGAACGAATGGAAGGACGGCGAGCCGCTGTTCCTCGCATGCACCGTGTGGCGGCAGGCCGCCGAGCACGTCGCCGAGTCGCTGCAGCGTGGCGCCCGGGTGATCGTGTCGGGCCGGCTTCGTCAGCGGTCGTACGAGACCCGCGAGGGTGAGAAGCGCACTGTCATCGAGCTTGAGGTCGACGAGATCGGCCCGTCGCTGCGCTACGCCACGGCGAAGGTGCAGAAGATGTCCCGCTCCGGCGGCGGTGGCGGCGGCTTCGGTGGCGGCGGTGGCGGTGGCAACCAGGGTGGCGGCGGAGGCAACTTCGACGACCCCTGGGCTTCGGCTGCTCCCTCTCCCTCTCCCGCGCGTGCCGGTTCGGGCGCCAATTTTGACGAGGAGCCACCGTTCTAATGGCGCCTAGCGCTCGCGATCGCAAACCAGGAGCACGTGCAACGGCCAAGGCTGCGGCACTGCGCAAGCCCAAGAAGAAGGTGAACCCGCTCGACAAGGACGGGATCGCCTACATCGATTACAAGGACACCGCGCTGCTGCGCAAGTTCATCTCCGATCGCGGCAAGATCCGCGCTCGTCGGGTGACCGGCGTTACCTCGCAGCAGCAGCGGCAGATCGCCCGTGCGGTCAAGAACGCCCGTGAGATGGCGCTCCTGCCGTACACGGCCACCACCCGCTGAGAGGAGGCACCGATATGAAGATCATCCTGACTCAGGAAGTGTCCGGCCTCGGTGCCCCAGGCGACATCGTCGAGGTCAAGAACGGCTACGGCCGTAACTACCTGCTGCCGCAGGGCTTCGCGATCGTCTGGACCAAGGGCGCGGAAAAGCAGGTCACGGTCATCAAGCGGGCCCGTGGGGCCCGCGAGATCCGCGACCTCGACCACGCCAACGAGGTCAAGGCTCAGCTCGAGGGTCTCAAGGTCAACCTGAAGGTCCGCGCCGGCGACGGCGGTCGGCTCTTCGGCTCGGTCACCCCGGCCGAGATCGTCGACGCCGTCAAGGCGGCCAGCGGCCCGGTCCTCGACCGGCGTCGGCTGGAGGTGCCCGGTCACATCAAGTCGATCGGCGCCTACCCGGTGAAGATCAAGCTGCACCCTGAGGTGACCGCGTCGTTCAACCTGAACGTCGTTCAGGGCTGACGTCCGCAACACCACCACGAGGGCCCGCACCGAGCGATCGGTGCGGGCCCTCGTGCGTACGTCGTCGGACCCGGCACCGCCGGCGCGGCCCGAGCCACCCTCGCCCGGCGCGGCCCTGACCCCGCCCGGTCTGGCCCTGACCCGTCGACCGGGTCAGCCGATGGGCTGGCCCGTCACCGCGCTGATCAGCACCGTGGAGAGGCCGCCGCCCACCACCGCGGCGGCAACCGCGATGGTCGCCGAGCGCCACGTCGTACCGACCCGCCGCAGCAGCGCCGCCACCACCAGACTGCTCACCAGCGCCAATCCGAAGCGCGGCGAACCGGCCAGGAGTGACTCCAACGCGCGGGACCGCGCCGAGTCGCACCCGCCCCCGCTGATGTCGGTCACACAACCAGCCGGCGCCTGGCTGTCCAACGTCAACAGCCAGACGAAGATCAGCATCGCCGGCACCAGGTAACAGGCCGCCGTGTACAGCAACGGCCGGACCGACCCACCCGGATCCGGGTCCAGCAGGTCGTCCTCCAGACGCCGCGCCCAGGCACCCGTGGCCGCCGACTCGACCCGCCGACGTACCGACGCCGTTCCTACCGCCGGCCGGTCTGCCCGACGCCGCGAGGGCGCGCCCGCACCCGGACGCTGCGCACCCGCACGTGGCGCAGGCGCGCTGCGCGGTCGTGGAGCGGTGTAGCCCACCACCGGAGACCGTGGCGCCGACGTCGAAGGATCCGCCCAACGCGGATCGTCATCGGCCAGCCGAGTGCCGGACCAGAATCCGTCTTCCCGACTCGGCCACCCCTCGGCCGGCACCGCGCGATCGGAGCGCGGCGGAACCGTACGGTCCCACTGGTCATCCTCGACAGCGGACCGCTCCCACTGGCCGGTGCGGTCCGACCGCTCCCAGCCACCAACGCTCTCCACCGCCGACCACTGCCCGCTCAGGTCCCCGCCGTCCGCACCGGTCACAGGCGGCCAAGCCTGCACGCCCGAGGCGTCCCACGGGTCCACCGCGGGCGGGTACGACGGTTCGGGCTCCGCCGCCCGGTCGGAGCCGCGGGCCCACGGGTCGGCCGCCGGCCGGGACCAGGACTCCTCTGCCGCACGTCGGCTACGCCGGCTGGGACGGCTCGGCTCCTGGTCCGGAACCTGCTCGGTCGGGGCGGACTCCAACTCTCCACCCGACCAGATCACCTGCGGACGGCCAACGGGCGCGCGGCGGGGACGTCGGTCCGAGACAGCGCCAGAGACCGGCTCGTCCTCCCCGGCGTCGGCCCGTCGGCGGCCGGCGTACCCCTGATCCTGTGGCCGGTCGAGCGTCCACTCTCGGGTGTGGTCCGAGTCGGGTGCCGGGCCGATCGCTGCCTGCTCTCGGCGACGCGTCTCGCTGCCCCGACGCCGACCACTCGACGACTCGGCGGACCGCCGGCCCGCGCCGGACGTCGGCCGCGCGGGCTCGTCCTCGTCCTCGTCCGGTGCGGCGTGGCGACCGCCGCCGTCCGCGTGCCGGACCCCTGACTCCAACGCCCACCGGGGCAGGTAGGCGTCGACAGGCTCGTCCTGGCCGCGGTCCAACGCACGCCGTCGGCTGGAGGTGCGGTAGCGCCCGTCCTCGTCGTAGGGATCAACCGGAACAGGCGCCGCGCGCTCACCCCACGAGGCGGTTGGCTGGCGCTCGCGCGGGCTGCCATCGCCGCGTCCCCAGTCCCGGTAATTCACGGCCGGAGTGTGACCCTTCTGAACCGAAAGCGGAATCCGCTGTCCAGGTGTAGCCGTTCGCTGGAGATAGTACGGGACGATCGTGTCACAGGCCCGACCGAAATATTCTCCTCCACAGGCTGGGGAGTATGTCTTCGCAGGTCAACGGCTTACGGCCGAGAATTCCCCAATGGTTATCCACAGGCTGTGCACACGCTGCGCACATGCTGCCCCCCGGGATCCACAGGTTGTCCCGAGGCTCGTCCACCGGCGTTGTTGAGTCTCTGACCTCGGGGTCCGTATGGTTGGCCCTCGACCGCCGGCGATGGCCCCCGATCGACCGGCCCGGTCGGACGGAAGTGTCAGACCCCAGCGGTAGAGCTGGGACTGGATCCGGCGCAGTGGAGGGGGGACCCGTGTCGGTCACCGACGACATGCGGGCAGAGCCACGCTCCGGCGGAGGCCAACCACCTTCGCAGCGGGATGGCCAGTTCGACAAGACACCGCCCCAGGACGTCGCCGCCGAGCAGTGCGTCCTCGGCGGCATGCTGCTGTCCAAGGACGCCATCGCCGACGTCGTCGAGATCCTCAAGACCAACGACTTCTACCGGCCGGTGCACGCCACCATCTTCGACATCATCCTCGACATCTACGGCCGCGGTGAGCCGGCCGACTCGATCACCGTCGCGGCGGCGCTCGCCGACTCCGGGGATCTGGTACGCATCGGTGGCGCACCGTACCTGCACACTCTGATCGCCAGTGTGCCCACCGCCGCGAACGCGGCGTACTACGCCCGCATCGTCAGCGAGCGGGCGGTGCTACGCCGGCTGGTCGAGGCCGGCACCAAGATCGTGCAGCTGGGCTACGGCACCGCCAGCGGCGGCAGCCGCGACGTGGACGACGTCGTCGACCTCGCCCAGCAGGCCGTCTACGACGTCACCGAACGCCGGGTCAGCGAGGACTTCGCCGTCCTGGCCGACATGTTGCAGCCGACGCTTGACGAGATCGAAGCGGTGGGCGCGACCGGCGGCATGATGACCGGCGTGCCGACCGGCTTCAGCGACCTGGACCGACTGCTCAACGGCCTGCACGCCGGACAATTGATCATCGTGGCCGGAAGGCCGGGTCTGGGTAAGGCGCTCGCGCTCGACACCCCACTGCCGACCCCGAACGGCTGGACCACGATGGGCGAGGTCAAGGCGGGCGATCAGCTACTGGCTGCGGACGGCTCACCGACCACTGTCACACATGCCTTCGACGTGATGCGCGATCGTCCCTGTTACGAGGTCGAGTTCTCCGACGGCACCGTCATCGTGGCAGACGCGGAGCACCTGTGGAAGACGACCACGCGGGCGATCCGGCGGCAGGAACCGGCGCGGCAGAGGCGGCACTGGCCCGAATCTTCGCTGGCAAACGTACGTGCGGCACATGAGCGGCTGAGCTCCGTGCGGAACCAGCCGATCACACTCTTCGACACAATCGAGCAGGTAGGGCCGGAGTTCCGGCATGTCCTGCACACCGTCGCCCGTGAGGTCGGGTCGGTTGGCCGGATCAGCCGTCCCATCGTCCGCAACGGCAAGCCGCAGAACTGGACTGCGCCCGGCTATCCGGCTGGTCCGCTTCTGGGCGCGCTCCTTGAGCGAGCCGAGCGGGAGGTCAATGCCGGCAGCCGGGCCGACCATGACGGCGTCGTCACCACCGCCCAGATCGCAGCCACGCTGCGTACTGACACCGCCCAGCGGCGGCTCAACCATGCCGTACGAAACAGCGCTCCCCTTCAACTGCCGGACCGTGAGCTGCTGATTCCTCCCTACACCTTGGGGACGTGGCTCGGTGACGGGCACAGCGACGCCAGCCGCTTCACCACGGCAGATCCGGAGATGGTCACGCACGTCGAGGCGGACGGCTTCGTCGTGCGGCCCAGCGGGCCCATGGTCTACACCATTTTGCTGCCGCCCACGTCCGCTGCCCCGGGGAACGGTGTCTGCGTGGACTGTGGCGTTTCCACCAGGGCGCTGCGTGAGAATCCAGCCACCAGGAAGTGTGTCGACTGCCGTCACCGGAACGGTTCCTTCCTCGGGCTGTTGCGTCAGGTCGGAGTAGCGGGAAACAAGCACATCCCGGGCGCCTACCTGCGCGCCTCGGAGGCTCAGCGCAGGGCGTTGCTCGCCGGGCTGATGGACACCGACGGCACCGTCGCCCCCGCCGGCAACCTGCAGTACACGTCGACCTCGAAGCGGCTGGCCGATGACGTCCGCGAACTCATCGTTAGCCTCGGCTACCGCTGCACCGTCAACGCGAAGCCGGTGCGCGGCCGCACCCGTGACTCGTCGATCGCGTACACGCTGAACTTCTCCACCCCGGATGTCATCTTCCGGCTCGGGCGCAAGCAGGATGCCCACGCCGAACGCCGCCGCACCACCTCCGACGTTCGGACGACCTCGCGGTTCATCGTCGACGTTCGGCCGGTCCCCAGCGTTCCGGTGCGGTGCGTGACCGTCGATAACGACGAACACCTGTACCTGGCCAGCCGGGCGATGATTCCTACCCACAACAGCACCGCTAGCATGGATTTTGCCCGAAATGCTGCCATTCGCGCCAATCAGGCTGCCGCGATCTTCTCGCTGGAAATGAGCAAGGTCGAGATCGTCATGCGGCTGCTCTCCGCCGAGGCGCGGGTGCCGTTGCACGTGCTGCGCAGCGGTCAGCTCTCCGACGACGACTGGACCAAGCTGGCCCGGTGCATGGGTGAGATCAGCGAGGCGCCGCTCTTCGTCGACGACACGCCGAGCATGAACCTGATGGAGATCAGGGCCAAGGCCCGGCGGCTCAAGCAGCGGCACGACCTCAAGATGATCGTGGTCGACTATCTCCAGCTGATGACCTCACCGAAGCGCACCGAGAGTCGCCAGCAGGAGGTTGCCGACCTGTCCCGTGGCCTCAAGCTGTTGGCCAAGGAGGTCGAGTGCCCGGTGATCGCGGTCAGTCAGCTGAACCGTGGCCCCGAGCAGCGCACCGACAAGCGACCCCAGCTGTCCGACCTGCGGGAATCGGGCTGCCTGACGGCGGAGACCCGAGTGGTCCGAGCAGATGACAACACTGAGATCACGCTCGGTGAGTTGTTGTCAAACGACGCCAAAGATATCCCGGTCTGGGCGTTGGACGAGAGCCTTCGGTACACGCCTCGCACCATGACCCACGTTTTCCCGAGCGGCAGCCGCGAGGTGTTCCGGCTAACCCTCGCATCGGGCAAGCAGATCGATGCCACAGCGAATCACCCCTTCCTCGCGTTCACCGGCTGGTTGCCACTCGGTGAGCTGTCGCCCGGAGACCGCATCGCTACGCCGCGACACCTACCGCCTCCAATGGTCACCCGCCCGTGGGTCGACGCCGAGGTGGTCATGTTGGCGCACCTGTTGGGCGACGGGTCCTTCGTGCGGCACCAACCCATCCGGTACGCGAGTTGTGATGAGCTGAACCTGCAGGCCGTGACGGAGGCAGCGAAGCACTTCGGGATTTCCGCCGTCCGCGACGACTACGCGGCTGCGAGGGTGACAACTCTCCGCCTGCCAGCGCCCTATCGTCTGGCTCGCGGTCGCCGTAACCCGATCGCGTCTTGGTTGGACGAGTTGGGCCTCTTCGGTCTGAGGTCACACGAGAAGTTCCTCCCTTCTGCCCTTTTCAGCCTGCCCAAGGAACAGATCACCAGCTTCTTGCGGCACCTATGGGCCACGGACGGTTCGGTGACCGTCAACGGCACAGGCCGCGGAGGGCGTGTCTATTTCGCGTCCACGAGCCGACGAATGCTCGAGGACATCTCTCGACTGCTTTTGAGGTACGGCATTACAGCCCGACTGCGGGCCGTACCAGTCGTGGGACATCGCCCTCAGTACACGCTCGACATCTCCGGTCGGGACGACCAGTTGAGGTTCCTGCGCGAGATTGGCGTCTACGGGCAGCGCTCGGAGGGCTGCGCTGCTCTGCTTGCTGCTCTGGAGTCGACGGAGAGCAACACCAACGTTGACACCGTGCCGCGCGAGGTGTGGACCAGGGTGAAGGAAATCTTGGTCGAGCAGGGGATGACCCACCGTGAGTTCTCGGCTGCCATCGGCACCCAGTTCTGTGGCAGCGCCCTCTGGAAGCGCGCGCCCAGCCGTTCCCGGCTGGCGGCGATCGCTACCGTCCTCGATGCGGCCGACCTCGACCTGCACGCGACCAACGACATCTTCTGGGACTCGATAGTGTCCATCGAGTCGCTCGGTGAACAAGAAGTGTTCGACGCGACTGTGCTCGGGAAGCACAACTTCATCGCCAATGGCATCGCTACCCACAACTCGATCGAGCAGGATGCTGACGTTGTCATCCTCTTGCACCGTGACGACTACTACGACAAGGAGTCGCCGCGGGCCGGGGAGGCGGATTTCATTGTTGCCAAGCATCGAAATGGACCCACCGACACCGTGACCGTCGCGGCCCAGCTGCACCTGTCGAGATTTGTGGACATGGCCATCGGGTGAGGTTTCGTCTGCCAGGGGCGCCTGTAGCGGACAGAGTCGCACGTCAGCGCCCGTGGCCGAGATCCGAACCGTCCATCTTGGCCGGTTGGCCATCGACTTCTTACACCTCGACACGTCAGCTGGTCGGCTGAGCCTCCTACTTAAGTCGTAAGTCGAATGTGGTCCTGCGCCAGATGGCGTGGCTGCGCCGCTGCAGCAGGCTCTCGGGCATGAACCAGAACGATGCACCAGAGCAGACTCCTTCCCGGTCATACCCGTCCCGGCCGGCATTCCGCCTGCGGCGTCTCGGTGCCGCTCTGGCAACCGCGGTCGTCGTCGGGGCGGGCGTCGTCGGCTGCGGTGCCGGTGCCGCGCAGGAGCCGGCCCCGACGAGCGACGCCCCGGCAGCAGCCGTCGAACCGCATGTGCTGAACGCCGGCGACGTGAACGCCTGGCTCGACGAGATGCTCCCAGCCGCGTTGGAAGCCAATGACATCGCCGGGGCAACGGTCGCCGTCGTCAACGACGGTGGGACCGTCACCACCCGGGGGTACGGCCACGTCGACACCGGCAGCGAGGGCACCGAGCCGGTGCCGGTCGACCCCGAGCGGCACCTGTTCCGGATCGGATCGGTGTCGAAGCTCGCCACCGCCACCGGCGCGATGCAACTCGTCCAGGACGGCAGGGTCGACCTCGACGCCGACATCGCCGCCTACCTCGACTTCACCATCCCCCGCAACTTCGACGAGCCGATCACCCTGCGCCACCTGCTGACCCACACCGCCGGGTTCGAGGAGCGGATCGCCGGCCTCATCGGCAAGGAAGGCACCCGGGCCGACCTACGCGACGCTCTGGTCACCGACCCGCCGGAGCAGATCTACCGGCCGGGCACAGTGCCGGCCTACTCCAACTACGGCAACTCACTCGCCGGGTACATCGTCGAACGGGTCAGCGGCATCCCCTTCGAGGAGTACGTCGACCGTAACGTCTTCGACCGCCTCGGCATGACGTCGTCCTCCTTCGAGCAGCCGCTGCCCGCGGACCTGGCGGGCCGCGTGTCGAACGGGTACGACAACGCGTCGTCCCCACCCGGGTACTTCGAGATCATCGGCACCCCGCCCGCCGGCTCGATGAGCGCCTCGGCCCCGGACATGGCCCGGTTCATGCTCGCCCACCTGGGCGAACCGGTCGGCGGCACCCCGATTCTGGACGAGCCGACGCTTGACCTGATGCACCAGCCGGCGCTTGACGCCACCACGCTCGGCACCCTCGCGGGTGCACCCCGGATGACCCTCGGATTCTTCGACGAGAGCCGCAACGGCCGTCAGATCCTCGGCCACGGCGGCGACACCCCCTTTTTCCACAGCCACCTGCAGATCTACCCGGACGAGGGCGCCGGCCTGTTCATCTCGCTCAACAGCACCGGCACGTCGGGCCTGGCCAACCACCAGCTTCGACAGAAGCTGACGAAAGCCTTCGCCGACCGTTACTTCCCGGCGGTGCCCGGCGCGGCGGCGAACAACGTGCCGGCGACCGAGCTGGCCGCCCCGACCACCGACGCCTCGGGCACGGCCGAGCGGGCCGCGATGGCCGCCGGCACCTACGAAAGCTCCCGCATGATCAAGAGCAATTTCCTGACCCTGATCGGCCTGTCCGGGCGTACCACGGTGAGCGTCCGCGATGACGGCCGGCTGCTGCTCGAACCGCGTCCGATGGCCGATTCCGCCGCCGTCTACGAGGAGATCGAGCCCTGGGTCTGGCGTGAGGTGGGCGGGCAGGAAACGATCGCGATGCGAGCGGTAGACGGCCGGGTCGAAGTGATTAATTTCGACTCCGCGTTCGCCCTGGTGCCGGTAGCGGCCGCACGCAGCACCTACCTGGCCATCCCGGTGATCGTCGGCTCTGTGGTCATCCTCCTGCTCACCGTCCTGGCCTGGCCGATCGGTGCGATCGGTCGCCGGCTGCGGCGGCGGGCACCGCGTGATCGGGCTGGACGCACCGCGCGCATCCTCAGCCGCGTCGGCGTCGGCTGCGCCCTGCTCGCGGTCGGCGGCTGGGTGGGCAGCTTCGTGCTCATCATCGGCCTGGAGGATCTCTCCACCGCCTCGTTGCGCACCGTGCAGATGGCCCAGCTGATCGGCCTGCTCGGGGTGGTCCCCGCAGCGGTCCGGCTGGTGGACGACGTCCGCCGGCGGGTCGGCTGGTCGCGGACCGCCGGCAGCGCCCTGGTCCTGCTGGCCCTCGTCGGTACGGGATGGTTCGCCGTCGAGTTCATGCTGCTCTCGCCGAATATCTCCTACTGACCGTCCCGTCCTCCCCTCCCGATCCGTCTCGATCTATGAGCAGAGGATGCTGACACGGTGAACGATCACATCGGGGGCGGCCCGCTCACCGCCGAGCCGACCGATCCGGCGGGCCCGCCCCGGCTCACGAAGCGGTTGGACGTACTGCTCGCCAACCTCGGGGCGACCGGGCCGTTCGCCCGGGACTGTCTGCTCGCGGCCTGCGTCGCCGGGGTGACGTTCACGTTGATGGCGGCTCTGTTCTTTGTCGTGACGCCACCGGGCGAAGTCGTGGTCGACCCGGTGCGGGCCTGGCTGCTCGTCGCACTCGGGGTCGGGCAGGCACTGCTGCTCTGCCTGCGCCGGGTCCGCCCGCTGCTCTGCCTCGCCGGCGTCGTCGGCCTTCAGGTCGCCATGATTGCCTTGTCCCCACCAGACGCGACGATCCGGGTACTCGCGCCCTTCGTCGTCGCGTACACCATCGGGGTTCTGCTGCCGGCCCGGACGGCGTTCGTGCTGGTCGGCGCGGCGGTGGTGGTCGAGGCGGCAGCGGCGTTCGGCACCGCCGCCGTGATGAATCCGGACCTTCTGCTGTCGGCTGTCGGCCCTGCCGGGTCGAGCGCACTGTCCAATCTCGGCGCGGTCGTCGTCGGTAACTACGTGGCGACCCGTCGACGCTACACGCAGCTGTTACGCCTGCAGGCCGCCGATGCGGTCCGGGCCCAGCAGACGAAGGTGCGGGCCGCGATCGACGCGGAACGCAGCCAGATGGCTCGGGAACTGCACGACGTCGCCGCCCACCACCTGTCCGGAATGGTGGTGCAGGCGGCGGCGGTCCACCGGCTGGTTGACCGGGACCCGGAGGCGGCGAAGGCCGGCGTGGCCTGGATCCGGTCCCAGGGCAAGGAGACCCTGAACAACCTGCGGCTGGTGGTCGGGGTGCTGCGCGGCACCCCGGCCGACGGCAGCGGAAGCGGCGACACACCCGGCCACGATGGTGAGGGGAGCGTTCCGGTGCCGGGGCTGGCCGTGCTCGATGACCTGGTCCGGACCGCTCGGGACCTGGGCACGCCGGTCGAGTTCGTGGGCGTTGGGTCGCCACGTCCGGTCCCGCCGATCGCCGACGTCGCTCTCTACCGGATGGTGCAGGAGTCGCTGTCCAACGCGCGGCAGCACGCGCCGGGCGCGCGGGTGCTGATCACGCTGAGCTACCTACCGCGCGAGGTGTCGCTGGCGGTGGTGAATGATCCGCCAGCGCGGCGTCCCGAGCCGGCGGTGCGCACCAGCAGCGGGGTCGGGCTGATCGGCATGCGGGAACGAGCGCAGTTGATCGGCGCACGATTCGCGGCTGGGCCGACGACCGAAGCCGGCTGGTCTGTCACAGTGACGCTGACATCAAAGGGAAGTGATTCGTCGTGACCGGTTCTGGGACTGCGGCTGAGGCTGATGCTGGGACGATTCGAGTGATGCTGGTCGACGACCAGGCGGTGGTGCGGGCCGGCTTCCGGGTGCTCCTGGAGCAGGCGGACGACATCGAGGTGGTGGCGGAGGCGTCCAGCGGATCGTCTGCGGTGGCGGTGGCCGCCCGGCTGCGTCCCGACGTCATCTGCATGGATGTCCGGATGCCCGGCGGTGACGGACTCACCGCGACCCGCGAGATCCTCGCCGACGCGCCTGAGTCGCCGCCGGCCATCCTGGTGGTGACCACGTTCGACCTCGACGAGTACGTCTTCGGCGCACTCGAATCCGGAGCCAGTGGCTTCATCTTGAAAGACTGCGAGCCCGAGGACCTGATCGATGCGATCCGTCGGTTGGCCAACGGCTACGGTCTCGTCGACCAGGTCGTGACCCGCCGGGTGATCTCGGAGTTCGCCAGGCGGCGACCGGCGGCACCGACTGAGTCCGCAGCGGCGCGCCAGCTCACCCCGCGCGAAGCCGAGATCGTACGGTTGCTCGCCAAGGGTTTGTCCAACAACGAGATCGCCGACGAACTCTTCATCGAGACCAGCACGGTCAAGTCACACCTCGGGCGGGCTATGACCAAGATCGGCGTACGGGACCGGGTGCAGACCGTGGTGTGGGCGTACCAGAACGGGTTGGCCCCGAGCTGACTGTCAGCCGAGCAGTGGGAACCAGCCCGCCGACTCACCAAGTTCCAGTCGGTCCCGGTCGGTCAGCGGGACGCGCCCGGTGGCCTTCAGCAGGAAGTCGTGGTCGTCCCACGCGGTGGGCCGAACGGTGTCGTCGCTGAGCAGGCCGTCCACGGTCGCTACCGCGACGCGTACCGCAAGTGGGCCGGGCGGCGGCGCGTCGGGCAGTTCCAGCGTCAGGTCCAGGTGGTGGACGGCGGCCTCGGTGGTCAGGGTGGCGAGGAAATCCGGTACGCGCAGCACGTGTCCCTGCGTGGTCACGTACCCCTCGGGGTCGGCTGACGCGGCGGCGCGGACCGCTGCCGGGGCGGTGTCCCGCCAGAGCTCGACGATCCCGGTCGGGCGGTCGAAGGCGGCAGCTGATCGGCGGACCCACCAGGCGTGCCGGGCGGCCGCGTCGTCGTTGCCGGGAAAGTCACGCCAGTAGCTCACGTCGTCGACGTCGGCGGGGCCGTCGACGGGGCTGGCCAGGGTGACGAGTGCCCGCTGGGCGTCGCCGAGCACGTGCAGGAGCAGGTCGGCGATGAGCCAGCCCTGGCACCGGGTGGCTCGTTGTAGGCCGGCGTCGTCCAGACGGGCGACCACCGCAGTGATCCCGTCGTACGCCTGGGCCAGCGCCTCGTCCGATCGGATCGCTGTCATGCGATTCAGCCTCGCATGAAGCCTCGCGCCCGCCAACGATCAATGGCCCGGGTGTGTGCCCGGGCCGACGCGTGATCGACCCGGGCGGGAGGTCGGCCTGGGCTCAGCCGAACATGTCGTCGAGGAAGCCCTTGCGCTTCTTCTGCCGGTAGTGGCCGTGGTAGCCCTGGTGTTGCTGCTGCTGGTGGCCGTAGGCCGGCTGCGGCGGGTAGCCGTGGGCGGGCGGGGGCGGCGGCGGGACGGCGCCGTAACCGGGCTGGTGCGCCGGGGGCGGCGGAGGCGGGTAGCCGGCCGGCTGCTGCGCGGGCTGCCCCGGCGCGCCGCCGCTCTGTTGGCGGCTCCAGTTGGCCTCCGCCTCGAACAGCTTCTCCAACTCGCCGCGGTCCAGGAAGATGCCTCGGCACTCCCCGCACTGGTCGATGACGACGCCGCTGCGCTCGTACTGGCGCATTTCTCCGTGACACTTGGGACAGGTGAGGCTACTCATCGCCCGACGGTACCCGGTGTTTCTATGCAGTTGCTGTGAGCGCCGCGGTGACTTCTTCGTCGGACACTTCGTGGAAGTCGTCGTAGTAGACGCTGACGGCGCCGAAGTCCGCCGGGCGTTGGGCACAGATGACCTGGTCGGCTTCGGCGCTCAGCAGCTCGTACGCCTCCTGTGCGCCGACCGGGACCGCGACCACGACCCGGTGTGCCCCGAGTTGGCGGACGACCTCGACGGCGACGCGGGCGGTTGCGCCGGTGGCGAGGCCGTCGTCGACGATCACCGCGGTCCGCCCGGTGAGGTCCACCTGTGCGCGACCGCCCCGGTAGAGCCGTTCCCGGCGTTCCAGCTCGACCTGCTCCCGTTGGCGGACCTCGGCGATGTCGTCGCTGCTGAGCCGGCTGGCCACCACGTCGTTGAGCACCTGGACACCGCCCGGCCCGAGTGCGCCGAAGGCGACCTCCCGGGCCCACGGCATTCCGAGCTTGCGGACGACCAGCACGTCCAGTGGCGCGCCGAGCCGTTCGGCGACGATCCGGGCGACCGGCACGCCGCCACGGACGAGGCCGAGGACGACGACGTCCGGTTCGCCGATGAGCGCGGTGAGCCGTCCGGAGAGCACCCGGCCCGCGTCGGCCCGGTCGCGGTACGTGGTCATGCCTTCAGGTCTACGCCCTGACGCGCCGTTCCGCCCGGCAGTTACGCCGAAGTGGTCCGACCGGACCGTTCGTCGGGAACCGGGGCGGCCGGCGTGTCGACCGGGTGGTGCAGCGCGGGTGCCCAGGTCAGCAGGGCCAGCGGGTACAGCAGGTAGCCGAAGCGGGTCGTGGGCATCAGGGCGATGGCGGCGACTAGCCCGTACCCGCAGATGAGCGCGGTGGCGACGGCGGTGCGGGGCGGGCGGCGGGCGAGCCGGACGGCGATGGCCACTCCGGCGGCGACCAGCAGCGCGGCGGCGATCAGCCGGCCGGCGGGTAGCGCGCTGGCGATCAGGTAGCCGGGGAACGGGGACTGCGCGGGGCTGGTGACCAGCCCGTGGCCGAGGGGGAAGCGCAGCACGTTCTCGGTGAGGGCGTCGCGGTCGACAAGCAGCGCCGGCAGTAGTGCGGCGATGGGCAGACCGATGGCGCCGGCGGCGACTCGGGCGCCGGCGCGCCGGGTCAGGCCCCAGGCGATGAGGACCAGGGCGACCGGCCAGGCGAACAGCTTCAGCGCGCCGGCGAGCCCGACCGCGAGGCCGGCCCGGCCGGGTCGGTCGGCGGCGGCGAACGTGAGGGCCAGCAGGCAGAGCGCGAGTACGGGTAGGTCGTCGCCGCCGGTGGCCAGGGTGAGGGCACAGATGGGCAGTACGGTGGCGGCCTGCACGCCGCGCAGCAGGGCGGCGTCCCGCCGCTGGGTGGCGGCGGGGGTGGCCTGGCCGGCGGTGATCGGTGTTCCGCGGAGGGCGGCCACGGCCAGGGCGAGCGCCAGCGCGGTGCCCACCGCGAACCAGACCCGGGAGTCGGTCCACCAGGTGTCGAGCAGTGCTCTGGGCAGGCCGAACATCGCCATGCCGGGCTGGTACGGGGTGTAGCCCATCAGTTGCTCGCCGGGTGGTAGGGCGGCGATGGCGTCGGGTCCGAGGTAGGGCGTGCCGTGTTCCAGGAGGCGGCTGCCGGCGTGCTCGACGACCAGCACCTCTTCCTGGGCCCGGTCGGTGCGTCCGCTGGCCCGGTCGATGCTCTGCCAGGCCAGAGGCAGCAGCGTGGTAGTCGCCCAGGTGAGACCGGTGACCGCCCAGCGGGCTGGCAGACCGGTCAGCCGGGAGGTCGGAGAGCGTCGACGCAGCAGGAGTTGGGCGATCACCGTCAGCGTTGCGAGCAGGTAGCCGACGGCGGCGACCGCGCCCCAGGCGCGGTGCGGCAGGAGGGTCGACGTGACCGCGGTGATCGCGGCGAACGTGGCCGAGACGGCGTAGAGGCCCAGGTCGAGGGCGAGTCCGCCGGCGGCGTTGTCGAGCGTCCACCAGTGCCAGCGACGGCGTTGGGCGGTCGGGTGGTCGACGATCACGCGCGACAGTCTGGCAGACCGGGCTGTCTGTGCGGCGGGCTGATGCCTGCTCAGGCGGGCAGGTGTGGGAGGCGGTCGGGCCGGGAGCGGCCGGCCTGGCGGCGGTTCTGGTTCAACCGGATTACCGCGCCGGCGTCGTGCAGCGGCGCGGCGAGGGCGCCGGGTCGGCCGCCCGAGCCGCGCTGCATGGCCGCGAGCAGGGTGCCGGACGGCATCGGTCGGGCGAACAGATGTCCCTGGCCGGCGACGCAGCCCAACTCCCAGAGGGCCCGCCGCTGCGGCTCGCTCTCCACGCCCTCGGCCACCACGTCCAGGTCGAGGCTGCGACCCAGGTCGAGGGTGGAGCGGATGACGGCGGCGGCCTCGGCCGAACTTCCCATCGTCGTCACGAAGCTCCGGTCGATCTTCAGCTCGTGTACCGGGATCCGGGAGAGCAGCGAGAGGGAGGAGTAGCCGGTGCCGAAGTCGTCCAACGCCAACCGGACGCCCTCGTCTCGTAGTCGGCTGAGCACCCGGTCGACCACGTCGAGTTGGCTGAGGGTCAACGTCTCGGTCAACTCCAGGACCAGCCGGTCCGGCGGTAGGTCGTGGGCGCGGAGGCGGGCGAGCACCGAGCCCGGGAACCGCGCGTCGAGCAGGCTGCGCGGGGACACGTTGACCGCGACCGGTATGTCGAAGCCGGCGTCGCGCCAACTCACCGCCGCGATCAGCGCCTGGTCGAGGATCGCTTCGGCGAAGGCCGGTAGCAGGCCCGACCGTTCCACCGCCTCCAGGAACCGCAGGGGGTCGATCAGGCCGTGGGTGGGGTGGTGCCAGCGGGCCAGCGCCTCGGCGCTGGTCACCTCACCGGTGCCCAGGTCGACGATCGGTTGGAAGTTGACGACGAACTCGTGGTCGGCGACCGCGCGCGGCAGGTCACCGCCGAGCGTGAGGCGACCAAGGTCCGCGGTGTCGCGGGTCGGTGCGTACGTGGAGATCCGTTGCCCGGCCCGTTTCGCCTGGTACATGGCCACGTCGGCGCGGCGCAGCAGCTCGGCCATGCCGCCGTTGGACGGGGCGCCGGAGATCCCGCCGCTGGCCTCGACGCTGATGCGCATGCCGTCCAACTCGAACGGCTCGTGCAGGGTGGCGAGCAGCGTCTCGGCCCGGTGCGCGGCGACCGCCGGGGCCGGCAGACCCCGCAGGAGTACGGCGAACTCGTCGCCGCCGAGGCGGGCCACCAGGTCAGTGGCCTGGGCCGCACCCCGCAACCGGTCGGCCACCTGCACCAGGACCTGGTCGCCGGCGGCATGCCCGAGGGTGTCGTTGACCTCCTTGAAGTGGTTGAGGTCGATCAGCACCAGCGCGGTCACGCCGTCGGCGTGGCGGGTGCTCAACTGCTCGGTGCCCTCGTCGAGGAGGTGCCGGCGGTTGGCCAGGCCGGTCAGCGCGTCGTGCGAGGCCGCGTACGCGTGCTCGTCGGCGACCCGGGCCAGTTCGGCGTACGCCTGGGCGTTGCGGACGGCCGTGCAGAGCGCGGAGGCGAAAGTGCGCAGGGTGTACTGCTCCCGCTCGGAAAGCTGCACCGGGCCGCGGAAGCGCAGTCGAAGCATGCCGACGTCGACGGTCCGGTCATGTCCCTCCAGCGGTGCGGGGACGACAGTGCCGTCCACGTCGGTGGGCGTGCCGGTCAGGCCGTCGAAGGTGATGCCGCCGGTGCCGCCGCGTACGGTGCGGCCGCCGTCACGCAGCTCGATCTCGACCTCGTCGGCGGAGAACAACTCGGCGGCCTGGGTGACGGCGGTGGTGAGGACGTTGTCCAGGTCGACCACGTTGAGCGCGTCGGTGGTGCGGGCGAGCCGCTGCCACGCCTGCTGCTCGGTGCGGGAACGGATTCTCGTGGAGTAGGTCAGGTGCAGGCTGAACACGAGTGGCGGGACGGTCAACAGGAGCTTGAGGTTCGCGTCGAGGATCAGCAGCGTGCAGACCACCACGACGAACCGCACGGCGAACCCGGCGAGTCGAAGGTCGAGGTTGGTCCGGAACTGCTTCGAAATCTTGGTCCTGGAAGCCAGCGCGATGACTGGGATGGCTAGTAGATCGTCCAGCAGTGCCGCAACCAGGTAGGAGAGACCCACCGACACGATCAGGGTGGCTGTGCTCCCGGGTGGCCAGGTCCAGGCTGTCGTCGCCAACGTGAGGCCGGCACCCCAGGCCACGATGACGTTCTTTCCCACGCTGAATGCCAGCTTGATCGGCGGCAGGCGGAGCGAGGCGAACGTGATGCCTACCGCAGTGCAGAGCACTACCGAGTGGACCGGAACGATGGCGAGGCCGACGATGATCGCTGCCTCGGTCCAGCTGATCGAATGGGTGGTGGACCGGATCCGCACTCTCGCCTTGACCAGGGTGCCCAGGGCGATCGCGACGGTGAGCACGACAAGGATCGCGGCATCGCTCAGAGTGGCGGTCGTCGCGGTGCGCGCCGCGACCGGTAGTGAGGCGGCCGTGATGACGGCCGCTACAACGACGACGAGACCGACGAGCAGCCGTAGCTGTCGCTCGGTCTCAATCTCTCGTCGCTGAGGAAGGGTCATACCACTCCCGAAGGGCCGCCTCCGCCGTCCTCGTAGCCTATCGCTCGGGGTCGTGCACGTCCCCCGTCAACTTTCAGTTCCACTCGCTGCCGCGCATCGTCGTACCCCCTTCTCTGCTGTGCCATTTCGAAGACCAACCCCAAGGGGAGCTCTTCATCCGAAAGGCAGCTTAAGAGAAGGATCGACTGCTTAGAAGAAATAAATGTCGGTATGCGCAACATTAGCCAAGTTGAAGCCTGTTTATTACGTTCTGTCCATCGCTGCTGAACGCAGTGCGGTCAGCTTGCCGACTTCGGATTCGGTGGCACCTTGCAACTGTGGAAGATGCGTGGCGCGGCTACGGGTTCCGTTGTTCCTCAGTCTGGTGCCCCTTCAGGAGTTGCCTCATCCGGAGTTTGGACAAGCGTAAGGCCAGCATGGGCAGAGTTGACGTGGTCGGGGTGTCCGGCGCGCTAGGGAATGGTGCCGGCCCTCGCCTCGGGCCGCAGGCGGTGGCGGTGGATATTCGCGTCACTGCAGACAGTGATGCAACTTGCTGGTGACACGGTGCGGTCGTCGATTGTCAATCGCGCAGCTCCTGGCATTCCTGAGGGTGCCCGGGGTTGTCCGCTTCGTTCTGTGAGCCCAAAGTCACCGATTCGAGGGTCGTAGACTCCATTGCGTGATCGACTGAATACCTGGCATGGCTGGAGTGGGGGCGGGTGGAGATTCAGGTTCTGGGCGGCCTTTCGGTGCAACTGTCTACCCGCACGCTGCGCCTTGGCACGCCCAAACAGCAGACAATCTTCGCGATGCTCACCGTTCAGCCCGGGCGACTGGTCACCGTGGACGACCTTGTCGATGAGTTATGGGCCGATTGCCCACCGCGATCGGCCGTAGCTAATGTGCGCACCTATGCCGCCAATTTGCGCCGGACTTTCGAGGCTTTCCCGGCCGGCCGCGGCGCCGTGGTGCGTCAACGCAACGGCTATCGGCTTGTGGTCGACCCGGAACAGGTCGACGTCTTTCGCTTCGAGCTGGAACGCAGCGCGGGGCGGGAAGCACTGACGGCTGGTCACCTGGACCGCGCCCGCGAGCTGCTGGGGCGCGCCCTGGCTCGGTGGCGGGGACCGATGCTCGCCGGCGTACCGCTCGGGCCCGTCCTCACCTCCCGAACTATCGCGGCCGAGGAGGAACGGCTGTTGACCGCGGAACTTCTCGCCGACGTCCAACTGAGATCGGGCCGGGACGACCTGGCAATTGCGCTGTTGCGGGAGGTGGTGGCCCGCCATCCTCTGCGCGAGCCGGCCTACGTCCTGCTCATGCGTGCCCTGCACGAGCGCGGGGACAACGCGGAGGCGCTGGCGGTGTACGACGAGATTCGAACAACGCTGACCACGGAGTTGGGTGTCGGCCCCGGGTGCAATCTCGAGGAGTTGCGCCGCTCCATCGTCACGGCGATGTCGCGCCCCGGTTCGGCGCGTGCAGCCGTACGGGTTGGCGGACCTGACCGGGCGCGCCTGCTAGCGGGCGTGGCGGTCAGCGCGGCACCGGAGCCTGCCGCTCAGATCAGCCCAGTGGATCACCTTCCCCGAGCTGTCACCGACTTCGTCGGCCGAGCGGACGTGGTGTTGCGGCTGCTGGCGGAGACCCGACGGGTCGAGGAGCGGGTGCCGGCAGTGCACATCATCGACGGCATGGCGGGCAGCGGGAAGACGGCCCTCGCCGTGCACCTCGCCCGTCGGCTGTCCGACCGATACCCGGACGCCGCGTTGTTCATCGATCTGTGCGGGCACGGTGACAAGAACCGGATCGAGCCGGCTGGTGCTCTGTTCACCCTGCTTCGACAGCTTGGGATACCGGCCGACCGGGTTCCGGTGGAGTTCGACGACAGGGTGGAGTTGTGGCGACAGGAGTTGGCCCGCCGCAGGTCAGTGGTGATCCTCGACAACGCCGCGAGCAGCGAGCAGATCATGCCCCTGCTGCCGGCCGAGCCGACCACCGTTGTGTTGGTGACCTCGCGACGACGGCTGTCCCACCCGGATGCCGGACCGTCGCGGACCCTGCCGGTGATGAGCCCGCAGGAGAGCGTGGATCTGCTCCGACTGAGCGTCGGTCGGAACCGGGTCGAGGCCGAGCCGGATGCCGCCGCCGAGGTGGTGCGCCGGTGCGGGTATCTCCCACTGGCGATTCGGTTGGCCGGTGCCAGGCTGGCGCATCGGCGCGGCTGGCGGTTGGCGGACCTCGTCGAGCAGATGGCCGGCGATGCTCCGGTGCTGCACCATCTCGCTCAAGAGGAGAGCACTGTCACCGGGGCCTTCGCTGCCTCCTATGAACCGCTTCCACCTTCGACCAAGCGTGTCTTCCGATTCCTGGGCCTCTACCCCGGCAGCCGCTTCGGCGCGCCGGCAGTCGCCGCACTGACCGGTCTGACGATCGCGGAAGCACGCGCGGCGCTCGACGACCTCGTCGACCGGAACCTGGTCGAGGACTTGGACTCGACGCGATATCGACTGCACGACCTCATGCGGCAGTACTCCATCGAACTGTGTTCGCGTACCGACTCCTCGAACGACCGCCGAGGTGGACTGGCTCGGCTGTTCGACTTCACGCTGGAGGTCGTCCTGAAGGTCGCCGACCTGCTGGAGCCGGGCGTCATCAGATCCCAGGTGACGCACATTCCGACCGGACAGCTCGAACTCGTCGAGGCCGTCGGGGAGCCGACCGCCGACTGGTTGGAGGCCGAACGGACGGACCTGGTGACGATGGTGTTGTCGGCACGCGAGTCGGGGTTCCACCAGCACTGCTGGCAACTGGCCCGCGCTCTCTGGCGGTTCTGCTACATCCGCGGTTACTTCGAGGACATCATCCTGACCCATCGTCATGGGCTGGAGGCGGCGGAGGTCGCCGGGGACATCGACGCGCTCGCGCTGATGAACAACTACCTGGCATCCGCCTACGTCCGCACCGGGAACAAGCAGGGGGCGCTCGATCACCTGACCCGCTCGGTCGAGCTCTCCCGCAACTCGCGGGACGCGCTGAACCCTGCCCGGTACCGCGCGAACCTCGCCGCTGTCTACTGGTGGAGCGGTCACCTGTCGGAGTCGGTGAAGCTCGGCTTCGCGTGTCTGCGCGATTACAAGGTGTACGGGAATGTCGGCGGGTCCATCCTGCTGCCGAATCTCGGTCTGGCGCTCTCAGCCCTGGGCCGTTACGAGGAGGCATTGCGGATGCACCGCCTGCACCTGGCGTGGGCCCGAACGAACTCCGATGAGTTCCACACCCTCAACGCGCTCAGCCACATCGGCGCCGTACGGCTCCGAATGGGCGACCTTCCGCAGGCGATCCGCATTCTCCTGGCCTCCTTGGCGCTGCGCGATCGCACCGGCCACCGGTACGCCGAGGCCGAGGTGCGCAACGACCTCGGGATCGCCTATCGCGGTCTGGGTCGTCTGGTGGAGGCCCAGCAGGAGCATGAGTTGGCTCGGAAGCTGTCGATCGGTTCGGGGGAGCGACACGTCGAGGCGGCCGCGCTTAACGAACTCGGGCGCACCCTGCTGGCGCAGGGGCGAGGTGGCGAGGCGTTCGAGGTGCACCGGGAGGCGTTGCGGTTGGCCACTCGGATCGCGCATCCACACGAGCAGGGTCGAGCGCTGGCCGGGCTTGCCGAACACTTCGTCCGCGCCGACCCGGTCGAGGCCCGACGGCACTGGGAGCGGGCGTTGGCGATCTTCCGGCGGATGGGCGTGCCGGAGCGCTTCGAGGCCGAACGCCGCCTCGCCGAGTTGAGTGACGCAACCCTGGTCGCGGAACGCTGACCAGCCAGAACGTCGCTTATCGATTTCTTATCGGCAGGCCCGGTAACTTACCGGCCGTATCGGCGAACGGGGGAGGTTCTGCCAGTGAGCAGAACCGGGTCGTCGACACGCGCCCGCTGCCAGGTCACCCCCCAGCGATCTCGGCGGCGGGTCGGTGAGGGAGGAGCGGCGGCGGGGGCGTTGCGCCGTCAGCACCCGGCGCGGTCGTCAGCGTGACGCCGCTCCTTCCGATCGCCGTCGTACCGCACCGATAGGCTCACGACCGTGACCGAACCCGCGCAGCTCAGCCACGTCGACCGCGCCGGCGCGGCCCGCATGGTCGACGTCTCCGCCAAGGCGGTGACGGGTCGGTTGGCCGTCGCGGCCGGCCGTCTGCGGACCACACCCGAGGTCATCGACCTGCTGCATCGCGACGGGCTGCCCAAGGGCGACGCGTTGGCCGTCGGGCGGTTGGCCGGGATCATGGGGGCCAAGCGCACTCCGGATCTGATCCCGCTCTGCCACCCGATCGCCCTGCACGGCGTCACGGTCGACCTGCGGCTGACCGCCGACACCGTGGAGATCACGGCCACCGCCCGCACGGCGGACCGGACAGGGGTGGAGATGGAGGCCCTGACGGCTGTCGCTGTCGCCGGTCTCGCCCTGATCGACATGGTCAAGGCGGTCGACCCGGCGGCCTCGGTGGAGGCGGTCCGGGTGCTGCGCAAAGAGGGCGGCAAGACCGGCGAGTGGGTCCGTCCGGAGGACCGGCCGTGATCCGGGCTCGGGTGATCGTCGCTTCCAATCGGGCCGCGGCCGGTGTCTACGCCGACACCAGTGGGCCGCTGCTCGTCGCCGGTCTGCGCGAGTTGGGCTGCCAGGTCGACGACCCGGTGGTGGTGCCCGACGGCGAGCCGGTCTCCGATGCCCTGCGGGCCGCCCGCGCCGACGGTGTCGACGTGGTGCTGACCAGCGGGGGCACCGGAGTGACCCCGTCGGATCGGACACCGGACGTGACCCGGGGCCTGCTGGATTACGAGATTCCCGGCATCGCCGAGGCGATCCGCGCGCACAGTCGTGACCGGGTGCCGACGTCGGTGCTGTCCCGGGGTCTGGCCGGGGTCGCCGGCCGGATGCTGGTGGTCAACCTGCCGGGCTCGACCGGTGGCGCGCGGGACGGCCTGGCCGTCCTCGGGCCGATCCTCGGGCACACCGTCGACCAGCTTCGCGGCGGGGACCACTGACCGCTTCGCGGCGGGACCATTGACCGCTTCGCGGTGGGACCACTGAGCGGGTGCACGCCAGGCCGCGGCGGGTGTCGGTCCGTGCCGATAGGCTCGGTCGGTGAGCACGGAAACCGCACCCACCGCGGATCGGGTCGCCGCACCGCCGCCAGCCGGGTGGGAAGAAGCGCGTTCGCGGGTCTACGCGGTCGGTTTGGCCGCCGCGCTACCCGCCGTCGCACGCCCGCTTGTCGGCACCGACGGGTCGACCCTGGCCGAGCCGTTGACCACCCGCACCGACCTGCCGGCGTTCCCGACCTCCAGCGTGGATGGCTGGGCGGTGCGCGGTCGTGGGCCGTGGCGCGTCGTCGGCCGGGTCCTGGCCGGCAGCACCCCCGCGCCGCTCACCGAGGACGACACGACCGTCGAGATCGCAACCGGTGCGATGGTGCCCGAGGGCGCCACCGCCGTGCTGCGCGTGGAAGAGTCGACGAGTGCTGACGGCCTGGTCAGCGGCGTTCCCCGGGAGACGCCCGAGTGGCGGAAACCCGGCGAGGAGGCGTACGCCGATGAGCAGTTGTTGCCGGCCGGCACGCCTGTCGACCCGGCGGTGATCGGCCTGGCGGCCGCCTGCGGGCACGACACTCTGCGGGTCCGGCGGGCGCCGCGTGCCGCGCTGCTGGTCTTCGGCGACGAGCTGCTGACGGCGGGCCCACCAGCGGCCGGTCGCGTCCGCGACGCGTTGGGCCCCGCGGTGCCGGCGTGGCTGCGGCGGTACGGCTGCCAGGTCCGCCCATCCGACGTGGTCGGCCCGGTGGCCGACACGCTGCCCGCGCACGTGGCGGCCCTGCGCGCGGCGCTGGCCAACGCCGATCTGGTCTGCACCACCGGCGGCACGATGAACGGCCCGGTCGACCACCTGCATCCGACCCTGGAGGCGCTCGGCGCCGACTACGTGGTCAACACGGTGGCGGTCCGCCCTGGCTTCCCGATGCTGCTGGCCCGGCTGACCGGCCCCGACGGGCGAGCCCGGTTCGTGGCCGGGCTGCCGGGCAACCCGCAGTCCGCCATCGTCGCGCTGGTGTCGTTGGTCGCCCCGCTGCTCGCCGGCCTCCAGGGCCGGTCGATGCCGGTGCTGCCGCAGGTCACGTTGGCCGAGGCGGTGCCCGGTCGCGGTGACCACACCCACCTGGCGTTGGTCCGACTGGACCGGGCCGCCGGTGTCGCGTCGCCGGTCCGCCACGTCGGCTCGGCGATGCTGCGCGGCCTGGCCGGCGCGGACGGGTTCGCGGTCATCCGACCTGGCACCAGCGGCGAGCCGGGCGACCGGGTGCCGATCGTGCCACTGCCGTTGTTTCCCGGGGAGCGTGCGTCGTGACCGCACCAACGATCACCTTCGGCGAGGTCACCGACCAGCCGCTCGACCTCGCGACGCACGAGGCAGCGGTCGCCGACCGCCGGGCCGGCGCCGTGGTGTCGTTCCAGGGCGTGGTCCGCGACCACGACCACGGCCGCCAGGTCACGAGCCTGGAGTACGAGGGGCACCCGAGCGCCGCACAGGTGCTGCGCGAGGTGGCCGCCGAGATCGCCGCGGAGCCCGATGTCTACGCGGTGGCGGTCTCGCACCGGGTCGGCCCCCTGGCGATCGGTGACGTGGCGCTGGTCGCCGCGGTGAGCACCGCGCACCGGGCGGCGGCCTTCGCGGCCTGCGCCCGGCTGGTGGACGAGGTCAAGGCGCGACTGCCGATCTGGAAGCGGCAGGTCTTCGCCGACGGCACCGAGGAATGGGTCAACTGCCCCTGAGCGCTCAGCGGTGGCCGTTGACCACCACGGCCCTGGCGAGCCGGTCGCCGTAGAACGCCGGCTCCGCACCCGGACGCCAGGGCAGCGCGGCGACCAGCACGATCAGCGCGAGCGCGAGCGAGTTCTCCATAAGTGCTCCGAACAGCCCGTCCTGGTAGTGCGACATCTCCGGCAGTTGGTGTTCGTACGGCCAGATGGGCGAGATCAGGAAAAGCAGGTAGAGCCCGATCGCGGCGACGCCGTGGCGGAGCCCGGTCAGCGTCGGGTACCAGATCGGTGGGCGGAGCCCGTTGACCCCGGGTAAACCGCCGAAGACGGGCCCCTGGCCGGTGCGCTGCGGCATCCCCCGGCTCGCCTCGCGGCGACGCACCGCGGCGTCGGCCAGCACGATGATCGCCGGGATCACCCAGACCAGGTGGTGCGTCCAGGAGATCGGGCTGATCACGTTCGCGGTGAGGCCGACAAGCGTGAAGGCGGTCAGCTCGTCACCGTCGGCGCGGGAACTGGCCGCCCGGGACAGGCCCAGCGCCAGGACCAGCACCGAGAAGGCGAGCCACAGCAGCCCCGGGGTCTCGATCGAGTCGTACAGCCGGGCGAGCAGACCGGCGAGGGACTGGTTGGGCGTCATGTCCGCCGCGCCGACGCGTTCGGTCTGCCACAGCACGCTGCCGAAGTAGGTCCGCGACTCGTCACCGACGATCGCGAAGGTTCCCACCGTCACGCCGATCGTGGTGCCGATGGCGGTGGCCGCCACCCGCCACTGACGGGTGATCAGCAGGTAGGCGATGAACAGCGCCGGGGTGAGCTTGACCGCGGTGGCGAGGCCGATACCGGCCCCGGCCCACGCCCCGCCATAGATGAAGCGCAGCAGCGGGCCGTCGGTGGCGGCGTAGTGGGTGCCTCGGCGGGACCGCCAGCGAAGGCCGATCAGGTCAGCCATGATCAGGGCGAACAGCAGGATGTTGACCTGGCCGTAGCCGAGCGTCTCCCGACCTGGCTCGATGGCGACCGCGAGCGGCACCGCCACGGCCACCGTGAACCACAGTGGCCACCCCAGCCGGTCCACGATGGGTCGGAGCAACCCGGCCAGGACCAGCGCCAACGCGGCGATGCTGGCGGCGGCGTTGACCAAGCCGGCCGCGCCGATCGGTAGTTGCGCCATCGGCAGCATGACCAGCCCGGCGAAGGGTGGGTAGGTGAACCCGAGTGTGGTTCCGGGCGCGATGAACTCGTAGAGCTCGTGACCGCTCGCCCACCACACCACGGCACCGTGGTAGATCTTCATGTCGAAGAAGTTGTACGGCCGCCCGAAGGTGCCGATGGCGAGCCATGCGGCATAGGCGACGGCGGCCACGATGGCGCCCCGTACGACGTTCCTGCGATCGATCCCGCGTGTCACGCGGTCGATCCCGCGTGACACACGTTGGATTGGGGCGAGGCGGTCCGCCCGTCTACCGACAGCCGTCGGCATGGCGTGGCCACCCCCGTACCAAGGTCGTCCTACCCGTCCAGGTCCTGCACGGAGCCTAGAACGGCGCCTCACGTCTGTGCCTCCCGCGTTATGCGACCGTGTCCGATCCCACACATGTTTTTGACATTTCCACCGCGTTAACGCCTACCGGGTGGTTCAGGTGATTCGTGGCCTTAGCGGGGGGTGGGGGTGAGGCAGAGACGGATCGACGCAGGTCAGCCGGGGAGACGACGTGCGGTGGACGCGGAGCGGACGGCGATTCGGGCCTCACGTCGGGCGGTTCGGACGGCGCGCTGCATGGAACGTCGAGAGTGGCCGATGCGATGACCCGTCCGCCACCGCAAACCAGGCTTGCCGCCGGTGTCCGCCGCGGCGAGCAGCAGACCGCCGAGGAGCCCGAGGTTCTTCAGGGCGTGGATCTGGTTGTTGTTCTTGGCGGTCGGGTCGTCGTTGTTCCAGAAGGGATGCCCAGCGATGGTCACCGGCACCAGCGTGCCGGCGAGGACCAGCGCCGCCGGTCGGCTGAACCGACCGGAGGCCAGCATCAGACCGGCGCTGACCTGCACGGCAGCGTTGAGCCGGATCAACGTCTCGGTCTCGGTAGGGAAGCTCGGGTGTGCCTTCTTCAGCATCGGTGCGACCTTGTCGGTCACCGGTTGGGCGGCCACCGCGAGCCGGCCGGGGTCGCGGAAGTTGCGATACCCGCTGACCACGAAGATGCCGCTCAGCATGGCGCGGGCGAGGGAACGTACGGGCGTCATGGATCAGTCATACCCCGTCGCGACGTTTGCTACCCCGGCAACCGCAGGATCGGATTGGTGTTCGTACACGTACGCCACGCCGAATCAAGCGACCGTCACGGATGGACGGGCGCTGGCGGGTAACGTCGCGCGGGTGACCACGCTGCGGCTACGCCCCGAGGACCCGGCCGACGCCGGCTCGGTTCGCCGCGTGCTGGCCGCCGCCTTCGCCCGCCCGGACGTGGCGACGCCGCCGGAGGTCAGCCTGGTCGACGAGCTGCGCGACACCACGGCCTGGTTGCCGGAGTTGGCCATGGTCGCCGAGTACGGCGGCGAGGTGGTCGGTTACGCGCTGCTCACCCGGGTGCGTCTGCGGCCGGAGCGAGGCTCGGACGTGCCCGTCCTGGCGCTCGGCCCGGTGGCGGTCGCGCCGCACCGGCAGCGTGTCGGGCACGGCACGGCGGTCGTGCAGGCCGCCCTGGACGCCTCCACCGAGCTGGGCGAGCGGCTCGTCGTCGTCCTCGGTGCACCGGCCTTCTACCGCCGGTTCGGGTTCGGCCCGGCGAACGAGCTGGGCCTGACCGGCCCCTGGGCCGGCCTCGGTGAGCCGTGGCAGGCGCTGGTGCTGCCTCCGTCCACCAGCGAGGAGGGCCCTCCGCCTCGCGGTGAGGTGCTCTTTCCGGCGCCCTGGTCGAAGGTCTGACCGGGTCGACGCGCCGGGTGGCGGTCAGGCCGGCTGTGTCCGCAGGTACCGGCCGAAGTGCGGGACCGTGAAGGCGACAGTGCCCCGCTCCCCGGAGTAGATCAAGCCCTTCTTGATCAGCGCGTCCCGGGCCGGGGACAGGCTGGCCGGCTTGCGGCCGAGTGCACGGGCGATCTCCGCGGTGGGCACCGCGGCGTCCATGTCGTCGCGGACCAACGCGCCGGGCTCGCCCTCTACCGCGGACATCGTGGCCATCGCTCGCATGTACTCGCGTTCGGCGGGAGTGGCCCGTTCGAACCGGGAACCGAAGAACCCGACCGCCAGCTCGGCCTCCGCCTCGGGCGCGGCGACCCGCACGTCGGCGGCCGTGATCGGCGAGCGCGGCGCGTGGTCCCAGGTCGCCTTGCCGTACGCCTGGACGAAGTAGGGATAGCCACCGGACTTCTCATAGAGCAGGTCGAGGGCCTTCTGCTCGTACTCGACCTCCTCGCGCTCGGCGGGCGCGCAGAGCGCCCGGTCGGCGGCGATCCGGTCGAGCCGGTCGATGCGTTGGTAGCGGAACAACCGTTCGGAGTACGACTTGGCGGCGCTGAGCACGGCTGGCAGGTGCGGGAGGCCGGCGCCGACGACGATCAGCGGCGCGCCGAGCTGGGACAGCTCGTGGCAGGCGGCGCAGAGCGCAGACACGTCCTCCGGGCCGAGGTCCTGCATCTCGTCGATGAAGATGGCGATGCCGGTGCCGACGTCGCTGGCCACGGCGGCGGCGTCACTGAACAGCTCGACCAGGTCGATCTCGATGTCGCCGGAGTCGGCCCGACCGCTGGCGGCCGGCACGTCGATGCCGGGCTGCCACCGGTCGCGCAGCTTCGTGGCGGCGCCGGCCCGGCCGGTCGGCGTGGAGCGCTGGGCGAACGCCTTGAGGACGCCGAGGAACGCGTCGATCCGGTCCGGTGCGCGGTGGCGGGGGGCGAGCTCCCGGACCGCCATGTGCAGCGCGGCGGCGACCGGTCTACGCAACGACTGGTCCGGTCGAGCCTCGATCTTGCCGCTGCCCCAGAGCCGGTTGATCGCCTGCGACCGGAGGGTGTTGAGCAGAACCGTCTTGCCGACGCCCCGCAGCCCGGTGAGCATCAGGCTGCGCTCGGGTCGACCCCGCGCGATGCGCTCGAGCACGATGTCGAAGACGTCCAGCTCCCGCCCCCGCCCGGCAAGTTCGGGCGGACGCTGGCCGGCGCCCGGCGCGTACGGGTTGCGGACCGGATCCACGCATCGCAGATTATCGGGCCATCTAGCTGCGAGGCTAGACATGGATAGATGGGGCTACCGGCGTGTCGAAATCGTCGACCACAAACTAGGGCTGTCTAGCGTGGACGCTAGACAGCCCTAGTTTTGGCAATCGGTGCTTCCGCTCGGGGCTACCGCTTCTTCAGGCAGAGCACGTAGTCGAACAGGTCCACCGAGTTGTCGTGCACGTAGTTCGCGGTCGCCTGCGGCGCGAGCGTCTCGCACCGGTCGCCGTCGGTGGTCGCCGGAATCCGCAGCAGCACCTGATAGGTGTTCGGGCCGCACGGCACCTTGCGGAGTTCCGCGTTGTCCTCACTGCCGTCGTTCACCACGCAGTCACCCCTCGCGAACTCCTCGTCCGGGGTCGGCACGGCCGACGGCGGGGCATCGCTGGGCAGAGCGGGTGGGACGACCGGGGCACTCGTCGCCGGGGGACGCGCGGCATCCTTACCAGCGTCGGCGACCTTCCAGACCGCCCAACCGGCCAGGCCGAGGCACGGACAGAGGACGAGCAGCACCACCACCGTGATGATGAGAGCGACGTTGCGGCCGGTCTTCTTCACCGGCGCAACGGGTGGCATCCCGTAGCCGCCGGGAGCCTGCTGACCCCACGGCGCGGGCGGCTGGCCCGGCATCGGCCCGGCAGGCTGGCCCGGCATCGGCCCGGCAGGCTGGCCCGGCATCGGCCCGGCAGGCTGGCCCGGCATCGGCCCGGCCGGCGGAAACGGGCCGGGCGGTGGGTAGCCCGGGCCCGAGGTGGGCGACGGCGGCGCCCACATCGGCGTGGTCGGCGGCTCCGGGTTGGTGGGCGGCGGCCCCCACAGGGGTGCCGTCGGTGGCTCCCCGTCGGGCTGCGGCGGACCCCACTGCTGCCGGGTCGGGTCCTCGGCGGGTGGCGGGGCGCTCCACTGGGGCACTGTCGGGTCTTCAGGTGGTGAGCTGTCCGGCCCGCTGGGCGGGCGCTGGTACGGGTCGTCCGGCTGATCGGAACCCGCAGGTCCGTAGGTCGTCATGTCATCCCCGGGGGTGGGTGGTCTCAGCGCTGCTTGAGGCAGAGGACGAAGTCGAGAGTGTCCAGCTCACTGTCGAAGAAATACCAGTTGGTGTAACCCTCGACCTTGCCGCACTTGGCCTCGGCGTCCCGCTCGCCGCTGGTCGGGCCGTCGATGCGGCTCAACACCTCGTACGACTTGGCGGTACAGCCGCTGATCAGCAGCTTCGGCTTGCCGCCGGCCGTGCCGTCGTTGCGGACGCACTGGCCGACCTTCGCGAACCGCGGATCGGCCGACGACTCCGGCGCGGCGGCGCTCGGCGCGGGCTCGACAGCGTCCGCGCTGGGCTCACCGGCAACGGCCGAGCTGCTCGGCGCGGCTGCCGGCGTCGGGTCGCTCTGCCCACGGCGGAACCAGAACGCGCCGGCGACGGCCACCACCAGCAGTACGACCGCCAGTACCGCGATCAGCGGCCCCCGACCCCGCCGACCCGGCGCCGGATCCTCGCCGTACGGCTCGTCGGGCCGGTACGGCTGCCCGCCGTAAGCCGGGCCCGCCGGGCTCGGCTGGTACGAGCCGCCGTAGGGCGTTCCCGCGCCGCCACCGTAGGGCGCGCCGGGCGCCGCACCGTAGGGCGGGGTGGGTGGGCCGCCGTACGGCCCTGGGTGCCCCTGCGGTGCGGGCGGGTACGACGGGACCGCCGGCGGGTAGGTCTCCGGCGCGGGCGGGTAGGGCTGCTGCACCGGGCGACCCGGCGTCTCATCGGGTCTCTGGCCACGCCACGACCCCGGGTGGCCGCCCCCCGGTTGTCCGTAGTTCGTCATGCCGCCCTCCTGCACGAGTGGTGAGAGGCCGGCCACCAAAGCGCGACGCGGACTCCGAGGTCACCGTAGCGTGGTCCACTGATGAGCTCACCTTCACCGAGCGCCACGGCCCTCGCCGGTGGTCGCGCCAGCGCCACGCCGACTCTGATCTGGACCGCGTTGATCGTGGTCTACCTGCTCTGGGGGTCGACCTACCTGGCCATCCGGATCGCCGTGGAGACGCTGCCTCCGCTGCTGTCGGCCACCCTCCGGTTCGCCGTGGCCGGCCTGATCCTGGCGGTGGTGCTGCGACTACGCCGAGGCCCCGGCGCGCTGCGGGTGGACCGGCGGCAACTCGGCTCAGCCGCGTTGGTCGGGGTGCTCCTGCTCGCCGGTGGCAACGGCCTGGTGGTGCTCGCCGAGTCGGGGCCGCCGGGCGTGGCGGTGCCGTCCGGGATCGCCGCGCTGCTGGTGGCCACCGTGCCGCTGCTGGTGGTGCTGTTGCGCTCGGCCACCGGGGATCGGCCGCCGATCTGGACGTTCGCCGGCGTCACACTGGGCTTCGTCGGCCTCGTCCTGCTGGTGCTGCCGGGCGGTGGTTCGGCCGCGGTGCCGCTGCTCGGGGCGTTGACCGTGGTGGCGGCGGCCGCCTCCTGGTCGGTCGGGTCGTTCCTGTCCGGACGGATCCGGATGCCCGCCGACCCCTTCGTGGCCACGGTGTACGAGATGCTGGCCGGCGCGCTGGTGCTGGCCGTCGTCGCCGCCGCTCGGGGCGAACTGGCCGACTTCCACCCCGCGTCGGTCAGCACCCGGTCCTGGTTGGCGCTGGGCTACCTCATGGTGGCCGGCTCACTGGTGGCCTTCACCGCGTACGTCTGGCTGCTGCAGAAGGCGCCGATCTCGCTGGTGTCGACGTACGCCTACGTGAACCCGGCGGTCGCGGTGGCGCTCGGCGCGCTGCTGGTGGCCGAGCCGATCACCCCGCAGGTGCTGCTCGGCGGTGCCGTCATCGTCGCCGGGGTCGCCCTGGTGGTGACCACCGAACGGCCGCGTCGGGCGGGCACGGGATCACGATCGGGGGACACACCGGTGCGTGACCGCCAGTAAGGTCCGGCCCATGTCGGCCGCCGCGCTGGTGTCGATCGCTCTGCTCGGTGCGCTGGTCGGCCTCGGCGTACCCCCGGTGTCGCGGCGCTTCGCCACGGCGTACGCCCGGTCATGGGCGTTTCCGGGGTCGCAGCGGGTCCGGTGGTCCTGGGTCGACCCGATGGTGGCGGCCAGCGTCTTTGTCGGCCTTGCCGTCGCCGTGGGTCACAACCCGGCGCTGCCGGTCTTCCTCGCGGTCACGGCGGTCGGTCTGGTGCTGGCGCGGGTCGACCTGGCCTGCCTGCGGCTGCCCGACCCGCTGGTCCTCGTCGCCGGGCTGCTGGCCCTCGGGGGTCTGACCGCTGCGGCGCTGCTGTCCGGCACTCCCGGCCGGCTGCTCGGCACGCTGGGAGGTGCGGCGGTCGCGGGCGCGGCGCACGTGCTGCTGGCCCTGCTGCCTGGCTCCCGGCTGGGTTTCGGGGACGTGAAACTCGCCGCCGTCCTCGGCCTGCCGCTCGGCTGGTTGGGGAGGGACGCCCTGCTGGCGGGGCTGCTCCTGCCGCACGTGCTGCACGGCGGCCTGGTGCTCGGCCTGCTCGCCGCCCGAAAGGTGCACCGGAACACCCTGCTACCCCTCGGCCCGGCCCTGCTGACCGGCGCCTGGCTAGCTGTCCTCCTCACCTAACGCACCCACCCCGCCCCGGCACCGTCGATCTTGCAGTTTCTGCGCCGGCATAAGGTTCATCCCACGCAAAACGACGACCGAAAGTGCAAGATCGGCGGGGCGGGGCCGGCGCGGGCGCGGGGGTTAGATCAGGCGGAGTTGGCGGTCCTTGGGGCGGCGGGGTTCGGCTTCGCCGAAGCGTTCGAAGAGGCCGGGGTCGATGGCGCCGAGGAACGGCGAGGGGGCGCAGTCGCGCTCGGTGCCGTGGCGGAGGCGGCGGGCGGCGTGACTCACGTACAGCCGGTCCTGGGCCCGGGTCAGGCCGACGAAGAAGAGCCGGCGCTCCTCGGCGATGGCATCCTCGTCGGGCGTTGAGCCCGGCCAGCGCAGCGGCAGCAGCCCGTCCTCGACGCCGACCAGGAAGACCACCGGGAACTCCAGGCCCTTCGCGGCGTGCAGGGTGAGCAGGGTGACCGCCTCGGCACGCGGGTCGAGCGCGTCCACCTCCGCGCCGGTGGCCAACTGCGACAGGAAGGTCTCCAGGTCGTCGCCGCAGCGTCGGGCCAACGGGGTCAGCAGGTCCACAGCCGAGCGGACGTCCTCGGGACGGACCGCGCTGCCCGCGCCGTCCAGGGTGGGCACGGCGAACCGCTCCGCGACCACCTGACCGGCCAGCCGCACCCGGGCGGCCAGCGAGCCGGCCAGGCCGTCGGCGTGTCGTAGCTCGCGGGCGATGGCCGCCACCCCGGGCCGATCCCGCAGCCGGTCGTGGGAACGCTTCTGTACGGGGATGTTGGCCCGGGTCAGGGCGTCCACGATCGGGGCGGCCTGCGCGTCGGTGCGGTACAGCACGGCGATGTCGGAGAACGACAGCGAGGTGGACCGGCCGTCGATGCGCCCGGAGTCCAGTGAGCGGTGCGAGAGCCCGCCGACCAGGTCGTCGACGGTACGCACCACGAAGTCGGCCTCCTCGGCGACGGACCCCGCCGGATGGCGTCCGACCAGCGGGGCCTCCGGGTCGAGCCGCGCCGGATCCAGTCGTCGGCCCCGGACCAGCGAGGACGGTGCGATGGCCTGCACGGCGGCGGCCAGGATCGGGGCCGACGAGCGGTAGTTGCGGTTGAGCCGGACCAGTCGGGCGTCGGTGAAGTCCTCGGAGAAGCGCAGGAAGTAACCGACGTCGGCACCCCTGAACGAGTAGATCGCCTGGTCCGGGTCGCCGATCGCGCAGAGGTTGCCGTCGGCGGGGCTGAGTAGCCGCAGCAGTTCGTACTGCACCTCGTCGACGTCCTGGTACTCGTCGACGAAGATCCACCGCCAGCGGTCCCGGTACCGCTCGACCAACTTCCGGTCGGCCCGCAGCAGCTCCACCGGCAGGGTCACCAGCTCGTCCAGGTCGACCAGGTCCTGTTTGCGCAGCAGCGACGTGTAGGCGGCGCTGTCGTCGCCGGCCTCGGTGCGGGCTGCCGCCCGCTCGGCGTCGTCGGCGATCCGGAAGTCGGCCGGAAGGCCCGCCGTGTCGGCGTTCTCCCGCAGGATGGTCATGCCCAGCGCGTGGAACGTACCCACTGTGACGTCCTCGGCTACCGGGCCGAGCAGGCCGTCGAGGCGGTGTCGCAGCTCCTCGGCGGCCCGGCGGGTGAACGTGATAGCGAGGCAGTGCTCGGGGAAGACGTTCAGCTCCGCGCAGAGGTACGCGATCCGGTGGGTGAGCGTCCTGGTCTTGCCGGTGCCCGGACCGGCAACGATAAGCAGCGGGCCGCCGGGTGCGGAGGCCGCCACCCGCTGCATGGCGTCCAGTCGGTCCAGCAGGCCGGTGCCGACTTCTTCCATGCCGGAGAGCATCGGCTCGAACGGCTCGTGCGGAGACGGCGGCGACGCGATCGGCGGTGCGGGCGTCGGAACCGGCTTCCGCTTCGGCTCCGACTTTGCCGCCGCCGGGCGCTTGGCCGCGACCCGGGGAGCCGGCTCGGTGGGCCGTCGCTGCGCCGGCACGGGTACGTCGAAGAGCGTCTCCTGCGCGCCCAGCTCGGCCCTGTCGAAGAGCGTGATCACGCCGTACTCGCCGTCGTAGCCGGGCACTCGGCGGACGTCGCCGCGCCGCAACCGCCCGATGCCCTCGGCGAGCAGCTCACCACCGGCCTGGGCGATCTCGGTCAACGGTGTGGTGGTCAGGATCTCCAGCTCGGGGCCGAGTGCGGCCAGCAACTCGTTGAACCGTCCCTCGACCTTCTTCGACCGGGCGCCCACCTTGTTGATCTCGCCGAGGATCTCGGCCAGCGGCACCAGGTGGGTGACGTCCCGGGCGTGCGCCGGCCGGTGCCCGTCGGGGCGGTCGGCCAGCTCCTCGACCCGGCTGAGGACACCCACGGTGAGGGGTTTGCCGCACTCGGGGCAGCGACCGTCGGCGGCCCGGGTGCGCTCCGGAGACCAGTTGACCCCACACAACCGGTGCCCGTCCGCGTGGTACTTGCCCTCCTCCGGGAAGAACTCGATGGTGCCGGCCAGGCCGGCACCGGTACGCAGCGCCTCCCGAACGGAGAAGTAGTCCCGTTCGACGGTGAGCACTGTCGCCTCCCGGCCGAGGGCCGGGGGTGAGTGCGCGTCCGAGTTGGACACCAACTGGTAGCCGTCCAGGCTGCCGACCCGCCAGTTCATCGCGGGGTCGGAGGAGAGGCCGGTCTCCACGGCGAAGATGTGCTCGGCCAGGTCGGCGTAGCAGTCCGCGATCGCGTCGAAGCCGGACTTCGAGCCCAGCGCGGAGAACCAGGGCGTCCAGATGTGCGCCGGCACCAGGTAGCCGTCCGGGCTGGCCTCCAGGGTGATCTCCAGCAGGTCGCGGGAGTCCAGTCCGAGGATCGGCCGGCCGTCGGAGCCGAGGTTGCCGATCCGGCCGAGCGTGGTGTTGAACCGGGCCACCGCGTCCAGGTCCGGCAGGTAGATCAGGTGGTGCACCTTGCGGGTCCGGTCGTCCCGCTTGTAGATGGTGGAGATTTCCACGCTCAGCATGAACCGGACCGGGTCCGCCTCCGCCGTGCCGGCGAGTCGAGGTGGCAGCCTACGGGCGATGTCCCGCTCCGCCTCCGGGTCGAGCCGGTACAGCCCCGGCTCGGCCGGACGCAGCGTCTCCCGCAGGTGGTCGTACCAGGCGGGGTGGGTGAAGTCGCCGGTGCCGAGCAGGCCGATGCCCTTACGCCGGGCCCACCACGCGAGGTTCGGCAGGGTGAGGTCACGGCTGCACGCGCGCGAGTACTTCGAGTGGATGTGCAGGTCCGCGACGAATGGCGGTAGGCCACCGGGGGGTACGGCGCTGAACGGGGGCACGCCGCATCCTGTCACGCCCGCCGCGCCGGCCAGCCGCCGCCACGCGCGGACGTGACGTCCGCTATGCCGAGCGCAGCTCGACCAGACTGATCTGCGGCTCCGCGCCGACCCGGACCGGCGGCCCCCAGAAACCGGCGCCGTTTGTCACGTAGACCTTGGTGCCGTCGACCTCGCCGAGCCCGCTGACCACCGGCTGCTCCAGCTTGACGGCCAGATTGAACGGCACCATCTGCCCGCCGTGGGTGTGCCCCGACAGTTGCAGGTCGACGCCGTACCGGGCCGCCTCCTTGGCCGCCAACGGCTGGTGCGCGAGCAGGACCACGGGACGGCTCGGGTCGCGGTCACCGAGGGCAGCGGCGAAGTCCGGGCCGGCGGCGAGGCCGGTGCCCGCCCCGGTGAGGTCGTTCACACCAGCCAGGTCGAGCACACCGCCCCGGGCCTGGATCTCCTGCCGCCGGTTCTGCAGCACCCGCAGACCGAGTCGGTCGACCTCCTGGACCCACTCCTCCACGCCGGAGTAGTACTCGTGGTTGCCGGTGACGAAGAAGCTGCCGTAGCGGGAGCGCAGGTCGCGCAGCGGCGCGGCGGCCGAGCCGAGTTCGGCGACGGAGCCGTCGACCAGGTCACCGACGACCGCGACGATGTCCGCGTCGAGCCGGTTGATCGCGGCCACGATTCGCTCGGTGTGTGCCCGGCCGCGTAGCGGGCCGAGGTGGATGTCGGAGACGGTGGCGATGCGCAGACCGTCCATGCTGCGGGGGAGTTTGGCCAGCGGGATCCGTACCCGGTCGAGGTGGGGCGGGCCGAGCGCCGTGCGGATGCCGTACCCCGTGACGCCGGTGGCGGTGAGGCCGGCGAAGATGGCCGCCCCACGGGCCAGCAGCAACCGGCGGGACGGGTCGTGGTCCGGTGCCGCGACGGCGCCGGCGGCCGGCGGCTCGGTCGGCCCGGCGGCGCCGACCAGCACCGGCTCGGGCGCCGCGGTGGTCGGTTCCGCGGCAACCACCCGGCGGCGCAGCACCAGCCGGGTGACAAGCATCGGGACTTCCAGCACGACCAGTACGACAAGCAGGTAGAACATCAGCGCGAGCCACAGGTAGCCCGGCCAGGCGAGCCAGTAGAGCCCGGCCTGCGTCCCGGCGAGGGTGACCGGCACGAGTAGGGCCAGCACCAGGGCGGCGATCCCGCCGACCCGTCGCCAGCGGCCCGGCGTGGTGGTGTCCCGAACGAGTCGCTTCCACAGGTAGAGGTGGATGAGACCGGTGACCAGCGCCAGGACAGCCACGAACCCCACAACCGCCATCATGTGTGCGCCTCCCTCAGCCGCCCGCGAACGGGGGCAGGACATCGATCGTGGCCCCGGCCGGTAGGGGTGCCTGACGATCATGACAGGTGACGCCGTCCACGAGGAAACTCGCGACCCGCAGCACCCCGGCGAGCCGGTCGCCGTGGCGCTGGGTCAGCTCGGCCGTGAGGTCGTCGAGGGACCGCCCTCCGGGGAGGGCCTCCTCGGCGCGGCCGGCGGCGGCACGGGCGCCCGCGAAGTAGCGGACGGTCAGCGGTGTCCCCTCCATGCTCAACCTCCGATCGCGGACATCGGGCGGGTCGGCTGGAGGAAGGTGGGGTCGTCGATGCCGTGCCCGGCGCGCTTGCCCCACATCGCGGTACGCCAGCGCCGGGCCAACTCGTCGTCGTCCACGCCACTGCGGAGCGCGGCGCGTAGATCGGATTCCTCGGTGGCGAAGAGGCAGGCGCGGACCTGGCCGTCGGCGGTCAGCCGGGTGCGGTCGCAGTCCCCGCAGAAGGGGCGGGTGACGCTGGCGATCACACCGACCCGGGCCGGGCCTCCGTCGACCAGCCAGGTCTCCGCCGGTGCCGCGCCGCGCTCGGCCGGGTCGGGGCTGAGATCGAACACGGTACGCAGGGACGCCAGGATCTCCTTGGCGGTGACCATGGTGTCGCGGGCCCAACCGTGCTGGGCGTCCAGCGGCATCTGCTCGATGATCCGCAGCTGGTAGTCGTGATCGAGGGCGAAGCGGAGCAGCGCCGGCGCCTCGTCCTCGTTGACACCACGCATCAACACTGAGTTGATCTTCACGGGGCTGAGCCCGGCGGCCGCCGCCCCGGCGAGCCCGGCCAGCACCGCGTCGAGGCGGGGGCGGCGGGTGAGCTCGGTGAACCGGGCCGGGTCCAAGGTGTCCAGTGAGACGTTCACCCGATCCAGGCCGGCCGTCCGCAACGCCGGGGCCAGCCGGTCCAGGCCGATGCCATTGGTGGTCAGCGAGACCCGGGGGCGGGGTTGGAGGGCGGCGACCGCCGTCACGATGTCGACCAGCCCGCTGCGGATCAGCGGCTCACCGCCGGTGAACCGCACCTCGGTCACGCCGAGCAGCTCGACAGCCACCCGGACCAACCGGACGATCTCCTCGTCGGTCAGCAGCTCGGGGCCGGCCAGCCAGGGCAGACCTTCCGCCGGCATGCAGTAGGTGCAGCGCAGGTTGCACTTGTCAGTGAGGGACACGCGCAGGTCCCGAGCGACGCGGCCGTACCGGTCGACGAGGACGCCGTCGGTCCCCGGGGCGACGCTCACCTGTCGACCGTAGCGCGCTCGGCCCGGCTCAGGACGGCGCGGGCGGTCTGGACGACCATATCTCGGAAGCTGGCGCCGAAGAGTGCGGTGTGCACGAGCAGAAGGTGCAGCTGATGCAACGGCACGCGCTCACGCCAGCCGTCAGACAGCGGCCAACTCTCCTGGTAGGCGGCCAGCACCCGATCCAGGTGGGGGACGCCGCCGAAGAGGGCGAGCTGGGCGAGATCTGTTTCACGGTGGCCACCGTGCGCCGCCGGGTCGACGAGCCAGGCCCGGTCGTCGGCCCCCCACAGCACGTTGCCCGGCCACAGGTCGCCGTGGATGCGCGCGGGCGGCTCGTCGCCACCGAGCCCGTCGAGGTGATCGATCACCTGCTCGACCACTGCGAAATCGGCACTTGTCAACGCGCCACCGTCGACCGAACGTCGCAGGTAGGGGACGAGACGCCGTTCGGCGAACCACGTCGACCAGCGCCCGCCGGTGGGGGTGTTGTCCTGTGGAAGCGAGCCGATGAAACCGGGCCAGGTCGCACCGAAGGTGGTCGCGCCAGCCCGGTGCAGCCCGGCCAACTCCCGGCCGAAGCGCTCCGCGGCCTCCGGCGTCGGCTCGCCGGGCTCCACCCAGTCGAGCGCCAGCAGATCCGGCAACACCACGATCACCTCGGGTACGGCGACAGCGCCTGCCTCCCGCAGCCAGCGCAGGCCGGCGGCCTCGGCGGCGAAGAAGCCCTCCGGCGCCGGTCGGTCGGCGGCCTCCGGCCAGGACTTGGCGAAGACGGAGTGGCCGTCGTCGAGGGTGAGCCGGGCGGCGGCGCAGATGTTTCCACCGGCGACCGGTGTCTCCCGGAGCCGCTGATGGGTCCGGAAGGTCGGAAGGTGTGCCGGATGCGCGCGCAGGTACGCCAGGTCCATTCGCGCACGGTAACCGCTCCTTACGACAGCCAGGTGTCGCCCGACGACATCGGCGCTCTTTCCGCACTCGTAGGTGTGGCATGAGCAGGGAAAACACGCACAGTAACTGTGGATAAGCCGCGTGTCGTCCACAGGGGTAGCAGGGCCCGGTAGGCCCGCCGCAGGCTTCCGACATGACCTCGATCGAACGCCCTCAGCTCGCCGTCCGCTCACCCGCCGACCTGATCGCCGCGGTGCCGTACCTGCTCGGGTTCCACCCCACCGACAGCGTGGTCGCCGTGGCGCTGGTCGGCCGACAGATCATCTTCGCCGCCCGCGCGGACCTGCCCGATCCGAGCGATCCGGGCGGGCTGGCCGGGCACCTGGCCGGTGTGATCCGCCGGCAGGGCGCGGAGGCCGCCACGGTGGTGGGCTACGGGCAACCGGAACGGGTCACTCCGGCCGTGGACGCGGTACGCGACGCGCTTGGCGAGTTCGGCCTGCACGTGCTCGACGCGCTGCGGGTGACCGACGGCCGCTGGTGGTCCTATCTCTGCACCGAGCCCGACTGCTGCCCGCCCGAGGGTCGCCGCTACGACCCGACCGCCAACCGGGTGACCGCCTCGGCGGTCTTCGCCGGCCAGGTCGCACTCCCCGACCGGGCCGCCCTGGTGGCGCAGGTGGCACCGGTGGACGGCCCGGCCCGGGAATCGGCCCGCGCGGCCACCGCCCGCGCTGAGCTGAGACTGGCCGAGTTGATCGAGCAGGCGCCCGAGAGCGACAGGCTCGGCGCTCGGGCGCTGCGCTCCGCCGGGGTGGTGGCGGTCCGCGAGGCCCAGCGCCGGCAGCGGCGTGGTGAACGGCTCGACGACGACGAAATGGCCTGGCTGACAGTGCTGATGACCCACCTGCCGGTCCGCGATCACGCCTGGGAACGCACCGACGGTCGGGACCGGGACATCGCCCTCTGGACCGACGTGCTGCGCCGGGCCGAGCCGGAGGCGACCGCCGCTCCCGGTGCGTTGCTGGCGTTCGCCGCCTGGCGCGCCGGTCAGGGCGCGTTGGCGGCGGTCGCGCTCGAACGCACGCTCAGCCTGCACCCCGACTACTCGCTCGCCCTGTTGCTGGACGACCTGCTCCGGCGTGGCGTGCCCCCGGCCGAGCTGGACGGCTGGCCGTCGGTCGGGATGCCCGGGGTCATCCGCCCCCGCAAACGGAGCCGACGTGGCCGCCGCTGACCGGTCCCGCGTTCCGCGTGGTAATACCGAGGGTGCTACCGGAATTGATAGGCTGACGGACGTGACCGTGAAGCGCTCCGTGAGCCTCCCCGACGACGTCGCGGAGTGGCTCGACCAGCAGCCCAACGTCTCGGCCGCCATCACTGCGGCGGTGCGGGCCCAGATGGACGGCACGCACCTCGACGAGGTGCTCCGGCGCGCCGGCATCGAGGTGACCGAGGCGGGCAGGGCGCGGTGGCGCGAGCGGTTGGCGACACCCATTCCGGCGGACGCTCTGGCCGAGGGGCGCCGGATGTTGGGGCGTGCCGGATGAGCGATCAGATCGCTGTCGTGTTCGACGCGTCGGCGTTGACGGCCTACCTCGAGGGCAACGTATCGGTGGGGGAGTTGATGCTGGAGGTCGCCGACGAGGGTCGGCAGGTGGCCATCCCCGCGGCCTGCCTGGCGGTCGCGTTCGCGAGCGTGGCCGACGAGATCGATGCCGCCCTCCTGGCCCTGATGATGACTGCACCGATGATCCGTCTGCTGCCGCTGGCCGCCGGGGACGTGCGAGACACCGGCAAGCTTGCCCGAGCTGTGGACGGGGACATCTCGTTCGGCCATGCCGCGAGCGCGGCACTCACCCATGAGGCGCACTACGCGACAGTGCAACCCAAGGAGGCGGCGAAGGTCCTACCCGCCAGGTGGAGCATCCTCGACCTGGCCTGAGCGTTGATCAGGGTGTCGAGAGCGGTAGGCGGACGGCTGGTGGCAGTGGTGCCAGCGTCGGACTTGTCTGGAATGACTGGATCATGAATGCCGCGAAACGACGGGCCCCTGCCAGGCGGCTGGCGGGTGACTCGGCTCGGATGCCTTCGTTGGCCATCAGCGCCAGGATCAGGTCCTCCAGAACGAAGTCGTCCCGAAGTTCTCCTGTGGCTCGCGCGCGGTCGACGAGTTCGGCCAGCATGCGCAGTGTTCGGGTGCGATCGGCGGTGAAGCCGGCCTCCTGGGGAAGCTGACTGATGAAGGCGCGGGCGAAGCCTCGATCGTGGGCGTGCGTCTCCATGAGCTTCTCCACCACCAGGCGGAAGCCCAGCCAGGCGTCGGGCTGGGCGAGGCCCTCCTCGACTATCGCCGAGCAGATGGTCATCTGTTCCGCGAATGCCTCGGCGAGCAGCGCGTCCTTGGTGGGGAAGTGCCGGTAGATCGTGGCTGCGCCCACCTGTGCCCGCCGTGCGATCTCCCGGATCGGCACGTCGAGGCCGTTGGTCGCGAACGCCAGGCGAGCGACGGCCAGGATGCGTTCCCGGTTGTCGCGCGCATCGGACCGCTGGGCTTGTCTCACTTCGACCGTCACCGGTCTCACTTTAGCTAACCGGACGGGGTGCTCCGTTACGGTTCGGCCCATGAGAGCTGTCGTATTCGCCGCATTCGGGCCGCCCAGCGTCGTGCACGTCGCCGAGGTCGTGGCCCCCCACGCCGGGCCGGGTGAGGTCCGCATCGCCGTCCGAGCCTCCGGGATCTCGACGGGGGAGGTGCTCATTCGCTCCGGCAAGCTGGCCGACATGGTGCCCGTGACGTTCCCGTACCGGACCGGCTTCGAGGCGGCTGGCGTGGTCGACGAGGTTGGTGACGGCGTTACCGACGTCACCCTCGGCGATCAGGTGTTCGGCATGGCCTCGTCGGTAACGCGAGGCGCCAACGCCGACCACGTGGTGCTGAGCGCGTGGGCCGCCAAACCCGCCGCCTGGAGCTGGGAGGAAGCGGGCGGCGCTGCCGGCAGCGTCGAGACGACCACCCGCGTTCTCGATCGGCTCGGGGTCGCAGCGGGGCACACCGTGCTGGTGAACGGCGCGGCTGGCGCGGTCGGCAGCGTCGCCGTTCAGGTCGCAGCCGCCCGTGGCGCCGTCGTCATCGGCACGGCGAGTGAACGCAATCATGACTTCCTGCGTTCGCTCGGCACGGTGCCGACGACGTACGGCCCCGGGCTGCCCGACCGGGTCCGCAGGCTGGCGCCGGGCGGGGTCGACGCGGTGTTCGACTGCGCCGGAGGAGCACTGCCCGACCTGATCACCATCGCCGGAGCTGCGGCACGCGTGGTGACGATCGCCGACTTCGCCGCCGCCGCCCACGGCGTGCACCTGTCGCACGGCGCACCTGCGGATCGGACTGGCAAGGCAGTGGGGTCCGGTGCCGACGTGCTCGCGGTACACGGCCTCGACATCGCGGTGCGCCTTGCCGAATCCGGTCGGCTGCACATTCCCGTCGCGGCCACGTTCCCGCTGACCGAGGCTGCTGCCGCACACGAGTTGAGCGAGGCGCGCCACGCACCCGGCCGGATCGTTCTGGTCAACTGACGTTGTTACCCGCCGCGGTCGACCCGACCGCCCGGGGCGGGTCCCGCGGGCGACACCATCCGTCGAAGGATGTACGCGTTGCTCCTGTTCACGGCCGACGCGGCAGGGCCACCGCCGCCGGAGAATGATCTCGTGGCCGTTCACCGCGTAGGCATGACATGACCCCCGAGTTGCTGCTGTCGCTGGCCGGGCTGGCGTTGATCGACAGCACCAGCATCGGCACCCTCTTCATCCCGGTCTGGCTGCTGCTCGCCCCCGGGCCGGTCAACGTCCGGCGGATCCTGGGCTACCTCGCCACCATCGCGGTGTTCTATCTCGCGGTGGGGCTGTTGCTGGTCTGGGGCGGCAGCACGCTGGGCAACGCGCTGGGTGGCGCCCTGGACAACCGAGGTGTCCTCTGGGCGCAACTCGTCCTGGGCGTGGGAATGCTGGTGCTCAGCTTCCGCTACGACGGCAAGCGGCGTCCCCGTACCGGTGGTGTTTTGCGCTGGCGGGACCGGGCCACCGCCGGAGACTCCTCGGCCCGCTGGTTGGTCGGGCTCGCGCTGCTCGCGGCGCTCGCCGAGGTGGCGACCATGCTCCCGTACCTCGGTGCGGTGGGTCTGTTGGCCACCTCGGGGGTGGGAGCGGCAAGCGTGGTGTTGCTGCTCGCCGGGTACTGCCTGGTCATGGTGCTGCCGGCGGTGGTGTTGCTGGGTGCCAGGGTGGTCCGCCCGCGACTGGTCGAGCCGGTGCTGGCCCGCCTGAACACCTGGATCGTCACGAAGGCGGGCAGCGCGTTGGGCTGGATCCTCGGCATCGCCGGTTTCCTGATCGCCCGCGACGCCGCCGCACGGCTGGCCCTGTTCGACCTGATCGACCGGATCGGTCGCTGACGGGCCGCCCCGTCAGGCCGGTTGCTCCACGGTGATGCGGTGCGGCCCGGTGTAGACGTTCATGGTCCGCCCGCGCAGGAAGCCAACGAGCGTCATCCCCGCCTCGTCGGCCAGTTCGGCGGCGAGGGTGCTCGGGGCGGACACTGCGGCCAGCAGCGGCAACCCCGCCATCCACGCCTTCTGGGTCAGCTCGAAGCTGGCCCGACCGGAGACCAGCAGCAGATGCCCGGTGAGCGGCAGCCGGCGTTCCCGCACGGCCCAGCCGATCACCTTGTCCACGGCGTTGTGCCGGCCCACGTCCTCCCGGAGCACCACCAGCTCACCGTCGGGGGTGAACAGCCCCGCCGCGTGCAGCCCGCCGGTCCGGTCGAAGCCGCGCTGGGCGGCGCGCAACCGGTCGGGCAGTTCGGTGAGCAGCGCGGCCGGCACGGTGAGTGGATCCTCCGCGACCGGGAACAGCGACCGGGTGCGTACCGCGTCGATGCTGGCCTTGCCGCAGACCCCACAGGAGCTGGTCGTGTAGAAGTTCCGGGACGGGTCGGTGGTCGGTTCCGGCACGCCGGGGGCGAGCACCACGTCCACCACGTTGTACGTGTTCGGTGTCTCCGCGCCGGCGCAGAGCTGCGCGGTCAACACGTCGTCGGTCGACCGGATCAGCCCCTCCGTCAGCAGGAACCCGATGGCCAGGTCCAGGTCGTCGCCGGGGGTGCGCATGGTGACGGCAAGCGGCCGACGTTTGCCGGGACCGGCCGCGCCGACCCGGATCTCCAGCGGCTCCTCCACGGCGAGCGTGTCCGGTCGGCGGACCGACCCCCGCCCGGCGGTCGCCGCGTCCAGGTCGATCCGGAGTACGCCCCGTCGATCAGTTGCCCGTCCCATCCCGCCATCCTCCACCCAGCACCCCCAAACCCCCACCCTCGCCCCAACCCCTCACACCCCCTCACCCCGTTGATCATGAAGTTAGCCGTGCGTGTCGTCGGCGTGTCGTGCGATAACTCCATGATCACCGGGGTGAGGGGGTGTGAGGGGGTGTGAGGGGTTGGGTCTGGCCGGGCGCGCCGGTACGGCCGGGTGTTGGCGCGGCTACGGTGGGCGGATGGGGGCGTACGCCGTTGTGGTGCTCGCGGGTGGAGCCGCCCGACGGATGGGCGGGGTCGACAAGCCCGCGCGTCCGGTCGGTGGTCGGCCGATGCGTGACCGGGTGCTGGCCGCCGTCACCGACGCGACTCCGCGGGTGCTGGTCGGTGCGGCCGACGCCGTGCCGGCGGGTGTGCTGGTCGTCCGGGAGGATCCGCCCGGTGGGGGCCCGGTCGCCGCTGCGGCCGCCGGCCTGGCGTTGCTGGGTCCCGACACCGCCGTGGTCGCGCTGCTCGCCGCCGACCTGCCGCTGCTCACCCGGGCCGCGATCGGCGATCTGCTGAACCACCTCGACCGGGAGACCCCCGACGCCGAACCGGCCCACGGCGGCCCAGCTCCGGTGCCGCCGGCCCACGGCGGCCTTGCCCCGGTGCCGCCGGCCCACGGCGGCCTTGCCCCGGTGCCGCCGGCCCACGGCGGCCCAGCTCCGGTGCCGCCGGCCCACGGCGGCCTTGCCCCGGTGCCGCCGGCCCACGGCGGCCTTGCCCCGGTGCCGCCGGCCCACGGCGGCCCAGCTCCGGTGCCGCCGGCCCACGGCGGCCCAGCTCCGGTGCCGCCGGCCCACGGCGGCCCAGCTCCGGTGCCGCCGGCCCAGGACGGCCTCGTCCCGGCCCACGGTGGCCTCGGTGGCGAGCGGAGGCCCGACGGGGCGTGCTTCGTGGACGGGAACGGGCGGCGGCAGTCGCTCTGCGGTGTCTGGCGGGTCGCCGCGCTGCGGACGGCCCTGGACCGGCTGACGGTCGAGCGGGGCGGCAGTCTGTCCGGCGCCCCGGTCCGGGCGCTACTGGCCGGTCTCGTCGTGCGGGAGGTGGCCTGGTCCGGCGAGGGCCCGCCGCCGTGGTTCGACTGCGACACTGACGAGGACGTACGCCGGGCGGAGGAGTGGGCGCGATGACGGTGATGGACGACTGGGTCACGGCGGTGTGCGCCGAGTTGGATCTGGACCCGGCCGGGGTGCCGGTGCCTGCGGTGCTGGATCTGGCCCGAGACGTCGCTCACCAGGTGCTGCGTCCGGGTGCGCCGGTCACCGCGTACCTCCTGGGGTTGGCAGTTGGCCGGGGCGCGGAGCCGGCGGACGTCGCGGCCCGGCTCGGCGCGCTGGCGGGCAGTTGGCCGCTCGCGCTGAATGCCGACCCCGCGGACCCGGCGGCCCCCTGACCGCCGCTGTCCGATCCCGGTCCGGGCTGATTCGACGCTCGGGCGGCCTGGGTAGGGTGATCGTGACGGACGGAGGCGATCATGACGGCTGACCACCCCTCGGCGCCGCACGGTGAGCTGCCCGGCGCTTCGACTGAGCCGGCGGAATCGATCCTGCTCGACGAGCCCAGCACCACCGACCTGCGGGCGAAGGTGACCGAGGCGTGGCGGGAGTTCGCCCGCGCGCTTGCCGTACGGCTGCGGGAGCTTCCCGTCGGCGCGCATCTCGACGTGACCCTGGACCCCACCGCCTCCGGCACCGGGGACGCCGTCTATTCGATAAGCGTCGACGTGGACCCGGACCACGTGTTGTCCGCCCGCGCGGTCGGCAACGCCATGCTTCCGGCGGGCTACCGACTGGATCGGGGGGCGGTGGCGGACATGGTCGCGCTCGGCTGGTCCCCGCCCGGGGTGGTCGCCGGCTCCGGCGGTTCCTTCGGACTGAACGCCACGACGGCCGAGTCGGCCCAGGTCGCCACGCTGCTCTCCCGCACGCTGCGCGACGTCTACGGCGCTCCGCACCCGGCCTTCCTCGTCTATCTGGTGCACGACGCCGAGGGCGAACCGCTGCCCCTGGGCCCGGTGGGCACCGCGCGCAGCGAGTTCGGTCCGGACGCCGACGTCGAGGCGGACCTGGAGGAAGCGTTGGCTGAGGCGGCCGCCTCGCAGGTCGAGCGGGAAGACGTGCTCGACCTGGCCGACCGGGTCCGTACCGTGGTCTCCACGATGTTGAAGTCGGACACCGACCGGTTGCAGATCGACTCGGACGGCGACATCACCATCCGCGCCGGCTCGGCGATGGTCTTCGTGCGGGTGCGGGACAACCCACCCCTGGTGGACGTCTTCTCCCCGGTGCTCACCGAGGTGGAGCCGACCGAGCGGCTCTACGTCAAGCTCTCCGAACTGACCAACCGGATGCCGATCGGCCGCCTCTACTGCGCCGACGACACGGTCTGGGCGTCCATCCCGGTGTTCGGCCGCAACTTCCAGGCGACTCATCTGATGCTGGCGGTGCAGGTGATGACCGGTCTCGCCGACGAGTTGGACGACCGTCTGCACGGCGAGTTCGGTGGCAAGCGGTTCTTCGGTGAGGGTGACAAGCCGGTTCGACGCGACGAGTCGGAGCACCGCACCGGCATGTACCTCTGAGACTCGGTCAGGCCACGTCCAGCAGGGTCTTGCCGACCGTCGCGCGCGCCTCGATGGCGGCGTGCGCGTCGGCGGCGCGTTCCAGCGGGAAACGTTGGCCGATGAGCGGTCGGAGGCGGCCGGCCGCCGCGTCCGCCAGGGCCTGTTCGGTGTACGCCCGCAGCCGGGCGGGTGGCACGTCCGGGCGGATCACTGTGACCTGCCGTGCCGTGGCGGCCTCCGCCGACACCGGGGACCACTCGCCGCTCGCCAACCCGAAGCTGACCATCCGGCCGCCCGGGGGGAGCAGGTCGAAGGCGGCCCGGGCCACCGGACCGCCGACCCCGTCGAGCACCACGTCGACACCGCCCACCGTGGCGCGGACCTGCTCGGCCCACCCGTGCACCAGGTAGTCGACGGCCACCTCGGCGCCCAGGCCGGGTAGCAGGTCCACCTTGCGTCGCCCACCGGCCGCGCCGACCACCCGGGCACCGGCCCGGGCCGCGAGCTGCACCAACAGGCTGCCCACACCGCCGGCCGCGGCTTCCACCAGCACCCGGTCGCCTGGGCGGACGCCGACGGCCTCGATCAGCATGGTGGCGGTCCGTCCGTCGGCCAGCAGCGCGACCGCCGCGTCCAGCGCCAACCCGGCCGGCACCGCGATCGGCGCGGACGCGTCCACGGCCGCGCGTTCGGCGTAACCGCCGGAACCTCCGGTGGCGCTGACCACCCGTCGCCCGGTCAACGCCGGGTCGACGTCGGACCCGACTGCCGTGATCACCCCGCCGACTCCGTTGCCGGGGATCAGCGGTGGGGTGAGGCGGAACGGGCCGGGGCGGCCGGCGCGCAGTTGCGTCTCGATGAAGGTGATGTTCGCGTGTGCGACGTCGATCAGCACCTGGCCGGGGCCGGGCACCGGGTCGGGTGCGTGGCCGGGTACCAGCACCTCGGGTCCGCCGAACTCCCGCAACCAGATCGCCCGCATGACAGTCCCCTCCGCCTCGGTGGGCCGTCCGCCCATTCGGGGTCAGTCCATCTCCTCAACCCGAGTTGAGGTCAAGAGGTGCCAGCGGACGGGCCGACGCCTGGCGATTCGACCAGCCGGGAGAGCACGATCGTGCTGCGGGTGGAGGTCACGAACGACTCGGCACGCAACCGCTCCAGCGCCGCCTCCAGATGGGCGATGTCGGCGGCGCGCAGGTGCACGAGTGCGTCCGCCTCCCCGGAGACGGTGTACGCGCCGACCACCTCGGGGTGTCGGCGGGCGGCCACGCCGATCTGCGCCGGGGTGGTCCGGCCGGCGCAGAACAGCTCGACGAAGGCCTCCGTCGTCCAGCCGACCGCGGCCGGATCAACGACGGCCGTGAATCCCCTGATCACGCCGGTGGCGCGCAGCCGGTCGACGCGACGCTTGACCGCTGGGGCGGAGAGTGACACCCGAGCGCCGATGTCGGCGTAGGACGCGCGGGCGTCCGCGACGAGTAACGCAATGATCCGCTGGTCTACCGCGTCTATCTGCAACGTTCCGCCTCTGGGAAGCAACGCTTGTGGCTGTTTTCAAAGTTCTACGGTACCTACTCTTGGTGACCGTGGACCAGCAGCGTTTCCCGCGAAAGCGGACATATCTCATGTGCTCGCCGGAGTACTTCACGGTCGAGTACGCGATCAACCCGTGGATGGACGTGACCACCCCGGTCGACCGCGACCTGGCCGTCAAGCAGTGGGACCGGCTGCGCGAAACCCTGGTCGGCCTTGGCCACGAGGTGCACCTGCTCACCCCCGAGCAGGGGCTGCCCGACATGGTCTACGCCGCCAACGGTGGCTTCGTGGTGGACGGCAGCGTCTACGGCGCCCGGTTCAAGCACGAGCAGCGGACCGCCGAGGCCGCCGCCCACCACGCCTTCTACGAGGCGCAGGGTTGGCGGTTCATCGCACCCGGCGAGACCAACGAGGGTGAGGGCGACTTCGCGTACGTGCCGGAGGCGCACGGTGGGCTCATCCTGGCCGGGCACGGCTTCCGCACCGAGATCCCGGCGCACGCGGAGGCGCAGGAGGCGTTGGGCCGACCGGTGGTGTCGCTGCGCCTGATCGACCCCCGCTTCTACCACCTGGACGTGGCGCTCGCGGCCATCGACGACGCGAACATCGTCTACTTCCCGGGGGCATTCTCGGCGGCCAGTCAGCGGGTGCTCACCCAACTCTTCCCGGACGCGGTGATCGCCGACGACGAGGACGCGTTGGCCTTCGGGATCAACCTGGTCAGCGACGGCGCGAACGTGGTGCTCAACAGCGAGGCCACCCGTTTGGCCGGCAAGCTCAAGGCGGTCGGGTACACCCCGGTCCCCGTCGAGCTGGCCGAGCTGAAGAAGGGTGGCGGCAGCGTGAAGTGCTGCATCGCCGAGCTGCGGCACTGACAGGCGAACGTCTCGGGGCCGGCCTCCCACTGGGAGACCGGCCCCGAACCGTGCTTCGGGTGGGCGGTCAGCCCAGCGTGGCCAGCTCGTTGATCAGCACGTTCGACATGACCTGACCGTCGCGCTGCACTTCGCGCAGGTACCACTTCTGCTGCGGGGTACGCGGCTGGTTGAACTGCCAGATGCCGCGCGGGCTGTCGATCTGGCCGAGCTTGCCCAGGGCCAGGTTGACCTGCTGCGGCGAGGGCTTCCCGCCGGTCAGCTGGATGGCCTGGTCGAGCACCTGCGCCGCGTCGTACGACGCCATCGCGTACGTGGTGGGGGTGACCTGGTACTTCTTGCGGTACGCCGAGGCGAAGACCCGGTTCGACGTGTTGTTCAGGTCGGCCGAGTAGTTCAGCGCGGTCTGGATGCCCAGCGCGTTGTCCTTCAGGTTCTCCAGCACGGTGCCCTCGGTGAGGAAGCCCGGCGCGTAGATCGGCCCGGCGAACTTCTCGCGCAGCTGCTTGATGAACTCCACGGCGGCCGCCCCGGCGAAGAAGCAGAAGACCGCCGTGGGCTTCTTGGCCAGCGCCCGGGTGATGTCCGAGGAGTACGTCGTCTTGCCGGGGCTGGAGGTGGCGTTGGTGTAGGTCACCTCGTCGCGAATCCGGGGGTCGTTCGCGCCGAACTCCTGCCGGAAGCCGCGGACCACGTCCGGGCTGCCGACGTTCTCCGGCATGATGATCGCGATGCGGCCGTTCGCCGGCAGCTGGTCGCGCAGGTAGCGGCCCAGCGCCCGGCCGGCCTCGTCGAGCACGTACGAGGTCCGCCAGATGTAGAAGACGCTCTGCAGGCTGCTCGGTGAGGCGTTGGAGCCGATCAGTGGGACCCGGGCCTGCTCCACGGTGTCCCGGATGCCGACCATCACCGCCGAGTTGACCACGCCGGTGAGCGCCAACACGCCCTGCTTGAGCAGGCCGTCGACGGCAGCCTTGCCCGTCTTCGCGGTGTCGCCCTCGTCGGCGGTCAGCAGCTCCACCGGGTGGCCGCCCAACCGCTGGTCGTGCAGGTCGAGGAAGAGCTGGAAGCCGTTGGTGATGTCGTCGCCGATGCTCTTGAAACCACCGGCCTGCGGCGTGATTAAACCGATCTTGACCGGGTTGCGGTCGGCGGTCGGTTCGGCGTCACTGTCTGAGCCACACCCGGCGACGAACCCGGTGGTACCGAGCGCGGCCAACAGTTGGAGCGCCCGCCTGCGATTCATCTGCGACACCGAGTTCCTTCCAAGGAGTGTTACAGGGCCGAACACCGCCCCTCCGGCGTTCTACCTGGTCCGCGACGCTGCGTCAATGGCTAGTGATCATCGTGCAGGGACCGCAACACGGCAAGGACCTGAGGCCACGCGACGGACTCCGGGTCGATCAGCCCGAAATGCTCGCATCCAGGCAGTTCGACAAGGGAAATATCGGAACCTGCGACACGCGCCTCTGTGACGAAATCCCTGCTCATCTCCGCCGGAACCTGATGATCGTCCGAGCCGTGCACAATTACTGTCCGTGTCCGTATCGGTACCAACATCCGTGGATCCGCAGCCGCGTACCGGTCCGGGACCTCCCCCGGGCCGCCGCCGAGCAGCGCCGCGACCGCGCCCGAGTCCAGATCTCGCCGGTACGCCTCGCCCAGGTCGGCCACCGGGGCCAGGGCGAGCACCCCACGCACCGTCGCCGGGGCGGTGGCCGCCGCGTACAGCGCCAAATGGCCGCCGGCGGAGTGCCCGACCAGGATCGGCGCCCCCAGGCTCACCCGGCCGGGCAACGCCTCGGCCGCCAGCACGGGCAGCTCGGCCACCCCGGTCAGTACGTCGGTCAGGGTGCCCGGCCAGCCACCGCCAGGCTGCCCCGTCCGCCGGTACTCCAGCTGCGCCACCGGGTAGCCAGCAGCGGCGAGGGCTGCGGCAAGTGGGCCGGTGTGCCGCCGGTCGTACTCGGCCCGCCAGAAACCGCCGTGCAACACGACGACCAGCGGCCTGGCCGGCCCGGTTCCCGCCGGGAGACGCAGATCGGCCACCTGATCCGGGTGCTCCCCGTACGCCACGGTCCGGTCGGGCTCCGGTGCGGGCCGGGTCAGCACGGCGCGCGGGTCGGCAGGCATGGCGCGACGGTAGCGCGCCCCGCCCGGGTGGTTCGGCCCCGGGAGTCGGTCCCGGGCGGCAGGGCTCGCGTCCGCTGGGTAAAGATGGACCCCATGACCGAAGCGCGCTCCGCTGGACAGAACGACGAGCCCGGCCCCGACGAGTCCGGCCACTCCGGCACCGTTGTGGTGGTCGGCCCGGACGGCCGGCCGATCGGCACGATGCAGACCGACGAAGGCCAGGGCGAGGACCCGACCCGCCTGGTCGAACAGCCGGCCAAGGTGATGCGGATCGGCAGCATGATCAAGCAGTTGCTGGAGGAGGTGAAGGCCGCACCTCTCGACGACGCCAGCCGCAACCGGATGCGGGAGATCCACGAGCGGTCGATCGTCGAACTCAAGGAGGGCCTCGCCCCCGAGCTGCGCGACGAGCTGGAGCGCATCTCGCTGCCCTTCGCCGAGGACAAGGCCCCCAGCGAGGGCGAGCTGCGGATCGCCCACGCCCAGCTCGTCGGCTGGCTGGAGGGTCTGTTCCACGGCATCCAGGCGGCCCTGGTGGCCCAGCAGATGGCCGCCCGGGTGCAGCTGGAGCAGATGCGCGGCGGCCGGCAGGCGCTGCCCAGCGGCCCCGGCGGGGTCGTCCCCGGGATGCCGGGCGTCGGCCAGCCGGGCGGCGGCGAGGGGCACAACACCGGTCAGTACCTCTGACCTCAGTCCACCCCGAAGATCTTTTCCAGGTACGCCGCCACGCCGTCCTCGGTGTTCGCCGTCGTCACGTCGTCGGCGACCGCCAGGACGGCGCGGTGTGCGTTGGCCACCGCCACGCCACGCCCGGCCCAGGTCAGCATCGGCACGTCGTTGGGCATGTCGCCGAAGGCCAGCACGTCCTCCGCGGCCACCCCGAGCTGGTCGCAGTACCAAGCCAGACCCGCCGCCTTGGTCACCCCCGCCGCGGAGATCTCCACCAGCCCCGAGGACGACGAGTGTGTGGCCTCGGCCAACCCCGCCACCGCCGTGGCGATCAGCTCGGCAAAGGCGTCCGGGTCCTGCTCGCCGGCTCGGGCGAGGAGCTTCACCGCCGGGACCGAGAGCAACTCCTCCGGCGTCTCGATCGGCCTGATGCCGTTGGCGTCGGCGTCCCAGCGCAGTGGGTAGTGCACCTCGTGCCGCATCTCCCGGCTGTCCAGGATCTCCACGGCGAAGCTGATCCCGGGCACCTCGGCCCGAAGCCGCCGGGCCACCTCGGCCAGGTGGTGCGGCGCGAGCGGGTCGGCGCGTACCACCTCGTCCTCGAACGGGTCGTAGACCACGGCGCCGTTCGCGCAGACCGCCGGCAGCGGCCGGGCGAGCTGGTCGTACACCATCTTGAGCCAGCGGACCGGACGGCCGGTGACCAGGACGACCGGCGTGCCTCGCGCGGAGATCCGCGCGAGCAGGTCGGCGGTGCGGGGGCTGACGCTGTGGTCGTCGCGGATCAGCGTGCCGTCGATGTCGGTGGCGATGAGGCGGGGCGTGTCTCCCATTACCGGGACAGTAGCCGGTCGAGATACACCGCCACCCCGTCGTCGTCGTTGCGCAAGGTCACCTCGTCGGCGACGGCGCGCAGAGCGGGGTGCGCGTTGGCCACGGCCACCCGCGACCAGCCGGCCCACTCGAACATCGGCAGGTCGTTGGGCATGTCACCGAAGACCAGCACATCGGCCGGGTCGACCCCGAGGGTCTGCGCCACCACGGTCAGCCCGGTCGCCTTGTCCACGCCGGGCGGGCAGATCTCGACGAAGCCGAGCCCGGCCTGGGTGAGCGTGGCGACCTGCGGCGAGACGACCCGGCGGGCCACCGCCAGCAGCTCGTCCACGTGGTGGTCGGCGGTCCGCGCAAAGGCCTTGATCACGTCGCAGGCGAGGCACTCGTCGCGAGTACGCGCCTCGAAGCGGTCCTGGTAGGGCCAGCTCTCGTGGTAGTCGCCCCACAGCGGGGCGTCGTGCTCGTCGGACGCCTCGACCATCACGGTCAGCGGGCCGACCTCGGCCTCCAGATCGGCGAGCAGCCGGGCCAGCACCTCGGCGGGCAGCCGCTCCTCGCGGAGCACCACCGGGCCGCTCGGGTCGCTCTGGTCGACCACCCACCCACCGCCGGCCATCACCAGGAAGTCGGCGGCGCGGATGTCGTTGCGGGTCAACTCGGTCAGGCGAGGGCCGCGTCCAGTCGCGCCGACCACCGGAATCCCGGCGGCGCGCACCCGGTCGAGCACCCCATGGGTGTACGCGGAGACGGTGTCATCGCTGCGGACCAGCGTCCCGTCGAGGTCGGTCGCGATCAACTTGGGCAGTCCCGGGCGGGTCATCGCTCCTCCTTCGCCCGCCGCCGTCGCACCTGCCCTGGCCAAGGAAACCGAAGCCCGGCGTGACGGCGGGCAGCAACCGTACCTCGCGAAACGGGCCCCAACCATGGCTTCCAGGCGAATCGGACGCCAACCCCGAGCACCCGCGAGATGTCCCCCGCGCGTCCCCGCGCATGCCCCCGCGCGTGCCCCCCGCGCGTGCCCCCCGCGCGCTCCCCGCGATCTTGCACTTTCGGTTGCCGTTCTGCGTGCTATGAGCCCTATGTCGGGACAGTGAGTGCAAGATCGCCGCAGGGTGGGGTGGGGTGGGGTGGGGGTTTAGGGCTGGGGGTCGGGGCGGGCGAAGGGGGCGGCGGGGGTGACCGTCAGGTCGGCTGGGGCCGGTAGGCCGTCCTCGATCGGGTCGTGGTCTCGGCGGCGACGCCAGGGTCGCGGTGCTGGCGCGTCGGCGGGGCGGCCGTCGTCCGGTGGCCCGGCGAGCGCGCCGGGGGGTGCGGCGGGCGTCAGCCGCAGGGCGGCCGCGAACAGCACACAGGCGGCGAACGCCATCACCAGCCCACGGCCGTACTCGGCCTGGAAGCCGTCCTGGGACGAGTAGAGGAAGTTTCGTTGCCCGGCGTCGTTGAGGGTGGCCGCGGCGGCGACCAGAAGTGCCAGCAGGGCGCCGGCCATGGTGAGACCGGCCAGCCGGGCGTTCGGCCGCACGGCCGCCGTGCCGCGCAACGCCAGCGCCACGGTGCAGACCAGGGCGAGGAGCCCGATCAGGTAGCCGACCCCGAAACCGCCGACCTCGGACACCCCGGCGGGCACCTTGATCGTCGTGTTCCCCTCGGGCCCGCCGTTCGGCAGGCTCATCACCAGCCACTCACCAATGAGTGAGGCGATCGCCGCCACCGCGCCCAGACCGGCGAGCAGCAGGGGCAGGCGAGGATCCTGCGCGAAGTCGGCCAGGGACCAACCGAACCGGCGCCGCGGAGCCGGGTCGACGGCACCCCACTCGATCACCGCCGGGGCCTCGGAGCGGTCGCCCTGCCGCGGGATTGGAAGCTCCTCGGACATCGGCCACCCTTCCGCCGGTCACGGACCTGGGTCGCATCATGGCACAGCAAGCTGGTGGTGACAGGGATCGCAGGGCCGGCGAGCGCGCCGGTCTGTCGCTCGACGGTCGCCTTTCCGCTAGCGTTTGCCTCATGCCAATCCGTACCGCTTCAGCACAGTGGCAGGGCAATCTCACCGAGGGCGCGGGCACCGTCCGCACCGGTAAGGGCGGCCTGTCCGGCAACTACTCCTTCAAGTCGCGCTTCGAGGAGGGTGAGGGCACCAACCCCGAGGAGCTCATCGCCGCCGCGCACGCCGGCTGCTTCTCGATGGCGTTCTCCAAGGCGCTTGCCGACGCGGGCTCGACGGCCACCTCGGTCGAGACCACCGCCAAGGTGCACCTGGACAAGACCGACGCCGGCATGAGCGTGACCCGGATCGACCTGGAGACCGTCGGCCAGGTCCCGGGGATCGACGACGCCGAGTTCCAGAAGCTCGCCGAGGCCGCCAAGGCCAACTGCCCGATCTCCCGCCTGCTCTCGCCGGGTGCCGAGATCACCCTCAGCGCCCGCCTGGCTGCCTGAGCGAGCCGACCCCACACCGTACGTCCACGGAAGGAGCCTCCGCCCGGTCCAGGGTGGTCGCTTCTTCCGTGCATGTGCGGGCTGACGGCCACGGTCGTGCAGCAGGACCGGGCCGCGTGCCCCCGCGTCGGGCACAATGGGCGAGGTGCCGGTGGAGATGAGCCGTGAGCGCTTCGAGGAGTTGGTCGGCGAAGCCCTCGACGACGTGCCCGAAGAACTGCTCGGCCTGATGAACAACGTGGTGATCCTGGTCGAGGACGACCCGCCACCGGGAGAGGCCGACCTGCTCGGCCTCTACGAGGGGCATGCGCTGACCCAGCGAGGCTGGGACTACTCCGGCGTGCTGCCCGACCGGATCTTCATCTACCGCCGTCCGATCCTGCGGATCTGCGACAACGACGAGGACGTCATCGACGAGGTGGCGGTGACCGTGGTGCACGAGATCGCCCACCACTTCGGCATCGACGACGCGCGGTTGCACGCCCTCGGCTGGGGCTGAGCCCCCCGCTCGCCCGCCCGCGCCGCCCGCCCGCGCCGCGTTGCCCGGTCGATGGGCGCTGCTTGCCGTGGTCGCCTACCGTCGGTGCAGCGAACGCGACCCTATTCAGGAGGCCCTTTCATGCGCAGCGAGCTGTTCTCCGCGGAGAATCTGGAGAAGGAGTCCGCGCAGCCCGGCATGCGGTTGCAGAACTCCAAGATGTTGAAGATCGAGCTCAACGGCGAGGCGATGGCCCGGGTCGGGTCGATGGTCGCCTACCAGGGGAATGTGCAGTTCCAGGCGCTGGGCTCGGGCGGGCTCGGCAAGTTCCTCAAGCAGAAGCTCACCGGCGAGGGTGTCCCGCTGATGAAGGTCTCCGGCCAGGGTGACGTCTTCCTCGCCGAGCTGGCCAAGGACGTGCACATCATCGACCTGGAGCCGGGCGACGCCCTCTCCATCAACGGCAGCAGCGTGCTCGCCTTCGACTCCACCCTCCAGTACGACATCAGGATGGTCGGCGGCGCCGGGATGGCGTCCTCGTCGGGCCTCTTCAACTGTGTGTTCAGCGGCTACGGGCGCATCGCCATCACCACCAAGGGCACCCCGGTCGTGCTCAACGTGGACGCACCGACGTACGTCGACCCGCAGGCAGCGGTCTGCTGGTCGGCCAACCTCCAGACCGGTTACCACCGAGCCGAGCAGATGGGCCTCGGCACGCTGCTCGGCCGTCGCACCGGTGAGTCGTTCACCATGAGCTTCGCCGGTCAGGGCTTCGTGGTGGTGCAGCCGTCCGAGGAGCCGCCGGTCCTGGGCAGCGGCCAGCAGCAGCAGGAGGGCGGTCTGCTCGGCGGTCTGCTGAGCTGACCGCGGCGGTGGGGGCGCTCCTGATCTTCGGGGGCGCCCCGCCCCCGGTCAGGTCAACTCACCGGTCCGCAGTCGGGTCAGCCAGGCCGCCGCGTCGGCGTAGTCGACGTCGGAGAGGCCCGCCGGCGCGGGCACCGGGCGTTCGCGCGACGCCTCGGCCCACCGGTGCCGGGGATAGGAGCCCAGGAAGCGGACGTCGGCGCAGACCCGGCGGAGCCCCTGCAGCGCCTCGCCCAGGCGTACGTCGACCACGTGGCCGGTGCAGTCCAGGAAGAAGACGTAGCGGCCCAGCGCCTCGCCGGTCGGACGGGACTCGATCCGGGTCAGGTTGACCCCCCGGACGGCCAACTCCATCAGCACGGACAGCAGCGCGCCGACCCGGTCGTGGGCGATGTAGACCGCGAGCGAGGTGAGGTCGTCACCGGTCGGCGGCGGTGGCGGCCCGGGGCGGGACACCAGCGCGAACCGGGTCACCGCGTCGGGGTGGTCGGCGATCTTGTCGGCGAGTGTGGTGAGTCGGTGCCGGGCGGCGCCGATCGGCGCGCAGATCGCCGCGTCGTACTCGCCCGTGCCGGCACCGGCGGCAGCCGCGCCGTTGGAGAGCACGTCGACCACCACGGCGTCGGGCAGGTGGTCGCGCAGCCAGCCCCGGCACTGGGTGGACGCCTGTGGGTGGGCTGCCACGGTGCGGATCGAGGTCAGTGAGGTGCCGGGCCGCGCGGCGAGCACGAACTCCACCGACAGGATCACCTCTCGGGTGATCACCAGCGGCTCGCCCTCGGCCATCTCGTCCAGCGTGACGCCCACCGCGCCGCCGATCGAGTTTTCCAGTGGCACCAGCGCGGCGTCGGCGTCGCCGGCGCGGACGCTGTCCAGCGCCTCCCCGACGCTACGTGCGGGCGTACGGGTGCCGCGCTCGGCGGCGGGTATGGAGCGCAGGGCCTGCTCGGCGAAGGTGCCCTCCGGCCCGAGGAAGACGAAACGTGTCGGCGGTGTTCCCGGCATGCCGATCAGCCTACGCACCCGGTCCGTTGGCCGGGCCGGCGTCACAGGCGAGGGCGCGGATCCCGGCCGGGCTGGTGGCGCGTACCTCGATGGTGCAGACGTCAGTGCCGGCGGTGACCAGCACCGGGGCGCTGGGCTCGCCCCGGGTGACCACCTGGAGTTCCTCGTGCCCGGTCACCGTCAGCACTGTGAACTGCCAGTCGCCGGCGCAGAGCGGCCCGGTGCGGACCTGGACCCGGACGTTCGCCGGCAGCACTCCGGCCCGGCCGCGCAACAGTCGCAGCACCCGCTGGCCGGTCGGCCCGTTGCGGCAGGCCGTCGCGACCAACCCGGCGTCGGGGGTGGGCGTGACAGTAGGGAGAGGCGGCGCGGTGGCCGGCGGGGTCGCCGGTGCGGTGCTCGGGGCGGGCGTCGTCGGGGTCGCGGTGTGGGTGGGCACGCCGGTCGGCTCTCCGAGCCCGGGTGGGGCGCCACAGCTGACCAGCACGACGAGGGCGAGCGCCGCGACGGCCATCGGCAGGACCCGGGCGAGGGTACGCACGGGAACGCGGTCGGCCGCCCGGCCAGGAGTTGCCGGTGGGGTGTTGACCGTCGCCCGCGCAGAGGTGGACGCGGGGTGGGGTGGGGTGAACGGCACGGGCCGATCCTCGGGACATCGGAGAATTCGTCGCGGCCGGGGTGGCCGTGCCCATCGTAGGGCGAGCCGCTGATCGGGTGAAGGTCAGCCGGAGACGCGGTGCCCGGCGCGCTGTAGTGCGGCAGTGCCCTCGGTCAGCCGGACGGTCGGCACCAGCAGATAGTCGGTGTCGAAGGTGGAGAACGTGACGGCGCTGACCCGTGCCTCGGCGAGCGGGTCGACGAGCGCGGCCAGGCTGCCGGTGCCGGCCAGCGTCACCGGGGCGGTGACCCGTAGACAGCGCCACGTCGTCTCGACCACGGCCTGGGCCGGCGCCCGGTCGGCTGGGCAGATCACGGAGATCCCGTCGGAGGTCCAGCTCACCGTCACCACGTCCGCGCCGCTCAGCCCGCTCGACAGCGCGTACGGCAGGGTGGTGCCGGCGGCCAGCCGGCACACAGCGTATTCCCCCGGCAGTAGAGCGATGTCGAGCATGAGGGCACCCTACGGCCTTCGTGCGGGCCTACCCCGGCAACGCCGCGTGCGGCGAAGGACACACTCCGCCGCAGGTCAGACCTCGGAGAAGAAGGTGAGTGAGCCAGCGACGGTGCCGTCGGTGAGCACCGGGGTGGAGATCGCGTCGACTGTCGCGTCGGAGCTGTCGGCCGAGGCGGCCTGCACCCGGAGTAGCCCACGGGCGAGTCGGCCGGAGGAGAGCGCCAGCAGGGGCGGGATCTTGTCGATCTCGGCCTCGGTCAGCTCGCCCCGGTTGGCCGTGAAGTCGAGCAGACGCAGCCCGCCGTCGAGCAGCGGTCGACCGATCAGCCCGGCCGGCTCACCGAGACAGAGCAACTCGCAGCCGGCCGTGGAGATCGCCACCACCCGGGTGTCGGCGTCGATCAGCAGACACGGCTCATCGGCTCGGGAGACTGTCGACGACCATTGGCCGACGTTGTCGGACTCCGGCTCTGTCGAGGCCCGCGCCGCCGGCACGAACGCTTCCGAGAGCGAAAGTTCGACGTGGGCCACCGCGCCTCCTATGTGCACCGATCGACTGTCCACGCTAGCGGGTCGCCGACGAATCACCGAGCGCACCGGGTCACCGGGGCGCGGCGTCGACCGCAGCGACCGATGACGGCGCGGAGACCGGTGAGGTGAACGGGGGGACCGGAGCCGCGTGGCGTCGCCGGTGACGTTACCGGCGGTGGGCCGGCTTGTCAGCGGCCGTTCGGCCCTCGTCGTACCACCGGTAGTCGGCAGTTGGACGGTACGTGCCGTTCAGCCAGGTGCCGGGGTGCTGTGCGACCCGGGAAAGCTTCTCGGCGGTGGCGGGGCTGATCCGGCTGCCACCGGCCACGAGCAGCCGGTCCAGTTCCCGGTGGGTGGCCATCAGGCAGTCCTTCGGGAGCCCGTAGACGCTGATCACGCCGGAGCCGACGAAGGTCAGCACCGGCGTCACCGGCACGGGCAGCCCCACCGCCTCGGAGAGCGCCTTGCTGGCCCGCTTGGCGTCCCGGCGGGACTCGGCCACGTACGGGGGCCGCTTGCCGTTGATCTGCACCACGTCTCCGGCGACGAGCACCCTGGCCCGGCCGTGGTCGGCGATGGTCACGGCGAAGAGGCCGCTCGGCCCGATGGCGAGGAACCCGGCCCGATCGTCCTGACCGCGGTCGAGGACGTCCGTCACGTCGGTGCGCGGCCACTCGATCACGTGCCAGGCGGGCCCGAGATGGTCCAGTTGGCCCAACGCCCGTGCCCCGGCCGCCTCCAGGCGGCGTGCACCCCGCTCGGCCCGACGGCGGCGGGCCCATTCGAGCGGTGTCGGACGGACCGGTTCGAGAACCCCCGGCGCCTCGACGCGGGGGTGTGGCACCGCGACGGGCGGCAGTGCCCGAGCGGACGGTACGGCTCGTCGTGCGGGAAAGACAGTCATCGCGACCTCCGGCAAAAGGTCCCTCGAAGTTATGTCCTCACTACCCTACGTTGCCACTACCGGTGTTCGGCAAGCCGGAGCGCCGGAGTGAGTGTGGATGAATGCCATATTCATCCACAGTTCTTTTCTCGGATGCCGCTAAACCCTGCCCTACGCTGCGGGAGTGACCCACTACGTCGACAGTGAAGTCGGACGGCTCGGCACCGTACTGCTGCACCGGCCCGGCCCCGAACTGGCCCGGCTCACCCCACGCAACAACGACTCGCTGCTGTTCGACGCGATCCCGTGGGTGGGGCGTGCCCAGGAGGAGCACGACGCGTTCGCCGCCGCCCTGCGCGAGCGCGACGTCGAGGTGCTCTACCTCGCCACCCTGCTGGCCGAGACGCTTGCCGTAGCCGACGCCCGGGCCGAACTCACCGAGCAGGTGCTGCGCTCCCGACGGCTCGGCGACACCCTGCGCTCCCGCGTCGCCGACCACCTCGCCTACCTGGACCCGGCCGCCCTGGCCGACGTGCTCACCGCCGGGCTGGCCCACGAGGAGTTGCGGATCAGCTCGGAGCGACCGGGTGGACTGGTCTACACGCTGATGGACCGACACGACTTCGTCATCGATCCACTGCCCAACCTGCTGTTCACCCGCGACTCGTCGCTGTGGATCGGCGACCGGGTAGGTGTCACGAGCCTGGCCATGCCGGCCCGCCGCCGCGAGACCACCCTGACCGACGCCATCTACCGCCACCACCCCCGGTTCGCCGGCACCGAGTTCGTCTACCGCCCCGGCCTGGAGCACCTGGAGGGCGGGGACGTGCTGCTGCTCGCACCCGGGGTGCTGGCGGTCGGGGTGGGCGAGCGGACGACCCCGGCCGGCGCCGAGCGTCTCGGCCGGCAGGTCTTCGCCGCCGGCCTGGCCCACACCATCCTGGTGGTGCCGATCGCCCAGAAGCGCGCCACCATGCACCTCGACACCGTGTGCACGATGGTCGACGTGGACGCCGTGCTGATGTACCCCAACATCGCGAGCGCGCTGTCCGCGTACACGGTGATCGCCGGCGCGGACGGCGAGGACCCCCGGGTGGACGGGCCGGCACCGTTCCTGCGGGCCGCCGCGGACGCGATGGACCTCGACCTGCTCCGGGTCATCGACACCGGGCTGGATCCGGTCACCGCGGAACGCGAGCAGTGGGATGACGGCAACAACACCCTCGCGCTGGCCCCCCGACTGTGCGTCGGCTACGAGCGCAACACCGAGACCAACGCCCAACTGGAGCGGGCCGGCATCGAGGTGATCCCGATCGCCGGCTCCGAGTTGGGCTCCGGCCGCGGCGGACCGCGCTGCATGTCCTGCCCGATCACCCGCGACCCGCTACCCGTCGCCGGCTGAACGGGACGACGGCCCCGGCTCAGCGCAGGGTGAGCTGGCGGCCGAGCAGCCCCTGACGGGCCCGACGGCCGGCGGCGTCGAGGGGGTCGGTGACGGTGAGCGCCTCCGTGTACCGCTTGGCGAACTGCGCCACCGGCTCCTCCCACTCGGCCGCCGGGGTCTCCTCCGGCAGGTCCCAGACCGGCACGAGTCGACCGTGCGCGCGGAACATGCCGGCGAACTTGGTCTGCTCGCCGAGGGTCAGCGTGCCGGCCGCGCCGAGGCGGGCCAGCGCGTCGAGTGCGGCGTCCTCGTCGTCGGGCAGCACCCACCGCACGTGGGACTTCTCCGGGACCTGACACCAGTAGGCGGCCTTCGCCGCGGTCAGCCGGACCGTCGGGTAGATGGCCGCGTTCGCCCGCTCCAGCGACGCCTGGACGGTCGGATCGTCGGCGGCCCCGGGGTCGAGCCAGAAGTCGAAACCGTTGTGCATGGTGATGTCCAGCGGACCGTCCACGAGGATGTCCTGCAGACGCGGCCCGGGGCCGGGCAGCGGCGCCACTGCCACCTGGCCGCCCGGCTCGGTACGCAGAGCGCTGAGCAAGGCGTCGGCCAGATCCCGGGAGACGTCGCCGGACTGCTGGTGGCGCTGGAGACCGATGAGTACGCGGCCGTCCGGCTTGGTGATCGCCGGGGCGGCCATCGGCAGCACAGTGGCGAGCGTCGCCTCCCGGTCACCGAACTCCTCGACCAGGGCGGGCGCCAGCCGCAGCGGGGCGGAGGCGGCGGGCACCAACTCGCGCAGCGCGATCCACTCGGACTCGTCGACCAGCCCGTCGAACGGACGCGGCACGAAGACGTCCCGCACCTTCTCGCGGCGGGGGGCGGTGTCGGTGGCGGTGCGCTGGCTCTTTCGACGCTTACTCACGGCGTCACAGCCTAGAGCCCCGGGCGGCTGGCCGTGGCCGGGACCCGCCCGAGCCGTACTCAGCCCGCCGGCACCAGGTTGGGTCGGGGCGCCGGCACCGGGTCGAACTCCGCCCAGACGCGCTGGCCCATGCCGTCCTGCTCGACGCCCCAGCGGCTGGCCAGGCCGGCCACGATGTGCAGCCCGCGCCCGTCCGCCGCGTCCGGGCTGGCCGTCCGGAGCCGTGGCCCGGTGCTCGGGCCGCCGCCGTCGGTGACCCGCAGCTGGATCAGTGCGCCCTCGGCCGACGGCCGTAGCCGCCAGGCAACCCGGATCACGCCGCCGGGCAGAGGTCCGGCGTGCCGCACCGCGTTGCCCACCAACTCCGCGAGTACAGCGATCAGGTCCGCGAGGAGCGTCGGGGGTACGACGCCCGCCAGCTCGGCGGCGAGCCGGTGCCGGGCCAGCCGTGCCCCGCCCGGGTGATGGGGAACCACCACGCACCAGGCTTGATCCCTCGCTGCTGCCGCTGCCACCGTCGCCTCCACGTCGCGCCACCCCTGGTCAACCGCGTGGTAGCCGCACCTCTGCGACCGTACCGCCGCCGGTCCTCGGACGTAGGGATACCCATCCATTCTGCTGTTCAACGATCCGGCGGACGAGATAGAGGCCGAGCCCGGCCCCCGGGTAACCGCGACGGTCGCCCGACTCGCCCTGCCAGAACCTGTCGAACGCCCGCTCCACGTGCTCGGGGCGGATGCCGATGCCCTGGTCGCTGACCCGGAACGCCACCAGTTGACCCCGGCCGCAAGCAGTGATCTCGATGGGGGAATCCGGTGCCGAGTACTTACCGGCGTTTGTCGTCAACTCGGTCAGCACGGTGGCCAGGCTGGGCCGGTGACCGAGCGCCTTGGGCAGATCGCCCGGGAGGCGGAGCACCAGCCGGCGGCGCAACTCCGCCGGCAGGTCCACGACGGCGGCGCGCAGCGCCTCGCCGAGGTCGAACGGGGTGGGAGGGTCGTCGCCCGGCCCCGCCTCGGCCGCCGAGCTGAGAAGACGGTCGACCAACCGGGCCAGCTCGTTGGCGCGTTGCCCGATCACCCGGGCCGCCTGCCGTCGGTCGACCTCGGTCAGCGACTCCCAGTGGTCGGTGAGGGTGTCCGCGTACCCCTTGATGACGGTGACCGGGGTGCGCAGCTCGTGGCTGGTCACCGCGACGAACAGTTCCCGGTCGTGGTCGCGGCGCTGCTGGTCGGTGATGTCGCGGAAGGTGACCACCCGCAACGTGCCCGGGCCGGGCAGGTCGCCGGAGGTGATCCGCAGCCAGCGGCCGTCCAGCATCCGGTGGTCCCGAACCTGCCCGGAGGGCGGCAGCGGGAACGGCAGCGGGCGGCTCAGCGCCTGCTCGACCGTCCGGCCGGTGACCTGGGCGGCGGCCGGGTTCCAGAGCCGGACGTGCCCATCCCGGTCGACGACGGCCAGCCCGTCGGCGAGGGCCGCCACCACCGGGCCGTCGCCGTGCACCGGCAGGCCACTCTGGTCGCCGTACATGTGCCCGACGCAGGACGCGAGGTAGGCGACCACCCCCTGCTGCTCGGCGTCCGGCTCGTCGTCGCCCGGGTAGAGCGCGTGCAGGCTGCCGACTGTGTGGCCGCCGATCTCGGCCCGGGAGACCGCCATCCGGCGCAGGCCGCTGCCGGCCAGTTCGCCGGCCAGCTTGCCGTTGAGGTCACTCACCCGCACCTGGCGCACCCGTGGCCCGGAGAGCAGGCAGACGGTGTCCGGGTCGTCGACCGCCAGCGGTCGACCGAGGGCCCACTCCGCCGCACCGGTCGCGGCGATCACGCGACCGCCGGTCGGGCCGAACTCGACGAACGCCATCCCGGCCGCGCCGAGCGCCGGCTGGGCCACCCGGAGCAGTTGGGTGAGGACCGGCAAGCCCGCGTCCCCAGAGTTGATCATCTCGATCACGACGGTGTGGCCGGCGAGGAGAGCGGGGAAATCGATACGCTCCGGCATGTGCCGAGTCTGCCCCGCCGACCCGCTTTTGGGCACCCCCGCCCGGCCGATGAGGTCAGCGGTCCAGCCGGGCGAGGGCGTACGCCGGCCGGTCGGTGATGATCCCGTCCACCCCGGCGGCCAGCACCAGCTCCAGGTCGGTCGGGTCGTTGACCGTCCAGACGTACACCTGGTTGCCGGCCGCGCGCAGTGCGGGCAGCAGTTGCGGGCGGGCCCGGACCAGGCCGATTCCCGGCCCGGCGATCCGGGCGCCGAACGGCAGCCGGCCCAACCGCAACCAGCGCGGCAACACCTCCAGCAACAGCACGGTGGGCAACGTCGGGGCCAACTCGTGCACCCGACGAACCGCCAGCGGGGAGAACGACATGACGGTGACCTGTACCGGGTCGTCCGGCGCGGGGTCGGCCAGCCCGTACCGGCGCAGCAGGTTGACCAGCCGCCGTTCCACGTTCGAGCCGTAGCGGGACGGGTGCTTCGTCTCCACCAGCAGCCGGACCGGCCGGCCGGCGGCGAGCACCGCGTCCAGGAGCCGGGCCAGGGTCAGTAGCCGGGTGTGCGACTCGTCCGGTGGCAGGTCGCCGTTCGGCGCGCTGCCCGGGTGCCACGAGCCGAAGTCCAGGGCGTCCAGCTCGGCGAGCGTACGCGCGCTGACCAGACCGCGACCGTTGCTGGTGCGGTCGAGTCGTCGGTCGTGCACACAGACCAGATGCCCGTCCCGGGTCAGCCGGACGTCGCACTCCAGGCCGTCGGCGCCCTCGTCGAGAGCGCGCAGGTACGCGGCGAGGGTGTGCTCGGGTAGGTCGAACGAGGCGCCGCGGTGCGCGAAGACCAGTGGCCCGCCCATTCCGCCGGCCTCAGATGACCTGGCCGGGCTGCCCGTTCGCGTCGACCACCGGTCGGCCGACCGCAGCCCACTGGCGCATCCCGCCGTCGGCGTTGCGCACCTGCTCCCAGCCGTTGTTGATCAGGTAGGCGACGACCTGGGCGGAGCGCCCGCCGGAACGGCAGACGACCGCCACCTCCCGGTCGGTGGGCACCTCGGCCAGCCGGGCCGGCAGCTCCATCATCGGCAGGTGGTGGGCGGTGGGCGCGTGGCCAGCCGCCCACTCGTCGTCCTCCCGCACGTCCAGCAGGTAGGTCTCGGCGGCGATCTCGGTCACGGGCACGGTGGGAACCTGGGGTCCGAACACAGGAAGCAACACTAGATCCTCCCGGCCCGGTTCGGCACCGACCGGGCCGTCGGCACCGTCACAACCGGGTCACCCAGCGGGGGTTGGCCTGCGCCCAGGCCGGCACCCGCGTGCCGCTGAGCGCCTCGAAGAGCCCGTTGCCCCCGTTGTCCAGCACCACGTACGAGACCTCGTCGATGGTCTGCGGCGAGGAGGGCACCTGGACGCCGCGCATCCCGTCGGGCGGCAGCGCGCGGAGCGCGAGGAGCAGATCCTCCAGGGGTACGCCATTGGTGTCGACGGTCAACGAGCCGCCTACCGCCCGGAGCACCTGGTCCAGTTTGACGGGGTTGCTCCGCAGGTCCGCCCGGCCGGCGCTGTCCAGCATCGCCCGGAGCAACTGCTGCTGGTGGTGTTGTCGGTCGTAGTCACCGCCGGGCAGGTCGTAGCGCTGTCGGACGTAGTCCAGCGCCTGCGCCCCGTCCATCTGGTGGCAGCCGGTGGGAAAGACACGGTTGGTATGGATCGAGCGGACCTCGGTGTCCACGCACATCTGCACCCCGCCGAGCAGGTCGATGACCTTCCGGAAGCCGGAGAAGTCGATCAGCGCGGCGCCGTCGAACCGGATTCCGGTGAGCCGGTGCAGGGTGGCGGAGAGCAGTTGGGCGCCGGCCTGCCCGCCGCCGCCGTGCTCGTACGCCGCGTTGATCTTGTCTTGACCGCCGCCGAAGCCGTTCGCGGGAGGGATGGCGACCAGCAGGTCACGCGGGATGGAGACCAGGTACGCCTCCCGCTGCCCGGCGGGGACGTGCACGATGAGGATGGTGTCCGAGCGTTGGTCCGGACCGCTGTCGCCCGGGCGCCGGTCGGAGCCGACCAGGAGGTAGTTGAGTGGCCCGTCCAGGTCGGTGCGGTCGGTGCGGGCGTCGGCGTCGAGCAGTTGCTCCTTGGTCACCGTGCGGTCGTACCGGTGGCTGAGCGTCTTGAGCCCGGCCACGGCGAGCCCCGCCAGCAGGACGAGGGCCAGGCCGATGCCGAGCAGGATCCGCGGCCCTCGGGTGCGAGGCGCCTGAGCGGACGGGGTCGCTCCGGCCCGGCCCGCTGCGTTCCGTCCCCACCTGGACGTGACCGCCTCCCCGCAGCCGATACGTGAAACCTGCTCACGTCAGGCTACGGGCGGTGAGGAGCCCGTCGCTGGCTTTCCGCGAACTACCGGGCCCTCACTTGCGGGTGGAGATCACCTCGGGGTGGGTGAACACGAACTCGGCGAGTTTGTCCTGCTTGACGGCCCGGAACATCGCCATCGTCTCTTCGCTCAAGCCCTCGGTGTTGTTGTTGTTGGCGTTGAAGGTGCCGTTGTTGGTCTTGAGCATGGTCAGCTCGTTGCCGGTGACCCCGCGCATGGTGAAGATGAAGTCCTCGATCGGCACGCCGCCGGTGTCCAACACGAACGCCTTGCCCGCCGCCTTGATCAGGTTGTTCATCTTGGCCGGGTTGGACAACATCCCGCCCTCGGTGGCCTTCTTCGCCATCGCCTTGATCAGCTGCTGCTGGTTGGCCTGCCGGTCGTAGTCGCCGTTCTTGAGGGTCTTGCGCTGGCGGGAGTAGTCGAGCGCCGCCCAACCCTCCATCTCCTGGCAGCCCTTCTTGTGCACCACCGGGGTCCGCTGCTTGCCGGTCTTCTTGGCATCCGCGTTCCACATCGGCTGGCCGTCGACGTACGACATGTGCAGCGACTTGACCTCCTGGCTGACACAGATCCGCACCGTGCCCAGGGTGTCGATGACGTTCTTGAAGCCACCGAAGTTGATGATCGCCGCGCCGTCGAAGCTGATCCCGGTGAGCCGCTTGATCGTCTGGGCCATCAGCTGGGCGCCACCCTCCCAGCCGCCGCCGTTGGCGGCACCGGCCTGGAACGCGGCATTGATCTTGCCGGAGCCGCCGCCGTAGCCGCTCTTCTCGAACGCGGGGATCTGCGCCTCGGTGTCCCGGGGGATCGAGATCAGGTACGCCTGGTCGTGCGTGGCCGGAATGTGCAGGACGATGATGCTGTCCGAGCGGACGTCGTCGGCGGCCCAGCGCTCCCGCGCGTCCACGCCGAGCAGCAGCATGTCGATCGGGCCGTCCAGGCTCGCGCCGCCCTCGGCATCGGACTTGCCGGCCTCACCCAGCAGGTTGCCCTTGGCGATGCCGCCGGTCGCCTGCCCGATCAGGGCCTTGCTGCCGACGATGGCCACCCCGCTGCTCAGCATCAGCACGGCACCGAAGACCACTGTCAGCCTGGCCCAGAGCGGGTCCTTGCGCTTGGTCCGCTTCTTCGACCCACCGCCACCCGGGCGGTCACCGCCGCCACCACCACCGCTGCCGGGCGGGCGGGCGCCCGGCCCGCCGCCCGAGGGGCGTGCCTGAGCGGGGATGGCCGCAGCGACTCGACCGCTGGGGGCGGCTGACCCGGGGGAAGAAGGGTGACGACTGGCCTGAACCGGCATGCGTGCTCCAGCTCGTGATCAGGAGGGGGCGGCACCACTGTACGTACATCAAATCGACTTGGCGAGTTCATCCCGGGTCAATCCGGACGTCGAATTTTGCAGACTCAGTCGATCGTCGCCGTTCGATGACCCGAACGGCTGGTGCCCCTCGGGCCGTGGTCAGCCGCCGTCGTTGCTCTTCGGCGGGTTGGCCTTGACCCAGTCGGCCATCGTGTCCGCCGACATGGCCTGGTACATAGCGAGCGCCTTCTCCCGGTCCGACACCACCACCGACTCGCCGTTGATCGTGTCGCTGCCCGAGTTCGGGCTGGTCACAAAGGTGAGGTTCTGGCCGCGCAGGTTACGGAACTGCAGCGCCATGTCTGTAACCGAGAAAGTCTGGTCGACGGTTACGGCCGCGGTCACCGACTTGAGGAAATCGTTGAGCTTCTTCGGGTTCGCCAGCGTGCCGGTGCTGGCCGCCTTGTCCATCAGTGCCCGCAGGAACTCCTGCTGGTGCCGCATCCGGGCGAAGTCCCCGTCCGGGAACTGCTTGCGCTGCCGGATCCAGTCCAACGCCTCCGCGCCGTCCATGTGGTTGGTGCCCTTGGTGAACGTCCGGTACGGCTTGTGGATCGAGGTGACGGTCCGCTCGACCTTCAGGTCCACCCCGCCGAGGGCGTCGGTGACCTCCTTGAAACCGCCGAAGTCGATAGCCATCACGTGGTCGATCCGAACGTCGGTGAAGCACTCCACGGTGCGCACCGCCAGCGGCAGCCCACCGAACGCGAACGCCGCGTTGATCTTCGCGCGCGATCCGGAGCCGCAGTCCGCGCCGGCGCTCTCCGGGATCGGCACGTACAGGTCCCGGGGGATGGAGACCAGGTAGGCCTCCTGGTGGTCGGCCGGGATGTGCATGACGATGATCGTGTCGGCGCGCCACTGGCTCTTGCTGTCGACAGGCGCGTCCGGGTCCCGCGAGTCGCTGCCGACCAGCAGGATGTTCAGCGCGCCATCGACGGTCTTGGCCGGCCGGCCGCCGGTGATCTCCGCGAACGGGTCGGTGCGGGCCAGGTCACTGTTGAGGTTGCGGGCGTACAACCAGGCGCCGACGCTGCCGAGCAGCGCCAGCACCAGCACCGCGATCCCGGCCACGAGTGCGATCCGGCCCCAACGCGGTCGCGGGCCACGCCGACCGGGCCCACCGGCGTCACCCGGGCCGCCGGGCCCGGTGGGGCCTGCCGGGCCACCGGACCGAGGCTGCTCCTCGTCGTACGACGGGTAGAAGCGCGCCTCGGTCGGACGGGCACGCCCGGAGGCGCCCCGGTCGGGGCCGGGCACGGACGCGCGCCCGGCGCTGCGGTGCAGGTACGGATGTGGGACGCCGGCAGACGAGGTCGCGGACATGTAACTCAGGGTACGTAGCGAGAGCCACTGCCGCCTTCAGGCGACACTCAGCGGCAGGCGGTACGCGAAGATCCGGCTACCCTAGCCGCGCGCGGAAGTACTCGATCGTGCGTCGCAGGCCATCTTCGGGCGCGACCGACGGCTCGTATCCGAGCAGTTCACGGGCGAGCGTGAGATCCGGCCGGCGCATCTCCGGGTCGTCCGAGCTGCGGGTGACATAGGTCACCTTCGAGGTGCTGTCGGAGAGCGACACGATCAGTTCGGCGAGTTGCCGCATGGTCAGCTCGTGCTCGGTGCCGCAGTTGACCGGGCCCGTCTCGGTCGAGTCGAGCAGCAGCAGGATGCCGCGCACCAGATCCTCGACGAAGCAGATGGACCGGGTCTGGTTGCCTGTGCCGTGCACGGTGATCGGCTCGCCGCGCAGCGCCTGGGAGATGAAGGTGGGGATGGCGCGGCCGTCGTCCGGGCGCATCCGCGGGCCGTACGTGTTGAAGATCCGGACGATCGCCGCGTCGAGCCCGCGGTAGCGGTGGTACGCCATCGTCGCGGCCTCGGAGAAGCGCTTGGCCTCGTCGTAGACGCTGCGAACCCCGATCGGGTTGACGTTGCCCCAGTAGGTCTCCCGCTGCGGGTGCTCCTTCGGGTCCCCGTACGCCTCGGACGTGGAGGCCATCAGGAACCGGGCGCCGTCGGCGGCCGCGCGCTCCAGGAGGTGCAGGGTGCCGACCGAGCCGACCCGGAGGATCTCCACCGGCAACTGGGCGAAGTCGGTGGGGCTGGCCGGCGAGGCCATGTGCAGGATCGCGTCGAACCGCTCGGCCAGCGCCGGGTGGTGGGTCGGCAGGCCGTCGGAGATGTCCGCCTCGACGAGGGTGAAGGTCGGCCGATCCAGCAGGTGGGCGACGTTCTCCTTGGAGCCGGTCACGAAGTTGTCAAGCGCCACCACCGTGCAACCTCGGGCGATCAGCGCGTCCACCAGGTGCGACGGGACGAAGCCAGCTCCGCCGGTGACGAGGACGCGGTGACCGGAACCAAAGCGCTCAGCAACCTTCATACCGCTCAGCCTACCGAGCCCCGAAATCGCGGTAGGGCCCCCTGCTGACGTCGCGCGTCAGCAGGAGGCCCCTCGACAGGTACCGCGATCAGTGGGCGCCAGAGCCGGTGAGGGCGCGCACCTCGAGTTCCGCGTACTTGTCCTCGTCGTGCTCCTTGGAGATGACAGTGCCGATCCACCCGCAGAGGAAACCGAACGGGATGGAGAGGATGCCCGGGTTGGACAGCGGGAACCACTGCCAGTCGTGGTTCGGGAACATCGAGGTCGCCGCACCGGAGACCACCGGCGAGAAGAACACCAGCAGCACGGCCGAGAGCAGCCCGCCGTAGATCGCCCACACCGCGCCGGACGTGTTGAACCTCCGCCAGAAGAGGCTGTAGAGGATCGCCGGCAGGTTGCCCGAGGCGGCGACCGCGAAGGCCAGCGCCACGAGGAATGCCACGTTGAGGTTCTGCGCGAAGATCGACAGGGCGATCGACACCGCGCCGATCCCCAGGGCGGAGATCCGGGCGACCCGTACCTCCTGCCGCTCCGACGTCTCGCCCTTCTTCAGCACGTTCGCGTAGAAGTCGTGCGCCAGGCTGGACGACGAGGCCAGCGTCAACCCGGCGACCACCGCGAGGATGGTGGCGAAGGCGACCGCCGCGATGATCGCCAGCATGGCTGCCCCACCCAGTTCGCCGCCGAAGAAGTCGATGCCGAGCGCTTCGGCCAACTGCGGCGCGGCGGTGTTGCCCGCCTTGTCCTGCGCCGTGATCGCCTGGCTGCCCACCAGCGCCGCCGCACCGAAGCCGAGGGCCAGGGTGAGCAGGTAGAAGGTGCCGATGATGCCGATCGCCCAGAGCACGCTCTTGCGGGCCGCCTTCGCGGTCGGCACCGTGTAGAAGCGGATCAGGATGTGCGGCAGACCGGCGGTGCCGAGCACCAGGGCGATACCCAGGGACAGCAGGTCCACCTTGTTGTAGAAGGTCTGCGTCGAGTTGCCGGCGACCTCGACGCCGTACCGCAACCCGGGTTCGAGGAACGCGCTGCCCTTGCCGGATGCCTCGGCCGCCTGGCCCAGCAGCGCCGAAAGGTTGAAGTTGAACTTCGCCAACACCAGGATGGTCATCAGCAGCGCACCGCCCATGAGCAGGAACGCCTTGACGATCTGCACGTAGGTGGTGCCCTTCATGCCGCCCACGGTGACGTAAATGATCATCAGCGCGCCGACCATGATGATGGTGGCGATCTTCGCAGTGGACGCGTCCATGCCGAGGAAGGTCGTCCCCGGCTTGATGCCGAGCAGCAACGCGACAAGCGCGCCGGCGCCCACCATCTGCGCGAGCAGGTAGAAGATCGACACCGTGATGGTGGAGACCGCCGCCGCCGTACGCACCGGACGCTGACGCATCCGGAAGGCCAGCACGTCCGCCATCGTGTACCGGCCCGAGTTCCGCAGCAGCTCCGCGACCAGCAGCAGGGCCACCAGCCAGGCGACCAGGAAGCCGATCGAGTAGAGGAAGCCGTCGTAGCCGTACAACGCGATGATGCCGGCGATGCCGAGGAACGACGCGGCTGACATGTAGTCGCCGCCGATCGCCATGCCGTTCTGGAAGCCGGAGAAGGACCGGCCGCCCGCGTAGAAGTCGGTCGCCGTCTTGGTCTGCCGGCTGGCCCAGATGGTGATGCCCAGGGTCACCGCCACGAAGACCAGGAAGAGCGTGATGGTCAGGTTGCGGGCGGTGTGGTTGCCCGCCTCAGCCGCGAGGAACGTCTCAACCGCGTGAACCGTCTTCACGGGTCACCTCCCCGATCTCGGCGCGGATCCGGTCCGCGATGGGGTCGATCTTCCGGTCCGCGTACCGGGAGTAGAGCCAGGCGATCAGGAACGTGGAGACGAACTGGAGCAGGCCGAAGACGAGCGCGACGTTGATGTTGCTGCCGAACAGCTTCGTGCCCATGAAGTCCCGGGCGTACGCGGAGAGAATGACGTAGAGCGCATACCACAGGAAGAAAGCGACGGTCATCGGGAAGACGAAGCCGCGCAGCGAACGCCGCAGCCCGGCGAACTCGTCCGACCGTTGTACGGCCAGGTACTTGTCCGACTGGGAAGCGGCCGGAGCGGGTGTGTCCGTGGACATCTGTGGATCACCACCTTCACAGGCGTCAGAGGAGTTTCGCGCACCGTAAAGAGCGCACTCCCCGGCGGGGAAGGCTGAGATCGACGCCGGTCGGCGAGTGCGCCGAGCGGTTGGCTGGCTGCGCCAAGTGACTCAGGTCACTGCGGTGATCGGTCGCCTCCGGCGAGGCGTCCGTTCAGGCCGGCAGCTCGTGATAGCGACCGCGGTAGTGCAGCAGCGGGGTGGCCTCCTCGGCCAGGTCGACCGCCTCGATCGTGGCCTCGACCAGCAGGCCCCAGCCGTACTCCCGGGCGGTGTCCAGCCGGCACCCGGCCCAGCCGGCGGCGTCCGTCGGGACCGGCCCGTACGGCGTCTCGATCCACGCGCCGGTGGCGAAGAGCCCGCCCGGGGCGGGGAAGAGGCCGGCGAACCGGTCGGCGAGTTGCCGGTGTGGCGGCCCGAGCGGCGCGACGGCGAACCGCCCCGCCTCCTCGACGGCGGCCCAGAGGTCGGACTCCGGGTCGATCAGCCCGAGCAGCCGGTCCGGTTCCCCCTCAGCCACCAGGGTCGACGAGACGGTCAGCCCGGCCGGACCGGGCGCCGTCCAGAGGGTCACCGGTGCGGCGAGGCGACCACGCAGCCGGCGTACCGGCGATCGTTGCCCGGTCGGCACCGCGAACGGGTCGGTGTGGTGGATCTCGGCACCCGGCTCATGATTCACGTGAAACATTGTGCCGCCCCGGACCCTCGCCCAACCAAGGAAGCGCTCGGGGGCGGTGGAATCGCCCGGCTGCGGCGCGGTCCGCTCGGCGGAGGGCGATAGCCGAATGACCGTGATGCCTCTGAGTCATATTGATGCCTCAGAGACATCACGCTCGCGGTGACACAGTGATCCCTGGTGCGATGCCCAGGACCCCAGCCGGTGCGCCGGTTAACGACGCGGCGTGACCGTGGCCAGCAGTTCCGGCTGGCGTCGGTCCAGCACATCGCCGGCCAGGTATGCGCCCAGCAGCGCCGCGCCCAGCCCGTACGCCGCGCCGACCGGCAGGGCCAGCCAGAGCCACGCGTCACCGAGCAGCGCGGCGGCCACCACCATCGGCACCGCGGCGACCGCCGAGGCGAGCATGGCCAGCAGGGTGAGGAGCCCCTTCGCCAGGCCCGCGCCGCTGTTCATCGCGAACGGGTTGCTCGTCTCCGGCAGCGAGTACGCCCCGAGCACCGAGACCAGGCTGTTCACCGCCAGCCCGGCACCGTAGGTGGCGACCAGGCTGCCGATCGTGAGACCGATCCAACCCGGTCGACCGAGCAGCACCGACAGCACCACCGCGACGACGCCCAACATCGGCAGCACGTACAGCGAGAAGGCAGTCATCCGGGCCCGCAGCTCGACCCGGCCGGGCACCCCGGCCACCACGTTCGCGGCGTACGCGCTGCCGTCGAAACCGAACTGGTTGGCCAGCGTGACGGCGGCGAGCACGCCCACGAACAGCATCGAGATGGTGACCACGACCGGCGAGCTGTCGCTGGCAGCCGACGTCAACCCCTCGTCGCCCATGGCTGCGAAGTCCCCGCCCGTAACATTGATCATCACTGGCACGAAGATGCCGACCACCGCGATCGTGATCAGGTTGGCCCGGCGACGAGCGTCCCGCCACCAGTAACGGGCCTCCCGGGCGACCAGGGCGCCGAACCGGTCCCGGTGGGCCCAGCCGGCGACCCGGGGAAACAGTTGGGCGACCGCGCCACCGGCAACTCCACGTCGCACCGGGGCCTTACCGGCGCTCGCCGCACCCACCATCGCCGACTCGATCGACCGGGACCACCAGGCCAGCAGGGCGCCGAGCGCCACCACAGTGATCAGCAACTTGACCGGCGCCGCCCACACCCGCCCCTGGGCCACGTCGATGCCGACGGTCCACGGAGCGCCCAACGGCGTCCAACCGATCACGGTCGCCACCCCGGTGAGCCGGGTCCAGTCCGCCTCCCGCAGCGCGGCCAGGCCGAAGACCTGCAACGGGCCGAGCAGCGCGGCCGTCACCGCCAACAGCACGGCCGCCAGGTCGCGGACCCGTCGGGACCGCAACATGGTGGCGAAGGCGCTGGTCACCGCCCGACTGGCGGCCACACAGAGCAGCAGCCCGGCGAGCACACCCACGACGGCGACCAACCCCGCCGACCAGCCGCCCAACGACCAGGCGGTCAGCACCAGCCCGAACGACGCGATCAGCACCGCCAGCGCCGGCACGCTGATCAGGGCCGCCGCGAACAGGCCGGTCACCAACGTGCGCCGGGGCAGCGGCAGCAGCGCGAACCGGGCCGGGTCCAGTGTCTCGTCCACACCGAAGAAGACAAGGGGCAGGAGCAGCCAACCGAGCACAAGCAGCCCGCCACCCGCCGCCGCGATCAGCACCGCGTACGTGCCGTTGCCGGTCAGGCCCGGCGCGGCGAAGAGGAAGAAACCGCTGGCGGCGAACCAGAGCCCGAGCAACGCGCCGCCGACGAACATGGCGATCCGCCAACCCTGACCGCGGAAGTTGTTGCCCATCACCCGCAGCTTGAGCCGCACGAAGTGTCGAGCGGAAACCGACCGTACGGGTGCGGCGGGAGTGGCGTCCGCGCTCACTGGGAGAGCCACGACAGCTCCTCGCCGGTCGCGGTGCGCCCGCCGACCACCTCGACGAAGACCTGCTCCAACGAGCGACCGCCACGGACCTCGTCGATGGTCCCGACCCGCTTGATGGTGCCGCCGGCCAGGATCGCCACGTGCGAGCAGAGCCGCTCCACCACCTCCATCACGTGACTGGAGAAGACCACAGTGCCGCCGCCGGCCGCGTACCGGGTGAGGATGTCCCGGATCAGCGCGGCGGAGACCGGGTCGACCGCCTCGAACGGCTCGTCCAACACCAGCACCCGAGGACCGTGCAGCAGTGCGCAGGCCAGGCCGATCTTCTTCTTCATGCCCGCCGAGTAGTCCACCACCAGCGTCCGACCGGCGTCACCGAGCGCCAGAACGTCCAGCAGCTCGGCGGCCCGCTGGTCGACCACCGCCGGGTCCATCCCCCGCAACAACCCGTTGTACGCCAGCAGCTCCGCCCCGGTCAGCCGGTCGAACAGCCGGACCCCGTCGGGCATCACGCCGAGCAGCCGCTTGGCGGTCACCGGGTCCTGCCAGACGTCGTGCCCGAGCACCCAGGCGGAGCCGGCGTCCGGTCGCAGCAGCCCGACCGCCATCGACAGGGTGGTGGTCTTGCCGGCGCCGTTCGGGCCGAGCAGGCCATAGAAGGAACCGGCGGGGACGTCCAGGTCGACGCCGGCCACCGCGACCGTGCCGTCGAACCGCTTGGCCAGGCCACGCAGTGCGAGCGCGGGGTGCTCAACAGTCATGGAGCAGACGCTATCCGCCGCCCGCCAGTTCCGCCGTCCGGCGACGGGCGGACCCGCGATCATCCCCGAGGCGGACGATGATTGCGCCGATCTTGCAGCTTCTGTTGTCGACATGGGTGGAAATGACCCCTGTGTCGTGACAGAAAGTGCAAGATCGCGGAACGCGCCGGCAGCCTCGTTCCTGCCAGCGTGCCGTTCTCCTTGCTGCCCCTGATGCAACCGGCCGTCGTGCTGGCGGGTGACAGTGGCAGAAGCGACAACGGGGGAGGGGACGTTGGACAGAGACGATGGGTTCGAGGACTTCTATCGAGCCACCAGACACCGGGTCGTCACCGTGCTGTACGCGCTCGGTGGCGACATCCACGAGGCGCAGGACGCCGCGCAGGAAGCGTACGTCCGGGCCTGGCAGCGCTGGCAGCGCATCGGCGAGTACGGCGATCCGGAGGCGTGGGTGCGCGGCGTGGGGCACCGCCTCCTCATAAACCGATGGCGCAAGATCCGTAACGGCATCCGGGCAAACCGGCGGCACGGTCCGGCCACTGCCGTGGGACCACCCTCGGAGAACACTGTCGCGCTGGTCGCGGCGTTACGTCGATTGCCGCTGGAACAACGCGAGGCGATCGTCCTGCACTACCTGGCGGACCTCTCGGTCGCTGACATCGCGACTCAGATCGGTGTGCCGCTCGGCACCGTCAAGGCCCGGCTCTCCCGGGGCCGCCAGGCCATGGCCCCCATGCTCGGCAGCACCCTCCCGGAGGAGGTCAGCAATGCCTGATCAGTTCTTCATCGACATCTACCGCGACACTGAGCACCTGACCTGGACGCCGACCGAACAGGTGCGGGAGCACGGCCGGCGGCGGACTCGTCGGACCAGGATCGCGGCGACGCTCGTCGGCGTGGTCGCGGTGGCCCTGGTGGCTACCGGGGCGGTGGCGCTGGCCGGCGGCCGGGAGGGGACGCCGACGCCGGTGCTGCCGGCGACCGGATCACCGACCCCGACACCCGCGCCGTCAGCCACCCCGACGCCGTCCCCACCGAAGGCCACCCGAACTCCCGTCGTACCGCCGTCGAACCCGTCAAGTCCCAGCGGCCGATCGTCGACCGGTTCCGCCAACCCGGCCATCCCGGAGTCGGCGATGTTGCAGGCGTCCGACGTGCCGTCCGGCTGGCGAAGGCAGGCGGCGAGCAGGGACGGGGACTCCAGCTTCGCCTTCAGCACCGGCGGGTGCGAACCTTCGAATCACCCGCTGTACCGGCTGAAGTCCCGCGCGCAACGCGGGATCGTCTTCGTCCAGGGCCAGATCGCGCCGTTGACCGAGACGGTGACCCGGTACTCGGCGAGGGATGCCGCCCGCTACCTCGGCGAGGTGCGGGACCGGGCCGAGTCGTGCGCTGGGACGGGGGCGAAAATCACCGTGCTCGCCGAGGATCTCGCAGACACCGACTCGGTGCTGGTCCGTGTCGAGCACCATGACAACGCCGTTTCCGAGTATCTGTTCGTTCGGGTCGGCGATCTGACTGCCGAACTCTGGGTGGCCGACCGCGCGGCCGCTACGAGGTACGCCCCAAAGGTTGCCGAACGGCTCTGCGCCGGCACCGACGCCTGCTGAGTCTGACGTCCCGGACTCACATCCGGAGGGCCTCCGGGGTGTGCAGGCGGAGCATGGTGGCGGCTACGTCGGCCGGGGCTCGCCGGCGGGTCGCCATGGACACGGCGACCATCACGGTGAAGGCCAGCGGCACCGTCCAGGCGGCCGGCTGCGCGATGAGCGTGGCCGGCCAGCCGGACAGCGGTGGGCCGAGCACGGTGACCAGCACCGCGCCGATCGCCGCGCCGCCGCCGACCACCACGCCGGCGGTGGCGCCCACGTCGGTCAGCCCGCGCCACCAGATGCCGAGCACCAGCAGCGGGCAGAAGCTCGACGCGGCGACAGCGAAGGCCAGCCCGACGACCTGCGACACGTCCAGTCCGGAGACGTGCAGCGACAGCACCGCCGGCACACCACCGGCGATGACGGTGGCCAGCCGGAAACCGCGTACCGAGCCCCGACCGAGCACGTCCGTCGAGATGACCCCGGCGACGCTGGTCAGCAGGCCGGACGAGGTGGAGAGGAACGCCGCGAAGGCACCGGCGGCGACCAGCGCGGCGAGTAGCCGCCCGGCCAGGCCGTCACCCAGAGCCGCCTCGGGTAGCAGCACCACCACCGCGTCGGTCTGGCCGCTGAGCAGCAGTTGCGGGGTGTAGATCCGGCCAAGGACCCCGTACAGGGTGGGCAGCAGGTAGAACGCGCCGACCAATGCCAGCACGACAAGGGTGGTCCTGCGGGCCGACGCGCCGTCCGGATTGGTGTAGAAGCGCACCAGCACGTGCGGCAGGCCCATGGTGCCCAGAAAGGTGGCCAGGATCAGCGAGTACGTGGCGAACAGGCCCCGGTCGTCGTCACCGGCGGCGCTGGGCAGCAACCAGTCGTTGGCATCGGTGGCCACCCCGGACACGTCCGGGACCGGATCACCGGCAGCGAAGGTCAGCTCGTCGCCGGGGCGTACCTCCCGGATGTCACCGTCGGGCAGGGTGAGGGTCGCGCGGTGCTCGACCACGACTGTGGTCGCGGCCCGGAACGTCGGCCCGTCGGGTGGGGTCACCGCCGGGCGGCCGTCGGCCTGCCACTGCAGGGCCAGGAAGATCACCGGTACGGCGAGAGCGGTCAGCTTGAGCCAGTACTGGAACGCCTGCACGAAGGTGATGGCGCGCATGCCGCCCAGCGCCACGTTCGCGGTGACCACGGACGCCACCAGCAGGGCTCCGAGGGGGTACGGGGAGCCGGCCACCGTGGCCAGGGTCAGCCCGGCGCCCTGGAGCTGCGGCACCAGGTACAGCCAACCGATGAAGATCACGAAGGCTGTAGCCAGGATGCGGAGTCGACGCGATCCCAGCCGCAGCTCGCAGAAGTCGGGCAGGGTGAACGCCCCGGAGCGGCGCAGCGGCGCGGCCACGAAGAGCAGCAGGGCCAGGTAGCCGGCGGCGAACCCGACCGGGTACCAGAGCACGTCCACGCCGTACTTGAGGACCAGCCCCGCGATGCCGAGGAAGCTCGCCGCCGACAGGTACTCCCCGCCGATGGCGGCGGCGTTCCACGTGGGACTGATCGCCCGGGACGCCACCAGGAAGTCGGACGTGGTCCGGGCCAACCGCAGCCCGTAGAAGCCGATCCCGACGGTGACCAGGGTGACCGCGACGATGGCCGGGACCACGAAGTCGTTGCCCACCTCAGCGCTCCGGCCGTTGCACCAGGTCGGTGAAGTCCTGCTCGTTGCGTTCGGCGAGCCGCACGTACGCCCAGCCCACGGCGATCAGGAACGGGAAGGAGGCCACGCCGAGCAGCAGCCACGGCAGGTTGACGCCGACGACTGTGGTCCGGCCGAGCGAGGGCGCGATCGCGAACAGCCAGGGCAACCCGCCCAACCCGATGGCCACCACCAGGGACAGCCGCAGTGCCAGCGCGAGTTGGGCCCGGACCAGGCCGCGGACCAGCGCCTCACCGACCTGGGTCTGCTGGGCCAACTCGGCGCGGGTCCGCTCGGCGCGGGTGTCCTGCCGGGTGATATCGGCCAGCACGATCCGGGACCGCCGGGGCGGCGGTACCGCACCGCTCGACCCCACGTCGGGGAGTTGCTTGGCCACCCCGGCAGTCTCGCCCGCCGCACGCGATTGTCAAGCGCTCACGCTCACCAGCCTCGCAGACCGGGGCAGTCGGTAACGCTGGCGCTCACCGGGATCGTGGCGAGAACCCGCTGGGCGCGTTCCCTACCGAGGTTCGTCGCCCAGAAGCCGTCCCGGGGCAGCTCGTTGGCGATCTCCCCCAACGCGCAGGAGCGCATCGGCTCTGGCAGCCGACCCAGGGCCGGCACGGCGTCGGCCGACAGCCCGGACAGGTAGCTGACATCCAACCGGCCGGTCTCCAGGTACCTGTCGACGTTCCGATCGGCGATCAGGCGATCAGGGTTGAGAAGTGCCAACCCGAGCAGCGCCAGCACCGCCGTGCCCACCACCAGCGGGGGGAGCCAGTCGGCCCGCAACCGCACCACGGCCACCCCGACCAGAATGAAGAGCAGCCCGAGCCAGAGCTCGACCGCCGACACGACGAGCCGCAGCCGGGTGGCACCGTACGCGTCGGCGTAGACCTGCATCCGGTAGAGCGCCGAGGCGACGATCACCAGACTGAGCGCGGCGAGCGTGCCGAGCAGTACGCGGACCAGCAGCCGGTCCGCCCGGGTTGCCTTCGGCGCCCGGCGGGCTGCGATCGCGATCACCAGCAGGGTGAGCGCGGTGACGGCGAGCAGTTGCCAGAACCCGCCGCGGGCGTACTGGGCGTAGGTGAGCCCCGCCGTACGCAGCACGTGCCCCGCCCCGCCGAACAACACAGTCAGCTGGACCAGCACGAACACGGCGAACAGGGCGTCGAGCAACACCAGCGGGAGGGTCCACTCCAGCCGGTGGGCCGGTCGGGACGGCGCCGGTCGCAGCCCCTCCAGGTCGGGTGGGCGGCTGACCAGGTACGCGGCACCGAGCAGACCGCCGCCGATCAGGAGTAGACGCAGCAACCAGCCGATCACACCCGCCGGCGAGATGTCGGGCAGCAGACCGCCGACCAGGTTGGCGAAGACCGCGTCGGCGGACGAGAAGAGCAGCCCGAACAGCGTCAGCAGGACGGCGGACATCGCGAGGCTGGTCACGATGCGCCCGAACCCGATCCCCGAGCCGGCCGGGCGGTTGTCGCGCACTCCGCGTACCGCCCACGGGAGCGCCCGTACCGTCGCGGCCGGCGGCAGCGTCGCGGCGACAAGCATTCCTAGCGGGCTTCGCCCGCCGGTCACCGCGAGTGTCCCGGTGACCGCCGCCGCGAGCAGGCAGAGGACGAAGAGCCAGCCGGCGGCCCGGACCGTGCCGACGGCGACCAACGTGACAGTCGTGGCAGCCCAGGCGACCTGAGCCACCCGCCCCGGTGCCCCCGTGGCACCGGGACGGGCGGTTGCGGAGCCGGTTGCGGCGCCGGGTTCGGTCGGCTCGGTGCGGCCTGCGGCCGGGGAGGACGTCCCGGACCTGACGACTCCGGCGGCGCCCAGGGCCGCCGCGCCGGCCAACGCCGCGACCAGCCAGCCGAGGCCCGGACGAACCATGGTGAGCACCGAGGCGCCGACGACTGCTGCCGCCGCCAACGCCGCCAGCACCATCGGACGGGCGGCACCGGATGGTCCCGGCCAGCGCCGCGCGATCACCGATGGTGGCCGGGGCAGGGCGGGCGCGGCCATGAATGCCGGGGGACTACCGGCCGTCGGCGGTGCGGCCGGGCCGGGCCGCACGGTCGCGGCGACCTGCGCAGGCCCGGTCGGCCCGGTGGCCGGAAGTGGGGTGCTGCCCGGGCTGGTCATGCGGCCTCTTCTCGGTATGGTCCGTCACACGGGATGGTGACCTGGATGCGGCAGCCGGGTCGCTCGCCCCGGTGTGGCCCGGCGGGATCGAGGACACCGATCCGACCGCCGTGCAACTCGACGACCCACCGGGCGATGGCCAGGCCGAGCCCGGTCCCGCCTCCCGCCGACCGGTCGCCGCGGGTGAACCGCTCGAACACCCGGGAACGCTCGGTCGGCGGAATGCCCTGACCCTCGTCGCTCACCTCGAAGCGGAGCTGGTCGCCGTGTTCCTCGGCGCTCACCCGCACCGTGCCGCCGGGCGGGCTGTGTCGCGCCGCGTTGTCGAGCAGGTTCGCGAAGACCTGGTGCAGCCGCCACGGGTCCGCTTGGACCGTCAGCGGCGCCGGCAGGTCGCGGAGCTGGAAGCGCACGTCCAGGCCGGCACCGGACGCGCTGGCCGTGGCGTGCTCCACCGCCTCGTCGAGGAAGTCCCCCACGTCGATGCGTACCCGCCGCAGCGGCACCACCCCGGCGTCGAGTCGGGACAGGTCGAGCAGGTCGGCGACGAGGTGCCCGAGCCGTTCGGTCTGGGTCAGGGCCGAACGCAGCGCCGCGGGTTCGGGATCGGCCACCCCGTCCACCATGTTCTCCAGCACGCCCTGCAACGCGGTGATCGGCGTACGCAGCTCATGCGAGACGTTCGCGATCAGCTCGCGTCGGCGCTGGTCGGCGGCGTGCAGGTCCTCGGCCATCTTGTTGAACGCCTGGGCCAGCTCGCCGACCTCGTCACGGGAGGTGGCGCGCACCCGGCGTGTGTAGTCGCCGCGGGCCATCGCGCCGGCGGCCGCCGTCATGTCCCGCAACGGCGAGGTCATGCCGTGGGCGAGCACCTGCGAGGTGAGCAGGGCGACGGCGATGGCGGTGGCCGAGGTGACCGGCGGCGGCCAGCCGATGCCGTACGAGAAGTAGGCCAGCCCGGCCGCACCGGAGGCGACCAGCAGCACCCCCAGCTTCAGCTTGATCGAGCGCACCGGGTCCAACGGTCGGGGCAGCAGCTCCAGCACCCGGTCCAGACGGGTGAGCAGGGTCGCCGTCATAACGGCAGCTCCAGGGCGTAGCCGACCCCGTGCACAGTGCGGATGAGATCGGCGCCCAGCTTGCGGCGCAGAGCCTTGATGTGGCTGTCCACCGTGCGGGTGCCGTTTCCGTCGCCCCATCCCCAGACATCGGCCAGGAGCCGTTCCCGGGGGAGCACCGTGCGAGGTCGCCCCGCGAGGTGGACCAGCAGGTCGAACTCGGTCGGGGTGAGGTGCACGTCCGACCCGGCCCGGCGGACCCGTCGCTCGGCCTCGTTGATCTCGATGTCGCCGAGGCGGATGGCGGGCGGCGTGGCGGCGGCCCGCTCCACCCGGCGCAGCAGGACATGCACCCGGGCCGTGAGTTCCCGCATCGAGAACGGCTTGGTGAGGTAGTCGTCCGCGCCGACCGCCAGCCCCACGAGCAGATCGGTCTCGTCGTCCCGGGCGGTGAGCATCAGCACCGGCACCGGCCGGTCGGCCTGGATCCGGCGGCACACCTCCAGGCCGTCGAAGCCGGGCAGCATCACGTCGAGGACGACAAGATCCGGCTGTGCGGCGTGGAACTGCGCGACCGCGCTGGGCCCGTCCGCCGCGATCTCCACCGTGAAACCCTCGGCCCGTAATCGGGCGGCGATGGACTCGGCGATGGTCCGTTCGTCCTCGACCACCAGTACCCGGCGTTCGTTCATGGGTCCTGACTGTAGGGAGCCGCCGTGGAGATCAGTGGTTTGCGTTGTGAATAACCTGTGGAGAACCGCTCATGCCTGTGGATAACTCCGGGACCGTGCCGGCTGGCGTGGTGGAACTCCCAAGGCTCGTTGTGGACAACCGACACACAGCTACCTCCCCTCCCGGCAAGGGCGGTCTGCGGTCACTCGAGGCCGATGCGCTCCGGCCGGGCCGAGGCGGAGCCGAGCCAGGTGTGCGGGTTGCCGTACCAGCACCAGCCCAGCTTGGGTGCGCCCTGGCTGATCCAGAGCGCCGGCACCCGCTTGTCGCCGCAGCGGGAGCCGACCAGCGAGAAGCACCTGTTGCTGGCGAGTGCGGCCGGGTGCAGCGTGATGAAGGCGAGCCCCTCGTCGATGGTGAGCGGCAGCCGGCCCTGCGCGGTGATCCCCTCCATGGCGGTGGCCGGGGCCAGGTTGCGGAACTCCTCGCCCCGGTCGACGTCGAAGAGCAGGTACGCCGGCCCGGCCGGCGCCTCCAACTCCTTGATCGGGTCGAAGCGGGGCAGGTCGTCCTCGGCGTAGTTCCGGTCGACGACGCCGGGCTTGCGCTTGCCGGCCAGCGTGGTCAGCTCCACCCGTTCCGGCACCCCGATCAGGTCCCGGGTGATGACCAGCAGGAACGGCACCCGGGCGTCGGTGGGGGCGGGCAGCCCGGCGGCGCCCTCGACCGCCCTGGCCCGCAGTGGCGCGACGAGGTCGCGGAAGGCGCTCTCGGTCAGCCCGGCGAGGGCGGGGTAGCCGAGCTGCACCAGTCGGTCGAGTTGGCTGTCGAACTCGGATTCGGTGTCGAACGGGGTCTCGGTCACGGCAAGCCTCCCGGAAGTCGTACGGACTAGCGTACAACGTACGGTAGGGCTGCTCCCATTCCCGGCTCAGCGACTCCAATCCTGCTTCGCGGCCCTGACCAGCTTGTCCTTCAGCTCCCGGGTGTGCCGCCGGCTCACCGGCAGCTCGGTCGAGTCGATCACCACCACGTAGCCGGAGTTGACCAGTCGCAACTCCGCGATCAACTTCAACTGCACCAGGTACGACCGGTGCACCCGGACGAACCCGGCATCGGCCCAGCGCTCCGCGAGCGTGGCCAGCGAGACCCGCACCAGGTGCGACCCCTCCGCGGTGTGCAACCGGGCGTAGTCCCCCTGCGCCTCCACCCACCGCACCGCCGAGCGGGGCAGCATCCGGGTGGTGCCGGCCAACTCGATGGGGATGGTCGGGTCCTCCTCGGCGCGGGCCAACGCCGCCGGGTGCGACGGCACCACCCGCGAGCCGATCACCCGGCGCAGCGACTCGGCCAGCCGATCGGCACGAACCGGTTTCCGCACGTAGTCGGTGGCGCCCAGGTCGAAGGCGTCCACCGCGCCGTCGTCGTACGCGGTGACGAACACGATCGCCGGTGGCCGGGCGAAGCGGCGCAGCACCCGGGCCAGCTCCATGCCGTCCAGGCCGGGCATCCGGATGTCCAGGAAGACCACGTCCACGTCGCCGTCGCGCAGCAGTCGCAGCGCCTCGGTGGCATCCCCGGCCGTGTGCAACCGGGCCACCCGGGGGTCGGCCCGGAGGTGGTACGCCAGCTCGTCGAGCGCGGGTGGCTCGTCGTCCACCGCGAGGACGCGCAGGAAGCCGGACGCGTTCACCGCACCCGTCCCGGTCCGCTCGCTCACGACCCTGCCCGTACGCCGGGGTGGAACTTCGGCACCCGCATGCTCACCTTCGTGCCCGAACCCAGCCCGGTCTCCACGACCAGGCCGAACCGATCCCCGAAGACCGACCGCAGCCGCTCGTCGACGTTGGAGAGGCCGACGTGCTGGCCCGTGTCGTCACCCGGGTCGCCGGTGCCGCGGGCCAGCTCGGCGATCCCGGCGGTAAGCGTGGTCGGATCCATTCCCACTCCGTCGTCCTCCACCGTGATGTGGCATTCGGCGCCCGCGTCCCGGGCCTCGATGCTCACCATGCCCGTGCCCGGCTTGCGGGACAACCCGTGGCGAACCGCGTTCTCCACCAACGGCTGGAGGCAGAGGAACGGCAGCGTCACCGGCAGCACCTCCGGGGCGATCTGCAACCGCACCTGCAACCGGTCGCCGAACCGGGCCCGCTCGATGGTCAGGTAACGGTCGATCGACCGCAGCTCCTCGGCCAGGGTGGTGAACTCACCGTGCGCCCGGAACGAGTAACGGGTGAATTCGGCGAACTCCAGGATCAACTCCCGGGCCCGCTCCGGATCGGTGCGCACGAACGAGCCGATCGCGGTCAGCGCGTTGTAGATGAAGTGCGGGCTGATCTGCGCTCGCAACGCGCGGATCTCGGCGCGGGCGAGCCGCTCCCGCGACGAGTCCAGCTCGGCCAGGGCGAGCTGGTTGCCGGCCCAGTGCGCAGTCTCCAGGGTGGCCTGCACCAACCCTGGTGGCGGTGGGCTGTCGGCCACCGCCACCAGCGCGCCCACCACCCGGCCGTCCGCCGCCAGCAACGGTGCGACCACCGCCCCGCGGATCGGGCAGTCGACCCGGTCGCAGTGCAGATCCTGCTCACCGAGCACCGTCGAGCGGCCGGTCTCCACCGTCCGCTGGGCCGCCGCGAGCAACTGCTGGCCGTGGTGCGTGCCGCGCCCGTCGAGGGCCAGCAGCCGCTCGGCGTCGGTGAGCGCCAGCCCGGCCGCGCCCACCAGAGCCCGCAGATGGCGTACGGCCTTCGCCGCGCCCGCCTCGCTCAACCCCGCTCGCAGCGGCTCGGCGGCCAGGCCGGCGGTGTGCAGCACCTCGTAGGTCGCCCGCTGGGTAGCGGTGGCGATGCCACGGCGGGCGCGCAGCCGCAGCACCGCCAACAGGGCCGCGGTCAGCGCGGTGACGAGTGAGACGACGCCGACCACGGCGGAGAGGTTGGCAGCCACGCAGCGATCCTCGCCCCTGCGAGCCGGCGCGCCAACCCTCTAGTACGCGCCCTTGCGGGCGAGCACCACCCCGACGGTGCGCCACAGGATGCTCAGGTCGTACGCGAGCGACCAGTTGTCGACGTAGTAGAGGTCCAGTCGGACCGACTCGTCCCAGGACAGGTCGGAGCGGCCGGAGACCTGCCACAGCCCGGTCATACCGGGGCGGACCAGCAGTCGGCGGCGCACATCACCCAGGAAGTCACCGTCGTCGGCCGGTAGCGGGCGGGGCCCGACCAGCGACATCTCACCCCAGAGCACGTTGATCAGCTGCGGCAGCTCGTCCAGCGACGTGGCGCGCAGGAAACGGCCGACCGGGAAGACCCGGGGGTCCTCCTTCATCTTGAACAGCATGCCGTCGGTCTCGTTGCGGTCGACCAGACTGGCCAGCCGATCCTCGGCGTCGACGTACATGGTCCGGAACTTCCACACCCGGAACGTGCGCCCCTCGTGCCCCACCCGGGGCTGCCGGAAGAAGACCGGCCCGGGGTCGGAGATCCGGATCGCCACGGCGATGGCCAGGAACAGCGGGGTCAGCAGCAGCAGGCCGAGGCCGGCGGCGACCCGGTCCAGCAGGTTCTTGGCCAGCAGCGCCGGCCCGGAGAGGGTCGGCTCCTCGACGTGCAGCAGCGGCAGACCCTCGATCGGCCGGATGTGCACCCGAGGGCCGGCGATGTCGGTGAGCTGCGGGGCGACCACCAGGTCGACACCGGAACCTTCCAACTGCCAGGCCAGCCGTCGCAGCTCGCCCGGCTCGGCGCTGGCCGACCCGCAGACGGCGATGGTGTCCCCGCCGACCTCACGGACCAGGGCCAGAACGTCTCGTCCGGCGTACACCGGCACCGGGGTCGGCATCCCCCGGGCCGCCGCGTACCCGTTGGTGATGTGGATGGCGACGGGCATCAGCCCGGCGGACGGGCTGCGGGTGACCGCCGCGTAGACCTCGAGGCACTCCGGCAGGGTGCCGACCAGCACCATCCGGTGCGCGGCCTGGCCGGCCTGCCGGCGGATGTAGTGCAGGGCCCACCGGGCCACGAACCGACCCCAGAGGATCAGCAGTGCCGCACCGACCAGCGCGGTGCCCACGGTGAACCGGGAGAGCTGGGTCACTGTGGCGAAGGCGAGGAAGGAGACGCTCGCGGCCACCGTCACCGACGCCCGGATCACCCGCTTGTACTCGTCGGGCCCGAGCCCCAGATAGCGCCTGTCATACGCCCGGTTGCCCCAGAGGATGACGACCCAGCCGAGCGGGAGCAGCAGGTAGGAGATGGTGTGGAACCAGGTCGGGTCCTGCTTGGTGCCGGAGAACCCGGAGGCAGCCTGGTCGAAGAGCTGAATCGCGATCCAGCTGGCGAATGCTGCCGCGCTGAAGTCGAGTAGCAGCAGGATCGCCGTGTAGGGGCGGTGCCAACGGGAGACACGGCGTCGCGCCCTGGCCCACGCCGACCGGGGTACACCATTGTGTGTGGGCGGCGTCGGCGGCTGGATCTCGAAGCTGTCGACGTGCCGCACGAGTCTGCTCCGGCCTTCGTTGGTTACCGGGCGCTGGAGGCTTGCCGTCACCTCACCCATGTCCTCCCGCATGACACGGACCGCTCACTCGCCGTGAAGGCCCGGGTCGCCCACCGTCCCAGTCTCCCACGCGGGCCGGACCGGTCGCCGCCCCGAAGGAGATTGGCGACCGATGGTGCCGGCGGGATCTGGCCGGCTCCGCACCATTTCAGAAGCCGGGGACCGGGCCACTATACCGATGGATACGCGGGGGGCGGGACAGGCGGACCGGAGCTTCCACTCAGTGTGGGCGATTCCGCTGCGTAACTACCGAGTGGAATTACTCACCGTACGAGACGGGACAACCGACGGTCAGCGAGCGGCTTGCCGCCGGTCTGGCAGGTCGGGCAGTACTGGAGGCTGGAGTCGGCGAACGACACCTCACGCACCGTGTCCCCGCAGACCGGGCAGGGCAGCCCGGTGCGGGCGTGCACCTTCAGCCCGGAGCGCTTCTCGCCCTTGAGTTCCGCGGCCCGCTGACCGAGGGACCGCTCGACCGCGTCGCCGAGGACCTGTCGGGTGGCCGCGTGCAGGGTGGCGATCTGGGCGTCGGTGAGCCGATCGGTGATCGCGAACGGGGACAGCTTCGCCGCGTGCAGGATCTCGTCGGAGTACGCGTTGCCCACCCCGGACAGCACCGACTGGTCGGTCAGCACCCCCTTGACCTGCCCCCGCCGGCTCCGCAGCCGCTCGGCGAAGGTCGGCAGATCCGCGGCGAACGCGTCCGGGCCCAGCTTGGCCACCCCGGGGACCGCCGCGAGGTCGGTCACCAGGTATGCGGCCAGCTTCTTCTGGGTGCCCGCCTCGGTGAGGTCGAAGCCGGAACCGTCATCCAGGCGTACCCGCACCGCGATCGGGCCCTTGCCGGGACGCAGGGGGGTGGTGGCGGGGAACGCCTCCCGGTAGTGCAGCCAGCCTGCTCGCGCCAAATGCACCACCAGGTGCAGACCGCCCTCGAACAGGACATCGAGGAACTTGCCGTGCCGACTGGCGTCGACCACCGCCCGACCGGCGACCTCGGTCGGGGCCGGCTCGTACGTTTTCAGGGCGCTGATCGCGGCGATCTCCAGCCGATCGACGCGCCGCCCCACCGCGCGCTGACGCAGGTAACCCGCGAGCGCCTCAACCTCCGGTAGTTCGGGCACGACACAACCTCCGGTAATTCGGGCACGACACAACGGTAGCCTTCTTTCCCGTGAGAATCGTGGTGGCACACAACCGGTACCGGGAAGCCCAGCCTTCTGGTGAGAACACGATCGTCGACTCGGAGATCGCCCAGCTCACCGCCGCTGGCGTCGAGGTGTTGCCCTTCATCCGCAGCTCGGACGAGATCCCGTCGATGTCGAAGGTGGCGAAGGCGCTGCTGCCGATCTCGCCGATCTGGGCGCCACGCGCCCAGCACGACCTGAGCCGGCTGCTCACCGAGCACCGACCTGACGTTCTGCACCTGCACAACCCGTACCCCCTGCTGTCGCCCTGGGTGGTGCGGACCGCGCACCGGCACGGCGTGCCGGTGGTGCAGACGGTGCACAACTACCGGCAGGTCTGCTCGTCGGGGATCTACTTCCGCGACGGCGTGATCTGTCAGGACTGCAAGGGCCGGGCGTTCGGTGTGCCGGCGATCAAGCACCGCTGCTACCGCGACTCGGCGGCACAGAGCGCGCTGATGGCGACCACCCTGGCCGTGCACCGAGGCACCTGGCGTTCGGTGGATCGGTACATCGCGCTCACCACGGCGATCGCCGACCACCTCCGCGACTACGGCATTCCGGACGATCGCATCGTGGTGAAGCCGAACTCCGTACCCGACCCGGGTCGGCCGGCGCCGCTCGGTGACGGGTTCCTCTACATGGCCCGGCTCTCCCCGGAGAAGGGCGTCGGCCTGCTGCTGGACGCCTGGCGACGACACCCGGTGGGTGCGCTGGGCACGCTGCGGGTGGCCGGCGACGGTGAGCTGCGCCCGCTGGTGGAGGCCGCCGCCGCCGAGCGACCCGACGTGGTCTACCTCGGTCAGCTCGACCGGGCCGGCGTGCAGGCAGCGGTCGAGGCGAGCGCTGTGGTGATCGTCGCCGCGATGTGGCACGACGTGCTGCCCACCGTGATCATCGAGGCGTTGGCGAGCGGCCGGCCGGTGCTCGGTACGGCATTGGGTGGCATTCCGTACCTGCTCGGGGCCGACGCCCCGCACGAGCCCGCCGGCACCGGGCCCGCCGAGATCGCCTCCGCGGTCGCCGGGGGCGGTGGCGGGTCACCCATGCCGGCGGGGATCGGCCTGGGCGAGGCCGGTTGGGTGGTCGCCCCGGAGCCGGCGGCGCTCGCGGCCGCCCTGCCGGTCGCCCGCGCCGGTGCGTCCGGGCTGACCATGGCCGCCCGCGCCCGCTACGAGCGCATCTTCCACCCCGACGTGGTCACCAAGCAGCTTCTCGACATCTACGCGGGCCTGGCCCGCACCCCCAACCACGTCTGACCCACCCCCCCACCCGCAAGATCTGCGCAACATCAGGGATGTTGGGGTCTCCCGGGCGCCGGAGGCAGCAACTTCGGGGAAGTTGGGCGGATCTTGCGGGCGGGCGCGGCTGGGTCAGCGCAGGGAGGCGCGGGCGGAGAAGGCGATGCTGGCCAGCAGGAAACCGCCGTTGACGACGGTGAAGGCGACCATCACCCAGAGGACCAGCGCGGGGGCCACGGCGAGCACCAGGGCGGCCACGAAGATCACCGCGCCGTAGTCGCGGACCAGCTTCACCAGGCGTACCGGCAGCGAGGTCGAGGTGACCATGCTGGCCGCGTTCGGGCCGGCCTGCATTACCGACGTCACCAGGTTGACCATCCAGGTGCCAGCGAAGGTCGCCACGAGCCAGCTCGGCGTGGACGGCTCCTGCGCCACGGCGGTGGCGGCCAGGGCTGCCACCAGGGCGATCTGCGCGGCCACGTCGCAGAGCACGTCCACGCGGGCGCCGGCCGCGCTGCCCTGGCCGGTCACCCGGGCCAGTTGCCCGTCCGCGCAGTCCAGGGAGTACGCCACCTGCCAGCCGATCAGGGCGAGCAGGCCGACCACCCAGGCCGGTACGTCCCCGGCGGCGACCGGGCCGGCGAGCGCCACCACGGTGACCGAGGTGGCCAGCCCGAGCACCAGGTTGGTGATGGTCAACGCTGTCGGTCGCAGCCCGAGCCGCTGGGCGACGAGCGCGAAGACGGCCCCCAGCCACTGGCTGATCGACTCGCTGAACAGGCCGCCGCCCCGGTTCACCCGGTGGAAGTCGGCGACGGTGGGACGGGGGTCAGCCAAGCTGGTCGCGGATTGCACCGGCGTAGTCTGCCAGCCGCTCCCGCGTCTCGGTAGGCGACAGTGCCAGGTGTTCGAGGATCGTGTAGCGGTCCGGGCGGGTACGCGGCGCGAACTGCACCGCCTCGATGAACTGGTCGTCGGTGAGCGCCACCTCGGCGGGGAGCCGGGGAAGACCGTGCCGGGCGAGGCAGGCCGACATTTCCCGGAAGCGGCGGAGGTCTCCGCGCAGCCAGGTGCAGAACAGCGCGCCCAGCCCGGCCAGCTCGCCGTGCGAGGCGGTCCCCGGGAAGAGCGAGTCGACCGCGTGCATGATCTCGTGGCAGCCGCCGCTGCACGGCCGGCTGGTGCCGTCGACAGCCATCGCCAGGCCGCTGGAGATCAGCGCCTCGGCGAGGACGATCACGAAGGCGTCGTCGCTCATGTCGCCTGGGTGGTTGAGCACCGCCTCGGCGCCCGCCCGCGAGAGCGAGGCGGCCAACCCGTCGACCGGCTCACCGCGTACCTGCCGGGACAGCTCCCAGTCGGCCAGCGCGCTGATGTTGCTGATCACGTCGCCGATGCCGGCCCGGTTGTGCCGGTCCGGGCCGCTCTCCACGAAGTCCAGGTCGACGATCACCCCGATCGGGATGTGCACACCGTAGGAGCCCTTGATTCCGTCGGTGATCAGGCTGGCCACCGGGGAGGCGATCCCGTCGTTGGCGAGGCTGGTCGCCACCGACACCATCGGCAGCCCTCGGCGGGTCGCCGCGTACTTGGCCACGTCGATGGTCTTGCCGCCGCCGATGCCGACGACAGCGTCGTACGACCGGGCGCGGAGTTTGCCGCCCAGGTCGTCGGCGGCGTCCAGCGTGCCGCCGGAGACGGTGAACACGTCCGCCGAGCGCAGTGACGGTCGGATCAGTTCCGCGATCTGGGCGCCCTGACCCGGGCCGACCACCACCGCGACGTCGCCCCCGGAGGAGATCCGCCCGTCGGCCAGGATCGCGCCCAGGTCGGCGACCGCCCCGCGTCGCACGTCGATGTGCAGCGGGGTGAGGACGCTCCGAGCTAGTAGCGGCACGCGATCTCCCGCGCGCGGGCCAGGTCGGCGTGGTTGTCGACCTCGACCCACGGGACGTCACCGATCGGTGCCGCCCGCACCTCCCCGCCCCGGTCGGAGAACTCCTGGTAGCCGTCCTCGTAGTAGAGGTTCGGGTCCCGGCGCCAGGTCGCCTCCAGCGCGTCGGCGAGGGCGTCGGCGACCTGCGGCTCGATCAGCGTCGCGCCGATGTACTCCCCGTACGCCTCGCCCGGGTCCATGATCTTGGTGATCCGGGTCAGCTGGCCGGCGGCGTCGAAGGTGGTCTTCATCTCCTCCTCGGCCAGCGGCTTGAGGGTGTCCACCGCGAGCAGGATGCCCGGGCCGCGTTCGGCCAGCAGGGTCTTCTCGATGCTCACCGGGTGCACGGTGTCCCCGTTCACCAGCAGCACCCCGCGCGCGAAGTACTCCCGGGCCAGCCAGAGCGAGTAGGCGTTGTTCCACTCCTCGGCCTTGTCGTTGTGCACAAGGGTGAGCGTGACCCCGTACCGCTTCTCCAGGTCGGCCTGCCGTTCGCGGACCGCGTCGGCCGCGTAGCCGACGACGATCACGATGTCGGTGAGCCCGACCTCGGCGAGGTTGCCCAGCGCGATGTCCAGGATCGTCGTCTCACCGTCCACCGGCACCAACGCCTTGGGCAGGGTGTCGGTGTACGGGCGCAGCCGTCGTCCCGCTCCGGCCGCGAGCACCATTCCGATCATCGCGACATCCTCCCTCGTCCTGCTCCCGTCACCGCTGGAGGATAGCCCCGGCCGGGTGCGCCGCTCCGGCCAACCGGGTCAGCCGGGCAGGGCCGCCAGGTCGGCGAGCATCATCAGGCGCTCCTCCGCGCTGAGCGCGGCGTACGGGCCGGCGGCCCGCCGGTCGGTCTCCAGCTCGATGGCGAGCCGTTCGGGGCTGGCCGGGAGGGCGGCGATGCTCGACGCGGTGTGCCCGGCGGCGGCCCAGGCGGCAGCGTGCGCGTCGGCCCGGTGGTGGCGCAGCGTGCTGAGCCGGTTGAGCAGCAGCACGCCCGACGGGGTGCCGTCCGGCTCGTACGGGGGCGCCAGCGCGGCGAAGGCCGACCCGCCGCTCGAGCCCTCCTCCTCGTCGGCCAGCACGAGGGCGTACGACAGCAGTCGGCCGAGCAGGGCCACCAGCCGGGCCACCCGGTCGTCGTGCCCGGCCCACAGCTCCTCGGTGACCTCGGCGTGCACCTGGTACAGCTCGCCGAGGAAGGCGGCGCCTCGCTCGGTGGCGGAGAGCGCGCCGTCCGGGCCGCGGTAGATCATCCCGTGTGCCACCTGCTTGTCCACGGTCCGCCGGCAGGCCACCGGGTCCTGGTAGCGGGTGATCGCCGCGAACCCGGGCCCGTCGACCGCGCCACCGGGTGCGGCCAGCCGGGTGCGCAGGTCGACCAGGAAACCTGTCGCCGTGATTCCGCCGTAGCGCTGGGACAACTCGGCGCCACCACCGTCCCGGCCGGCCAGGATGCCGGCGCGGAAGGTCCGGTCCACGGCCGGCGCGAGCAGCCCGGCGATCCGGTGGGGCGCCAGTTCGACGGTGTTCACAGACCGATCGACCGCAGGACGGCGAAGCCCTCCTCCGCGATCCGTCGGATCAGCCCGTCGTTGACGTCGCGGTGCTCGTCGAGCACTGTCACCTCGTGCTCGGCCAGCCAGCGGTACTCGGTGTGCTTGCCGGCCTCCAGCGCCGGGCGGTCGAGGTCGCCGTCGACGCGGACCAGGAAGTCGTACTCGGTCCGGGCCAGGCCGTCGTCGCCGACGTAGCTGTACTCGCCCACCTGACCCAGGACGTGCGAGAGGACCCAGCCGGTCTCCTCGGTGATCTCCCGGCGTAGTGCCTCGTCGATGTCCTCACCCGGCTCCAGGTGGCCTCCCACGATGTCCCAACAGTTGGGAAAGAGGCGTCGTTGTGGTGAGCGGCGCTGAAAGAAGATGCGGCCGTCATGGTCGACGATCAGCGCGCCGGCGCAGCGCAGGGGCTCGGTGGACACCACCCGACAGTAGCCAGCGTCCGCAGCATGTGCGATGCCGCTCTTGTCCCGGAAACATCCACCGACCACCATGTCCGTACCGAATGCCACCGTCCCAAAGGGGTGATGCGTGATGCAGGTACGGGATGCGATGTCCAGCCAGGTCCTCGTCGTCGGTCCGGAGCACACGCTCCGCCAGGCGGCCCGGATGATGTCGGCCCGTGGTGTCGGGTCGGCGGTCGTGATCGACCCGGACTCGGAGGGCGTGGGGATCATGACCGAACGCGACGTGTTGAAGGCCATCGGCGCCGGCCTGGATTGCGACGTGGAACGCACCGGTGCCCACCTGACCTGGGACGTGGTCTACGCGGGGCCGGAGTGGACGGTGGCCGAGGCAGCCGCTGCGATGGCCCGGGGTGGGTTCCGGCACCTGGTGGTGCTGGACGGCCGGGAGGTGGCCGGCGTGATCTCCGTCCGGGACATCATGCGGGTCTGGTCGGAGAGCCAGGCGGTCGCCACGAGCTGACCGGGTGGTGTGCCGGGCCGGATCGATGGGTAAGCATCCCTCACGGGCGCGGAGATGCCGTGGCCTGTGGGGGAGGTCCCGATGCGCGACGCGGAGCGGCTGGTCGAACAGCAGTACGCCATGCTCCTGCGCCGGGACGTGGCCCGGCTGCCGGATCTCTACGCCCCGGAGGCGTTCTACGCCATGCCGGGGGTGACGGTCCGTCCGATCGAGCTGCCCGCGCTGCTGCGCACCTGGACCGGCGCCTTTCCGGACCTGCGGATCGACCCGATGGGCGCGGTCCGCACCGGTGGCGGCGCCGCCGTCGAGCTGCGCCTGACCGGCACCCACACCGGCACCCTGCATTCGCCGTACGGCACCGTCGCGCCCACCGGCCGCCTGGTGAGCTGGGAGGTGGCCGACGTGGTCCGGGCCCGCAAGGGTCGGATCACCGCGTGGCGTTCCTACTTCGACTGGAGCCAGCTCCTCGACGCGCTCGGCGTGCAGCTGGAGGGACTTTCCCGGGCCGCGCAGCACGACGCGCTCGCCCTTCCGGTCTGATCTGCCGCCGACCGGAGGAGTGGGGTCACCCGACCCGGTGGCTCAGGATGCGGACATCGCCGTGCCGTCCGCGCGTTCCCCACTGCCGCCCGTACGCTCAACATCCATGACCGCCGAGCAGTTGATCTCCTTCGCCCGTGGGGCTCCCTCGCTGGACATCGTCGATGTCGAGGGGCTCAAGGCCGCCGCCGTCCGCGCCTTCGACGCCGACCCCGCAGGGGTGACGGCGTACGGCACCTCCGTCGGGTACCTTCCGCTGCGAAAGTGGATCGCCGAGAAGCACGGGGTCGAGGCCGACCAGGTGCTGGTCACCAACGGGTCGCTCCAGGCCGACGCGTTCCTCTTCGACCACCTGGTCCGCCCCGGCGACGCGGTGGTGGTGGAACGCCCGACGTACGACCGGACGCTGCTCAACCTCCAGCGGATGGGCAGCGAGTTGCACGGAATCTCGGTCCAGCCGGATGGCCTGGACACTGCCGAGCTGCGCAAGCTGCTGGAGTCCGGGGTGCGGCCGCGGCTCGCGCACGTCATCCCGAACTACCAGAACCCGGCCGGCATGACGCTGTCCCTGGAGAAGCGCCGGGAGCTGCTCGACCTTGCCGCCGAGTACGAGTTCACGATCTTCGAGGACGACCCGTACGCCGATGTCCGTTTCCGTGGCGAGGCGCTGCCGTCGATGCTCTCGCTGGACACCCGCAACGTGGTGGTGCATGCGTCGAGCTTCACCAAGACGGTCTGCCCGGGTGTGCGGGTCGGTTACCTGGTCGGCCCGGCCGACCTGATCGCCTCGATCGCGAAGAACGCGACGAGCCTCTACATCTCCCCCGGCATGGTGTCCCAGGCGATCGTGCACCAGTTCTGCGTCTCCGGTGACATCGACCGCTCGATCGAGACGGTCCGGGCGGCGCTGGGCGAGCGGGCCGGGGTGCTCGCCGAGTCGTTGCGTCGGCACCTGCCGCAGGCCCGGTTCGTGGAGCCCGACGGTGGCTATTTCCTCTGGGTGGAGTTCCCGGAGGACGTGCTTGTCGACCGGCTCGCCCCGGCGGCGGCGGAGCGCGGGGTCGCCGTGGTCAAGGGCAGCGACTTCATGCTGGACGGCGGTCGGCACGCTCTCCGACTGGCCTTCTCGGCGGTGACCGCCGACCGGATCGACGAGGGTGTCCGGCGGCTCGCGGAGGCCGTCGAGGCCGTTCGCAGCTGAGTTAACTGTCGGGTTCCCGACAGAACGGCGATACCGGCCGCCCCGAGGCTCCCCTCCGGGCGGCCGGCTGGCCCACAATGCTGCGAGCGTCACCCCGTCAGCTGCGGAAATCACCGCCCGGCCTCCCAGCCGGCCCGCCCGGGTTGACGCGGCAGCATCACCTCCCGCCCCCACAGGTGCCGGGTGGGCCGTGTCGTCCCCGCACACCCCCCGATGCGGCCCGGCCCACCCGGTGCCGCCCCCGCCACGCGACCGCCGTCACACCGGTCCTCGACCGCGGTCGGCGTAGCCTGCAAGCCGCAGCTGAGCGCGGGAGGTGACGCGATGACGGATCGGACAGAGCGGGACCGGACGGCACCGTCGACCACCGGTCGGGTCCTGCGCCCTCGGGCGTGGCCCTCGCCGGTCCGGGCGATGACCCGGATCCTCAACGCCGACGGCTCGCCGCCCGCCCCGGCCCCGGCGGGCCCGGGCACCGGCCGCAGCGCGGTGGTCGACTGCGCGCTCTACGTCGACGGCAAGCGGCAGCCCGGCGATTGGACGTACGCGGAGGCGCTGGCCGCGGCCCGCCGCGAGGAGCACGGCTTCGTGTGGATCGGTCTGCACCAGCCGGAGCTGGCCGAGATGACCGCCATCGCGGAGACCTACGGCCTGCACGAGTTGGCCGTCGAGGACGCGGTCAAGGCCGAGCAGCGCCCCAAGCTGGAGCGGTTCGGCGACGTCGTCTTCCTGGTGCTGCGCACCGCCCGTTACTGCGAGCACACCGAGCTGACCGAGAACTCCGAGGTCGTGGAGACCGGGCAGGTGATGCTCTTCATCGGCCCGAACTTCGTGATCAGCGTCCGGCACGGGGATGCCTGCCGGCTCGCCCCGATCCGCGCCGACCTGGAGACCAAGCAGGAGTTGCTGCTGCACGGTCCGTGGGCGGTGGCGTACGGGGTGACCGACCGGGTGGTCGACCTCTACCTGGAGGTGGCCGACCAGATCGAGGACGACCTGGACATGCTGGAGGCCGAGGTCTTCGATCGGCACGGCCACGGGCGGATCCAGCGGATCTACCAGATGAAGCGGGAGCTGGTGGAGTTCAAGCGGGCGGTGGTGCCGCTGCAACGGCCGCTGATGACGCTGACGTCCCAGGTCAACCGGGACGTGCCCAAGGAGATCCGCAAGTACTTCCGGGACGTGCAGGACCACCTGAGCCGCACCGTGGAGCAGGTGAACTCCTACGACGACCTGCTGAACTCGATCCTCCAGGCGCGGCTGGCCCAGGTCACAGTCGACCAGAACAACGACATGCGCAAGATCGCCGCCTGGGCCGGTATCGCCGCCGTCTGGACCGCCATCGCCGGCATCTACGGGATGAACTTCGACAACATGCCCGAGCTGAAGATGACGTACGGCTATCCGGTGGTGTTGGCCCTCATGCTCGGTGTCTCGCTGGCCCTCTACCGCTGGTTCCGTCGCAACGGCTGGCTCTGACCGGAGGCCGAAGCTGTGCGCACCGCCACCTGACGCGGAAGCGCCGACGAGCGGGGGTGAACCCGCTCGCCGGCGCCCGATGCGCTGTTGCTGGCGTCAGCGGCGGCCGTTGGTGCGGGCCGTGTCCTTGCCCAGCGCCTTGGTGAGGTCGTCGGTCGGCCGACCGGAGACGTCCGTGGCGCCCTCGGCGACCGACGGGACCTTCTCGGTCGGGCGGACACCTGTCTGCTTGGCCGGGGCGGTGGTGCTGGCGCTGGAGCCGCCGGCCACCGCCGAGCTGCCCGCGCCGGTCATTCCCGCCGCGCCGGACATGGCGGAACCGTCGGACCCCCGGGTGGCGGACGGCGTACGCACCTCGATCGAGTCGACCTCGTCGCGCATCGGCTCCAGGGTGCTGCGGGTCGGGTCGTACTCGGCCCACTCCTGCTGCTCCCGGCGGCGACGCAGCGCGACAGCGCCGGCCAGACCGGCGATGGCGCCCGCCGCCAACAGGCCGGTCATCATCGAGCCGCGACGACGCGGCTGCTTCTTCTTACCGGTGATCCGCATGGTCTTCGACTTGGCCTTCCTGGTCAGCGGCCCTGCCTGCGCGGCCCCGTCACGAGCAGCCGCCGCCAGCGGTGCCAGCGTGGTGAGAGTCGTCCCCCAGCCGGTCGCCGCGCGGTCGCGTACCTTCACCGCGGTCGGCCCGACGTAGCCCCGGGCCACCTGGACCCGCGGGCCGACGGTCGCGCCAGCACCCTTCGCGGCGTGGTTGGCTGCCTGCATCAGGTGGCTGATGCTCTGGTTCAGTTCGGCCTTAGCCAGCTGCCCCTGGGACTTACGCCGCCCGAATCCAAACACGGTCCTACCTCCTGGGAGTTGTTCCTTCGTCATCCTCCACCTTCGGATGCCTCCGCGATGCCAGATCGGGCACATGGGAGGATCCGCATGGAACTGACCAACGAGTGAGGAGTACCCGTGGCCGAGGCTGTCTACGCCACCCTGCACACCAACGCTGGCCCGATCCGGCTGGAGCTCTTCCCGAACCACGCGCCGAAGACCGTCCGTAACTTCGTCGACCTGGCCGAGGGCAACCGTGAGTACACCGACCCGCGCACCGGTCAGCCGGGCAATGGTCCGTACTACGACGGCACCATCTCGCACCGGGTGATCAGCGGTTTCATGGTCCAGATGGGCGACCCGACCGGGACCGGTCGGGGCGGACCGGGCTACAAGTTCGCCGACGAGTTCCACCCGGAGCTGCGGTTCGACCGTCCCTACCTGCTGGCGATGGCGAACGCCGGACCGGGCACCAACGGTTCGCAGTTCTTCATCACCGTGTCCCCGACGCCGCACCTCAACAACCGGCACACCATCTTCGGCCAGGTGGCCGACGAGCAGTCGGTGAAGATCGTGGATTCGATCGCGAGCACCCCGACCGGTCCGAGCGACCGTCCGCTCCAGGACGTCGTCATCGAGCGGGTCGAGATCGAGCGGTCCGCTTCCTGAGCGACAAGCGAGGTACCTTTGCTCGCATGATTGAGCGCTCCGGAGCACGGCCGGTGCCGGTAAACCGTGTGGTGGGCGGAGGGTCGGCCCGGTGAGCGAGTCTCCGCCGACCACCCCGGTCTGCTACCGGCACCCCGGCCGGGAGACCTACGTCCGGTGCAGCCGCTGCGACCGGCCGATCTGTCCGGACTGCATGCGCGATGCGTCGGTCGGGCACCAGTGCCCGGAGTGCGTCAACGAGGGGCGTCGCAGTGTCCGGCCGGCGCGTACCGCCTTCGGCGGCGGTACGGCCGGTCGGCACGGCTATGTCACCAAGGCGTTGATCGCCGTGAACGTGCTGTTCCTGCTGGTTTCCATCGCGTCCGCCCGGGGCGGGGACGCGGCGGTGGGTGGCTCCGGCTTCGGCGGCCTGATGGGTGGCAGCACGCCGCTGACCGAGTGGGGTGCGGTGCTCGGCCGCGCCTACCTCTCCGACTTCACGCTCGGCGGGATCGCCGAGGGCCAGTGGTACCGGCTGGTCACCGCGATGTTCCTGCACTACGGCGTGCTCCACCTGTTGCTGAACATGTGGGCGCTGTGGGTGCTCGGCCGGTCGTTGGAGGCCAACCTCGGGCGGGTGCGGTTCGCCGCGCTCTACCTGATCGCGGGCCTCGGCGGCAACGTGGCCGCCTACCTGTTCAGCAGCCCGCGGGCGGCCACCGTCGGCGCGTCGACGGCCGTGTTCGGCCTCTTCGCCGCGCTGATCATCATCGAGCGCCGGTTGGGCCGGGACATCTCCCGGATCATCCCGATCCTGGTGATCAACCTGGTGTTCACGCTGGCCGTGCCGGGCATCTCCATCCCTGGGCACCTGGGCGGGCTGGTGGTCGGCGCGCTGATGGCGTTGGTGCTCGCGTACGCGCCGCGTGGTCGGCGGACGCTGGTGCAGGTCGCCGGTGCGGCGATGATCCTGCTGATCCTGCTCGCGCTGGTGCTCTTCCGCACCGCAGCACTGCTCACCTGACGGCTCGATCGAGATCTTGGAAGGAAGGTGCCCCCAGAGGGGCGGTTTCCTTCCAAGATCTCGGGGTGTCAGGAGCGTTGGGCGGCGCGCAGTTCGGCGGCTACCTCTTCCGGGGTGGTGCCCAGGTCGTAGCGGCTGAAGAGGTGCAGTGACTCGCCCGCGTCGATCTCCAGGACCTCGGACGTGAGCCCCAATCGCGGTCGACGGTCCACGGTGATCGCCTCGATCGCCGGCCAGGGCAGCAGTCGGCGACCAGCGAACCCGCGGATGACTGTGAGTCCGGTCGGATCAACAGCCAACCGGACCGGTGCGATCAGGTCGCGTACCGCCCAACCGGCCAGCGCGGCGGCGGCCAGGACGGCCAGCGCCAACCGCACCGGGTCGCCGTCGGCGAAGAGCAGCCCGAGCGCGATCAGCAGAACCGCGCCCGCCAGTTTCGCCGCCGGCAGGCTTGCCGGGACCCGCCACTGCCGTTCCGGGGAGATCTCATCCACCCGCCCAGCATGCCAGCGGTCCGCCGGATCGCAGCCTCGCGCTTCTAGCCACCACTACTCCATGATCGACACGGAAGGGTCTGGGGCAGTGCCGTGGGCGCCGGACGACGTAGGATCGGGGCAGCCCAAGTTACCGGGGAGTAAACATGAGTGACGCGGTCATCGTCGGCGCGGTACGTACCCCGGTCGGGCGGCGCAAGGGCAGCCTCGCCGGCGTCCACCCGGTCGACCTCTCGGCGCACGTGCTGCGCGCCCTCGCCGAGCGCACCGGGCTCGACCCGGCCCAGGTCGACGACGTCTTCTGGGGCTGTGTGTCCCAGGTCGGCGAGCAGTCGTGGAACATCGCCCGCAACGCCGTGCTCGCCGCCGGCTGGCCCGAGACGGTGCCCGGCACCACGGTGGACCGGCAGTGCGGCTCCAGCCAGCAGGCAGTGCACTTCGCCGCCGCGACGGTGCTCTCCGGCCAGGCCGATCTGGTGGTCGCCGGTGGCGTCGAGTCGATGACCCGGGTGCCGATGGGTTCCAGTGTGGCCGGCGGCATGCCGTTCAGCGATCAGCTGCGCGCCCGGTACCGGGGCGTCGAGGGCTTCGCCGACGACGCGCCGCTGCCGTTCAACCAGGGGGTCGGGGCCGAGCTGATCGCCCAGCGGTGGCGGCTCTCGCGTACCCAACTGGACGAGTTCGCGCTGGCCAGCCACGAGAAGGCCGCCGCCGCGCAGGACGCCGGCGCGTTCGACCCGGAGCTGACCCCGGTGCCGCTCGCCGATGGTGGCAAGTTCGCTGCCGACGAGGGCATCCGCCGGGAAACCTCGCTGGAGAAGCTGGGTGAGCTGGCCACCCCGTTCCGGGCCGACGGCGTGGTGACCGCCGGGTCCGCGTCCCAGATCTCCGACGGGGCCGCGGCCCTCGCGGTGACCACCTCCGACTGGGCCAGCCGGCACGGTCTGCGCCCGCTGGCCCGGATCCACACCGCCGTGGTCGCCGCCGACGACCCGGTCACCATGCTGACCGCCCCCATCCCGGCCACCGCGAAGGCGCTGCGCCGCGCGGGGCTGGGCATTGAGGAGATCGGGGTGTACGAGGTGAACGAGGCGTTCGCCCCGGTGCCGCTGGCCTGGCTGGCGGAGACCGAGGCCGACCCGGAGCGGCTCAACCCGCGTGGCGGGGCGATCGCCCTCGGTCACCCGCTCGGCGGCTCCGGTGCCCGGATCATGACCACGATGCTCCAACACATGCGGGACAACGGGATCCGCTACGGCCTGCAGACCATGTGCGAGGGCGGCGGCATGGCCAACGCCACAATCGTCGAGCTGGTCTGACGCGGGGCGGGAAAACTCCTCGCCTCGGCGCGGGAGGGCCACCTAGGGTGCCAGCGTGACGACGATCGCCGGCGAGCACGCCCCCGACTGGTCCAACGAGCAGTGGCAGCTGCGGGCCCGATCCTGGGTCGACGCGCAGTTGAGCCGGGCCGGCCGCCGGGTGACCGGGCTGGTGGAGCCCCGGGTGCGTCCCTGGTCGCTGGTGTGGCGGGTGCCCACCGACGACGGCCCGGTCTGGTTCAAGGTCAACAACCCGGGCACTGTGCACGAGGCGGTCCTGATCGCGGCGCTCGCCGAGTTGACGCCCGACCGGGTGCTGACGCCGATCGCTGTGGACCCGGCGCAGGGCTGGTCGTTGCTGCCCGACGGTGGCGAGTCGTTACGTGACGTGCTGGCGCGTGACCCCGATCTGGCGCACTGGGAGCGGGCGCTGCCGGGGTACGCGGCGCTGCAACTGGCCAGCGCGTCGCGCGCCGACGAGCTGGTCGCCCTGGGTGTGCCGGATCAGCGTCCGGAGGTGCTGGCCGGCCTCTTCGTCGAGCTGCTCGACGATCACGAGGCGCTGCCTATCGGCGCCGAGGGCGGGCTCGGTGCGGAGATGCACGAGCGGCTGCGGGCCGAGCTGCCGTCGTACGCGCAGCGGTGCCGCCGGCTCGCCGACCTCGGCATCCCGGCGACCGTGCAACACGACGACCTGCACGACGGCAACGTCTTCGCCGGCGACGCCGGGTACCGCTACTTCGACTGGGGTGACGCCTCGGTGGCGCACCCGTTCGGCACGCTGCTGGTGACCCTGCGCTCCATCGGGCACGCCAGGAAGCTCGCCGCCGACGACGTTCAACTGGTTCGGTTGCGCGACGCGTACCTGGAGGCGTGGACCGACAGGTACGACCGCCGGACCCTCGTCGAGGCCGCCGACCTGGCGATCGGCCTGGGGCCGGTGAGCCGGTCGCTGTCCTGGCGTCGAGCACTGGACACCGCCGAGGAGTCCCGTGCCGAGTACGCCGACGCGGTCCCGGGCTGGCTGGAGGAGCTGTTCGCCGCCAGTCCACTTCAGCCCAACTCCTGACCATGATCCGTCGGAGTCGGAAGTCGGACAGGCTGTGCGACAGGCGGCGTGGAACTTCCAAAAGTCCCGCGTGACCCACGTCACCCCGCTAAGGACGTCGTTGGGCAGGTCATGGACGTCTTCTCCCGAACGTTCCTCCCGGCCGCCGCAGAGGCTGGCCTGGCCGTGCAGACGGTGAGCCGGCACATGCCGGTCTTCCGGCGCTGCGTCGGCTCCGGTGACGCCACCATCCTGGTCACCCGTTGCAGCCGCCCCGACCGCCCGGTCACCGGCGACTACCTGTTACTGCTCACGCACCGCCGCCTGGTGGTGACCCAGCAGACCCGCCTCCTGCACCGACTGCGCCTGCACCTCAACACCGAGTTGCGCGAGCTGAGCAACGTCACCTGGAGCCCGGACCCTCGGCTGCAGTCGGTCGAGATGGCGGCCACCGCGATCGACGGGATCCGTGAGCGATTCCTGATCCGGACCAGCCACCCGAAGCAGGTCTGGCAGCTCGACGCATTGCTCAACCAGGCGTTCCGGACCCGCCTGCGGCCGCCCGGAGCGCGGGTCGTCGCCAGCATCGGTGACACACCGGCCGTCGCGCGGCCCGGGATCTTCGCCCCGTCCTGGTGAACTGACACCTCAGCGGGTGTCGCCCCGCCTTTACCGAACTCGAACACGCACCGATCGCGCCGAGCCCACCGGGTCGGCAATCATGGGCCGGTGACAGTCGAACCACCGCATCGCGGGCTCGTCCTCGTCGTGGAGGACGAGCCGGCCATCGCCGACCTGGTCCGGCTCTACCTCACCCGGGACGGGTTCGGCGTCCACCTGGAACGTGACGGCGAGGCCGGTCTGAGCGCGGCCCGCCGGCTGCGCCCGGTGGCCTGCGTCCTGGACATCGCGCTGCCGGGCCTACCCGGCACGGAGATCTGCCGCCGACTGCGCGAGGCGGGCGACTGGACTCCGGTCATCTTCCTCACCGCTCGGGACGACGAGGTGGATCGGATCGTCGGCCTGGAGTTGGGCGCCGACGACTACGTCACCAAGCCGTTCAGCCCACGGGAACTGGTCGCCCGGGTGCGCGCGGTGCTGCGTCGATCCGCAGGCGGCCCGGAGGGCGCGGACCGACCACGTGTCGTGGGCCCGGTGACGCTCGACCCGGCCCGCCGCACGGTAACCGCCGCCGGCGCCCCGGTGCAGCTCACCTCCACCGAGTTCGACCTGCTGGCCCACCTGATGGCCCGCCCCGGCCGGGTCTTCACCCGGGAGGAGCTGCTGGCCGGGGTCTGGGGCTACGCGGCGCACGCCGGCACCCGGACGGTGGACGTGCACGTCGCCCAGGTGCGGGCGAAACTCGGCCCGGCGAGCGTGATCCGGACCCATCGCGGCGTTGGATACGCGGTCGATGCCTGACCACACCGGGCACGTCGAGTCGCCGACCATGGCCCTGCCGGTGGTCGGCGCCACCCCACCGGCCGCACCGCGACGAGGCCGATTCGGCCGTACGCTGACCGCCCGCGCGGTGCTCGTCACCTGCGCGGTGGCGCTGGTGTCGGTGCTGGTCACCGCCATCGTCGCGGTGCCGTTGGCGATCCGTGGGGCGGAGCGCAGCGAGCAGGAGGCGCTCGCCGCCCAGGCCCGGCTCGCGGCCGAGGTGCTGCGCACCCGCCTCGACCGGGGTCGCAGCGCCGACGAGGAACGGCTCATCCAGCAACTGCGTGACCAGGGCATCGACGCGTACCTGATCCGGCGCGGGGTGGTCGACCGGGCAGGTCTGCCGCCGCGGGTGGTGCAGCGGATCGGGCAGGGCCGCAACGTGTCGGCTCGTCGCTCGGTCAACGGTGCGCGGGCCCTGGTCGAGGGTCGGGCCCTGCCCGGCGGCAACGGGGTGGTGCTCTCCCGTCCCCTGGCCAACGGGCTGTGGGCCCGGGTGCTGCTCAGTCTCTGGTTGCCGCTGCTGGCCGGGTTGACCGCCGGTGTGGTGGCCGGGCTGCTGCTGGCCCGTCGGCTGGCCCGGCCGATCCGGGTCGCGGCCACCGCCGCCGCACGTCTGCGCGCCGGTGACCGCGCCGTCCGGGTGCCGGTCGAGTCGCCGGACGAGGTCGCCGACCTGGCCGAGGCGTTGAACGGGCTGGCTGCCGCGCTGGCCACCAGCGAGGGTCGACAGCGGGAGTTCCTGCTCTCCGTCTCGCACGAGCTGCGCACCCCGCTGACCGCGATCCGGGGATACGCCGAGGCGCTCGCCGACGGGGTGCTCGGTGCCGACGACACGGTGGACACCGGTCGGACGGTGCTGGCGGAGGCCCAACACCTGGACCGGCTGATCGGTGACCTGCTGGCACTGGCCCGGTTGGAGGCCGCCGACTTCCCCCTCGAACCGGTGCCGGTGGACCTGACCCGACTGGCAGTGGACGCGGAGCCGACCTGGTCCGGTCGGTGCGCGGCGGTGGGCGTGCCGTTCCGGGTGGAGACGCCCGGTCAGCCGGTGCCCGCGTACACCGATCCGGGGAGGATCCGGCAGGTGCTGGACGGGCTGCTGGAGAACGCGCTGCGGGTCGTACCCCCGGGGTCGCCGGTGGTGCTCGCGGTTCGGCCGGCCGGCGCGGACCCGGCGCACGGCGGCGTGTTGGAGGTCCGCGACGGCGGGCCCGGCTTCACCGACGACGACCTGGCAGTGGCCTTCGAACGCGGCGCGCTGCACGAGCGGTACCGGGGGGTGCGCAAGGTGGGCAGCGGGTTGGGGTTGGCGCTGGCCGCCGGGCTGGTCCGCCGGTTGGGCGGGGAGATCGCCGCCGGGCACGCGCCGGAGGGCGGTGCCGCCTTCACCGTCCGGCTGCCCGGTGATCCTTACCTGACCCGAACGTCGGCCTGACGCTCCGCTCGTCGTTCCCGGGAAGGCTGAGGGCTCCACGGACGAGAGGGAGAGTCATGCCACGTTGGGGTATCGCCACCGGCACCACGGCACTGCTCGCGGCTGTCGCGCTCGGCGTCAGCGGCTGCGGCGCGGCCGAGGTGGCCAGCCAGCCCGCCCGGGACGTCGCCGTCGAGGTCGCCGCCGCCATGGGTGTCGAGGGTCAGGCGCTGACCGCGATGGGCTTCGACGCCGACGACCTGGACGTGCGGACCATCGCCGCACCGGCCACCCCGACGCCGGGTGCGTCCCCCAGCGCGAAGGAGAAGGCCCGGGAGAAGCGCGGCGAGGAGTGGCGCAAGCGCCGCCAGGCCCGCGTGCTGCTGCGCAAGAACACCCTGCACGGTGAGGCGGTGGTGAAGACGAAGGACGGCGGTACGCAGACCGTCGCCGTGCAGCGCGGCGAGGTGACTGCCATCGACGGCGACTCGATGACCGTCAAGTCCACCGACGGCTTCACAATGACCTGGACCTTCGGCGACGACCTGCGGGTGGTCGAGCGGCGGGCCACCGTGCAGCCGAGCGAGGTCAAGGTGGGCGCGACGCTCGGCGTCGCCGGCGCGAAGGATGGCGACAAGGGAGTGGCCCGGCTCGTCCTCATTCCCCACGCGAAGTGAGCGAAGGGGCCCTGGTCGACACCAGGGCCCCTTCCCTCATCAGTAGACGCGGGAGCCGACGAAGTCGTCGTGGCCGTAGCCCACCGGGTTGGCGGCGGTGCGAGCCTCGAACGACCACTGCTGCCGGGTGCTGCTGGAGCAGTTCGCCAACCGCAGGCGAGAGCTGCCCAGCAACGGGTTGTCGAACGCCACGCAGAGGTTGTTGGCGCTCGCCGGCCTGATCTGGTTACCCGCGAAGACGAACTGCTGCGCGCCGGTGCCGTTGCAGTCGTAGATGTTGACAGCGGTGCCGGCGGTCATCGAGCTGTTGGCGACGTCCAGGCACCGGTCGTGGGACAGCTCCGAGTGCAGCGACCGCCGAGCCGAGTCGTACCAGAAGCCCTGGTTGCGCCCACCGTGGCAGGAGTACGGCTGCTGCGCGGTGCCGTTGCGGGAGTCGTACCCCTTGCCGTCGACGCAGGTGCCGGTGGCGAGGTTGCGCAGTTGCTTGAACTCCAGCAGCCCCGGGTAGAGCACGCCACCGCCGGTGCTGGCCGGGTCGACGCAGCTGGCCCGCGTCTGCCCGGAGTTCCAGAACTGGGTGATGCACTGGGCGAACATGCCGTGCCCACGGGCGTTGGGGTGGAACGACTGGCGGGCGGCGTTCTCGTTCCAGATGCCGACCTCGATGTAGAGGCCGCGGACCGAGGTGTTGTCGGTGCACACCTCGTGGCCGTGGAAGAGGCGGCTGGCGTCCAGGTAGCGGGTGCCGGTGTTCGCCGCAGCCGACCGCAGCGCCGACTCGAACATCGGCACCGCCTTGTTCCGGGCGAAGGCCGCGTCGGCCAGGTAGAGCAGACAACCGCCGGAGTACCAGCCGGGGAAGTTGGGGTTGTCCTCCACGTCGGGGCTGCCGGGGCTCGGGTACGACATCAGCACCAACTCGTAGTCCGACAGCAGGTAGCCGGCGTTGGTCATGGTCTGCCGGATGTCGGTGAGCGCCGACTCCACTGCCTGCCGGCTGCCGTCGGTCCGGATCGTCCACTGGTCGGTGTAGGTGGGGTAGCAGGCGCCCTGGAAGGTGACCCGGCGGATGGCGCAGTCGGTGGCGACCGGACCGAACTGGATGGTGCCGTCACCGTTCGCTCCGACCACCACCCAGATCAGCTTCACGTGCGTGTTGCGCGCCTTGATGCCCAGGTAGTCGCCCTGGTTCAGCTCGTTGTGCTGGGTCGGGCCGCCGGCGATCAGGTTCCAGGGGGTGGCGCCGGAGCAGGCGATGTTGTACTGCGCGTCCGACGTGATGCCGGTGCGGAACACCGCCTGGTCGTACGAGCGGTCGCACCAGTTGCCGTCCTGGTGGGTGCCGGGGACGTAGTTGCCGACCCCCTCACCGGAGATCTCGCTGTCACCCATGGTGATCAACGCGGTGCGACGCTGTTCGATCGGGCGGATCGTCGGGCTGCCGTAGAGGGCTGTCGCCTCGGCGGCACGGACGGCTTCGAGGTTGGCGGGGAGCGGTTGGACTGTGGGTCGGTCGGCGGCGCTGGCGGGGGTGGCTGGTCCGGCGAGCATCGGTAGGACGAGAGCGGCAACGGCGACGACGACGGTGGTGGCCCGTCGTCGGGTCGCGCGTTCGGGCCTGGCGGGGATTGCAGGCATCGACGCACTCCTTTCGGCTCAATCGCGGGACGTCGATTGAGTTACCAGACGGTAACGTGCGGATCAACAGATGTGAATGCGCCTCAGGTCCTTACGCGCGGGCTGCAGAACCGCCCGGATCGGACTATCCGGGCCTGCGGTTCGCTGAACCGGCGGCGATGGGCCGCCGGCCCGGCGGCGGCGTTCTGGCTCAGCGGCCCGGCGGCAGGGCGTAGCCGACGTAGCCGCGGAACTCCAGCCGCCAGCCGGCCGGGACGAGTTTGGCGCAGGCCGCCCTGGTGCCGGTGCAGACGATCGCGTCGACCGAGGAGGGGTCGGCCGGCGGTCGTTCCGGCAGCACCGACTGCAACGCCACCAGGTCGGGTGAGCCGCCGTCGGGCTGCCGCAGCAGCAGCCACCACGGGTACTCCCAGTTGTCGTTCTGCTGCACCAGCCCGATCCGTCGCGCACCGCTGTCCTGGACCGCGGTCGCCGCCCAGCGGAACTCGTCGGCCCACTGCGGGCGGCGCAGGAACCGGGTGTCCCAGTCCGAGGTGGTGAAGACCGAGCCGGAGCCGACCAGCCGGCGCGGGAAGCCGTACGACAGCGCGAGCACTCCGGCCAGCGCCGAGGCGGCCAGCACGGTGACGGCCAGCACTGTGGCAACCGAACGACGCCCACCCGCGCGGTTGCGCAGGAGTGCGTCCAGCCAGAGGCCGGCGAGGGGCACGGCGAGCACCACGGCGTAGAGCAGCAGCCGGTTGCCCCACGGCTGCCACTTGATCATCGCGGTGTGCAGCAGCACGGCGGTCAGCACCACCACGGCGTACGCCCGCAGTGATCCGGCCCGCTCGGGGGCGATCCGCCGTGGTCGGGCGAGCGCGATCACCGCCCCGATCACCGCCAACGCCCCGGCCAGCGGAAACGCCACCCGGTCCTCGTCCGGATACCAGGCCGGCTCCGGGAAGAGTTCGCGGCCGAAGGTGATCGCGCGGTCCTGCGGGTCGACTCCGATCGCCTCGGCGCCGCTGATGATCACGTCGGCCCCGGCCCGACGCAGGGGCGCCAGCGGTGTGTCGAACGCGGTGTGCCCGATCCGCAGCGCGTTGACCACTATCGACGCCGGGTCGTGCCGCTCCATCGGGATGGACTCGCGCAGCCGGGGCGGCCCCAGCGGGTGCCCGAACTCGGCGGTCACCCGGGCCAGGAACGGGCCGACCACCACTGCCGCGACCACCAGGATCAGCACCGAACCGCCGACCGTGCGGGCCAGCCCGCCGACCGGCCAGGACCGCCGCCCCCCGCCGGCCGCTGCCGGACCAGTAGGTGCCGATCGATCCGTCCGGGCCAGCCTCAGCTGGGCCAGCCCCCAGAGCACCAGCAGCGGGCCGACCGCGATCAGGCCGCTGGTCTTGGTCACCGCGGTCAGCCCGGTCGCCGCTCCCAGCCCGAGCAGCGTGCCCCAGCCGGTCCGTCGGCGCAGCCCGTCCAGCGCCAGGGTCGCCGCGCAGGCCACCCACGCCGCGCAGATCAGGTCGGTCTGCGTGCTGGTCGCCTGCAGCACCACCATCGGGGTGGTCGCCAGCACGAACGCGGTGAGCAACTGGGCCCGCCGGCCACCGCCGAGCTGCGCGGTGATGCGTGCGGCCACCAGGAGGCAGACCACTCCGGCCGCCCACTGCACCAGGTTGTGCAGGTGGTCGCCGCCGGTGAGCAGACGCAGGTGCAGCAGCAGGTACTCGGCTCCGGGCGGGATGGTCACCTGCCGGTGGATGGCGGTGGGCCAGAAGTCCAGGTCGCCCTGGGCCACCCAGTGCTCCACCTTCGGCAGGTGATAGGTCTGCGAGTCGAAGTTGTTCGGCTCGGCCAGCAGCGCGACCAGCAACTCCACCAGGACCAGCCCGCCGACAGTGCCGGCGAGGAGCCGCTCGCCCGGTCGGGCCGTACGCCAGGTGTCGACCGCCGCGGCGAGCAGGCCGGCCGGCCCTCGGCCGGCCCGGGCCGGCGCGGGGTCGGGCTCACCGTGCTCGACGGTTTGGGGGGAAACGTCGGGGCTGCCGCCGGACACCACAGCGCCGACCGGCACCGGCGCGGCCTCGACCGGCACCGGTACCGCTGCGGCGGCGGGCGCCGGCCCGAGGCGGGCCGCCCGTCGCCACCGCAGACCGGCCGCCGTCGCGGCCGCGGCCAGGAAGAGCAGCCAGGCGACGGTGAACGCCTGTCGGGTCAGCGCGTGCGACGCACCGAGCACCTCGACGACGAGCACCGCGTACGCCCCACTGAGTAGGACGGCGCGCACCACGGCGAGCCGCAGCGGTGTCACCGCGCCAACCTCGCGTGGCCTCGTCGCGACGGTGAGCAGGAGCACCGCGGCGGCAGGAACCGCCGCGAGCAGGGAGCCGGCAGCCGACATGGCGGAAGTAAACACCATTGATCTGAGCCCGCCGCGCCGGCTGCCCCGCAGTGGCGGTACGTGGTTAACAAACCAGCCAGGCTAGGCTATGTCCGACGTGTTGCCGCCACCGTGGAGATCCCCGTGAAGCTCTCGATCCTCATGCCGGTTTATAACGAGGAAGAACGCATCGCGGATGCCCTGAAGCAGGCACTGGCGGTGGACTACCCCTGCGAGATCGAGTTGGTCGTCGTCGACGACGGCAGCCGGGACGGCACCGGCGAGGTCCTCGATCGCGCAGACGACGCCCGCCTGCGGGTCATCACCCACCAGCGCAACGCCGGCAAGGGTGCCGCCATCAAGACGGCTGTCGACAGCGCCGAGGGCGACTACATGGTCATCCTCGACGCCGACCTGGAGTACGACCCGCAGGACATCCCGAAGCTGCTCGACCCGGTGCTCGACGGGCGGGCCACGGTGGTCTACGGCAATCGCACGTTCGGCAGCCACAGCGCCTACAGCTTCTGGTACGTGATGGGCAACAAGGGCGTCACCATGGCGGCCAACGTGCTGTTCAACTCGTACATCGGTGACCTGGAGACCTGCTTCAAGCTGATGCCGGTGGCGCTCTACCGGTCGCTTGACGTGCGTTCGCGCGGCTTCGGCATGGAGGCCGAGGTGACCGGCAAGCTGCTGCGCCAGCGGATCCGCCCGTACGAGGTGCCGATCAGCTACCGGGCGCGCGGCCGGGAAGAGGGCAAGAAGATCACCTGGAAGGACGGCGTCGAGGCGATCTGGATCCTCGGGCGCGAGCGCGCTCGCCGCCGCCCCGCCGTCTCAGCCGCCAAGTGACCCCAGGAACGCGCTGATCGACCGCCGCAGGCCGTCGGCGTCCAGACCATGCCACCGGGCGTGGTCGGCCGGATCGCCGTACCGTCGCAGGTCGGTCTGACCCACCCCGAGGGCGAGCAGCCGGTGCGGTACGTCCGCCAGCGTCCGGCTGACGACCGCGCTCGACGTCCCCGCCAGGTACGGCTCGACCAGCACCACGTCGGTGGCGGCGAGCGCCCGGAGCCCGCGCGTGTCGAACGGCCGCGGTGTGTGGGTGTACGCCACAGTCACGTCCATCCCCTCGGTAGCCGCCACCGTGGGGTCGAGCATCGGTCCGACCGCCACCACGAGCGGCGCGTTCGCCCCGCCCCGCCGCAGCACCCGTAGCCGGGCCGCATCCGGGTACGCGTCGGTGTTGCGCTGCTCGGAGAGCCGCAGGTAGATCGGATCGTCGCTGGTCGCGGCGTCGCGGAGCAGTGTCCTCACCTCGTCCGGGTGGCCGGGCACCCGGACCGTCCATCCGTCGCCGAGAGAGTCGAAGAGCGCCACGTCACCGGGCGACTGGTGGGTGCGGCCCTCCGCCGACCCGTCGTACGACGCGCCGATGCTGACCAGGACGGCGCCCACGCCCTGGTGCTCCAGATCCAACTTGATCTGCTCGTACGCCCGGTCCACCAGGAACGTCGCGTACGAGTGCGCGATCGGACGCAGCCCGGTCAGGGCGAGCCCGCCGGCCACACCGATCATCAGTTGCTCCCGGATGCCCACGTTGAGCACCCGGTCCGGGTGTCGGCGTCCTACCGGGGCGAACTGGCTCGCCGAGATGTCGGCGAGCACCAGTGCGGTACGCGGATCCTCGTCGAGGAGCGCTGTGGTGGTGTCGATGAAGGCGGTACGCATGTCGGTCATCCCTTGCTCTCGGTGCGGGCAACCACCAGGTGTGGGTGTCGTGGCCGGTGTCCGGTCAGCGCCGCGTACAGGGCGTCGTGGTCCCGACCGTTCACGGTGTCGGCGGTCCAGCCGTTGACTGTGAACCGGCTGGCGATACCACCGGCCCACCCGTAGCTGGCCGAGGAGTTGTCGACCACGACCGCGGTGAGGCTGTCCAGGCCGGTCGCTCCCGCGTACGCGATCGCCTCGTGGTTGGATCCCTCGTCCAGTTCGGCGTCGCCGAGCAGCACGTACACCCGGGGTTTGTGCAGTCCCTGGGCGCGCAGGCCGAGCGCGGTGCCGACGGCCAGCCCGAGCCCGTGCCCGAGGGAGCCGGAGCTGATCTCGACGCCGGGCACCAGGCGTCGGTCCGGGTGGTGGCCGAGGCGGCTCTCCGGCCCGGCCAGGTCGTCGAGCCAGGCGTCCGGGATGAAGCCGTGCGCGGCGAGCACCGCGTAGTAGGCGGCCGGCCCGTGGCCCTTGGAGAGCAGGAAGCGGTCCCGTTCCGGGTCGTCGACGCTGTCGGGGGTGACCCGCAGCACCCGGTCGTAGAGCACCTGGAGCACGTCGATGGTGGAGTGCGCGCTCGGCGCGTGTTTCTCGTCGCCGGTCAGTCGCCGGATCAGCCCGGGCAGTCGGGCGCTGCTGTCGGTGGTCAGTGTGGTGGTCATGCCACTACTGTGTGAGTTGAAGTGCACTTCAACTCAAGGACCTGGGGATGCCGGATCTATTGACGATCGGTGAGTTGTCCGCCCGCTCCGGGGTGGCACCGTCGGCGCTGCGCTACTACGAGCGACTCGGGCTGATCCGGGCCGACCGTACCGGCGGCAACCAACGGCGGTACGCCCGCGCCGAGTTGCGGCGGGTCGCGTTCATCCGGATCTCCCAGCAGGTCGGCGTCTCGCTCGACGAGATCCGGGAGGCACTCGACTCGCTCCCCGAGGCCCGCACCCCCAGCCCACAGGACTGGGCTCGGCTCTCGGCGAGCTGGCGAAGCCGGCTGGACGAGCGCATCCGGCTGCTCACCAAGCTCCGCGACGACCTGGACGGCTGCATCGGCTGCGGCTGCCTGTCCCTGCAGCGCTGCATGCTCAACAACCCGGGGGACACCCTGGCCGGCGAGGGCCCGGGCGCCCGGCTGGTGCTGCCCCGACCGACCGACGACCCGACGCTGGCAAGCTCGCTCAACTGACGGCTGACCCGGTTGGCGTGCTCAGCTGACGGCGGAGCCCCCGCCCGCCGGGCGGGTGAGCAGCACCTTGCCGAAGTGATCGTGCGACTCGACGCGCCGGTGCGCCTCCGCCGCCTCGGTCATCGGCAGCCGCTGGTCCACGATCGGCCGGATCCGGCCCGCCTCGACCAACGGCCACACCTCGTCCCGTACGCCCTGGACGATCTCCGCCTTCTCGGCGAGCGGTCGGGACCGTAGCGACGTCGCGGTGAGGCTCGCCCGCTTTGCCAGCAGCGCGCCGAGATCCAACTCGGCCTTGCGCCCACCCTGCATCCCGATCACCACGAGCCGACCACCGTTGGCCAGCGCGGACACGTTCCGCCCGAGGTAGGACCCACCCATGATGTCGAGGACGACGTCCACGCCGCGCCCGTCGGTGACTCGCCGAACCTCCTCGACGAAGTCCTGCTCCCGGTAGTCGATCATGTGCGCCGCGCCCAGCTCACGCAGCCGGGCGTGCTTGGCTTCCCGCGCGGTGGTCAGCACCGTCACACCGACAGCCGCCCCGAACTGCACGGCGAACGTGCCGATCCCGCTGCCACCGCCGTGCACCAGCAACGTCTCGCCCGCGCCCAGCCGGGCCACCTGGACCAGGTTCGACCAGACCGTACAGGCCACCTCGGGCAGCGCCGCCGCGTCGACCGGGTCACACGCCGGCACCGGCAACAACTGCCCGGCGGGCACCGCCACCCGCTCCGCGTACCCGCCGCCGGCCAGCAGCGCGCAGACCTGCTGCCCGACCGCCCAACCGGCGACCTCCGCGCCAACCACTGTGATCACCCCAGAACATTCCAACCCGGGGTACGCGGGCGCGCCCGGCGGCGGCGGATAGTGCCCCTGCCGTTGCAGCAGGTCAGCGCGGTTGACCCCGGCGGCCCGCACATCCACGATCACCTCGTCCGGGCCCGGCTCCGGATCGGGCACCTCAGCCCAGACCAGCGCGTCGGGACCACCGGGCTCCGGAATCGTGATCGCTCGCATGAGCCCAGTCTTCCCGATCTCACCGGGTGCCGCAGGCGCACCCTCCAGCCCACAGTGGACCCAACAGACCTGCTGGCCGGCGCACCGGGGAGGGACGCCGGGCCGCCCGAAGCGAGCCGTGGCAGACTATGCGTGGCCGTACGCCCACGGGTGGCGGCCCAGGAGGGTTCGCCTAGTGGCCGATGGCGCTGGTCTTGAAAACCGGTAAGGCAGCGATGTCTTCGTGGGTTCGAATCCCACACCCTCCGCCCCTCTGGACAGCAAAAACACCCCCTGACCAGCGCGAACGCTGGCCGGGGGGCTTCCGTGAATGGCGAGTCAGTCTCACTAAGTCCCGTTCGGGGACCGCCGCGTCTCACTGGTCGTGTCGACTACGTGTCGGCGTCACCCGGCGCTCTCTCGGCCTGGTCGTCGGTGCCCAACGCTCTCTCGATTCACTTGCGCGCGACCTCGTCCTGTCCCGTCAATTCACGAGGCGTAGACCTTGAGCAGGACGTGCATGCTGTGTCAGCCCATTGGGCGAACTGGGTAGCCGGCACTCGGGCGTTGAGGCAGAGCGACACGGTGGCATGCCGCAGGTCGTATGGCCGGTGTGCCAGCGGGGAGCGCTGCTGAGCCGGTGTCAACGCTGCCTTTGCGTGCCTGCCGCCGGGCACGCAAATAGGTGCTCTCCGACACCGGGGCCGGTCGCGCAGCAGCGGCGTTGGACATCCGCCTATTGGTGTCTCGGCAGTGCTGCCCGACACGATGCCGCAGGATTCGGACCAACTCCGGGCAGGCCGCCGGAGTGCGAGAGATCGGCTACGCGAATCGACCCGCCAAGGTGGAGACGTTTCAGGCTGTCGGGGCAGAGGTGGTGATTGCGGATATGAGTGAGATAGCCAGCGCCCTAATTGAGCACATTGATTGCCAACTCTGCTGCGATGGAAGTTATCTGTGATGGACGCGCTGCAAGACCTTCGTACGTGGCTTGCTGTTTCCGCGCCTGTTCAAGCTCGGCTTACTCCTGCGAGGCCGAGGCATCTGCTGGAGAGCGATCATCCCGAAGTAAAGGCCCATAGCTGCAGAAGGAATTCCCGCGTAAAGAGTTAATTTCTCCAAGGTCTTTGGGCTGTTGGCGTCGATGGTCCCAACCACAACTCCCAGGAGTGTGGACAGGGCAAGCAAACTCCCAAACTTTTCGATGGTCTTCGCTTTGGGATTAAGTTTTCCGGTCAGAAGCAAAAAGCATCCGAAGAGGTACCGCACCAGAAGGAGAGCGTCCCCAGCTTGTGCGTTGCCTGCTCCGGCAGCTTCCTCCGCTTCGATCACCCATCCGGCCGGATCCTCGACGAGGCTAGGGGCTTCTTTGGCAAGGACCTCGGCTACCCCGCGCGAGGCGGATGCTTTGGCGGCGGTAATGATGCCACGCCAGGCTTCGAAACTGGCCGTGCCTGCGCTGCCGATCTGTGCGAGCAATGTGCCCGTGTTGGCATCGCCGAGTTGTTTGGTCATGGCGGCGTTGATGGCGCTGGTCAGTTTTGGGTTGTACGTCCAGCGGGTGAGGTCGGCTAGTTGGTGGAGGGGCATTGCGCCGAGTTGTTTGGTCATGGCGGCGTTGATGGCGCTGGTCAGTTTTGGGTTGTACGTCCAGCGGGTGAGGTCGGCTAGTTGGTGGAGGGGCATTGCGCCGAGTTGTTTGGTCATGGCGGCGTTGATGGCGCTGGTCAGTTTTGGGTTGTACGTCCAGCGGGTGAGGTCGGCTAGTTGGTGGAGGGGCATTGCGCCGAGTTGTTTGGTCATGGCGGCGTTGATGGCGCTGGTCAGTTTTGGGTTGTACGTCCAGCGGGTGAGGTCGGCTAGTTGGTGGAGGGGCATTGCGCCGAGTTGTTTGGTCATGGCGGCGTTGATGGCGCTGGTCAGTTTTGGGTTGTACGTCCAGCGGGTGAGGTCGGCTAGTTGGTGGAGGGGCATTGCGCCGAGCTGTTTGATCATGGCGGCGTTGGCGGCACCGTCCAGCTTCGACCCTGGTGCGCGCCAGGGAAACGCCTCACTTAGTGACACCACACCCATCAACCCCCAAAGACCGACTCGCACAAGGGTACGACAGCATGCCGCAACGCTCCGCGTGCCGTGTCGTGAGAGAGGCGACGGATCGCGTAGCAGCAGGTTGACGGCTTGGGGTAAGTGGTTCTGAAAACCGATAGGGCAGCGATGTCTTCGTGGGTTCGAATCCCACACCCTCCGCCCATCTGGACAGTAAAAAAACGCCCCTGACCAGCGCGAACGCTGGTCAGGGGACGCGTCCTTCAATGATGATTAGTTCTCGCTTGGTTCCGCTCAGGGTCGCCGCCTCTCACTCGTCGCGGCAAATGGGCGGCAAAGTTGGGGCAGGCGAGGCTGGCCGGGCGACCGCTATGGCTGCTGCTCTGGGGAAGTTGCCGCTTCGCGCTCGCGGACTCGGCTGTTTCCTCGTCGGGCCGCAATTCGAGCCACGGCTTTGCGAAGTACTCGATCAACAAGGTGGTGAAAGCAGCACCCCGGCGGACACCCAAACGCTGGCCCATAGCACGCCTTGACTGTTGATCTCGATGTCCTCCCTTCCCAAGGGACCGCTAAATCAGTGACGCTGGCTCGTCGCCAGACCACTTAGACCTTCTCGGCCATTAGTCCGGTTTCCTACTGTCTCGCTGTACGGGCTAGCGCCCGGGCAAGAAGACCGTTGTCGCGAGCGTCATTCCAGGTCACAGCTTCGATGGGACGATCGTCGGGCGATCGAGAGGCGTTGTACTGCTCCACCTCGCCTGACAAGGGCGCGTTCGTTACGACCAGCACCCCGCCGACCCTTGCTCTTTGTGTCGCATAGTCAGCTCTCTCAAGGTCCTTCAAGCCGAGAGGGCCGTGCTCTCTGTACTTGACGACCACCGCTGCCGATCCGCTCGCTGTCTGAGCCAACATGTCAAACCATTGATCTACTCTCAGGCGCGCGACTCTTGCACCTAGACCGGTCAGTGCTGTGGCGAGGTAATCCTCGTACATCAGAGCCTGGTATTCGGGCAGCTCTTCGATTTCGGGCTCGGCTATCCGAGCACCTTCAATGATCCCATATGCGGCATCGACGTTTCCTTCCTTTTCCGCTCGCTCGACCGCTCTCTTGAGGCGTTGTCTGCGACGTTCCAGCTCTAAGCTGTTTGAGCCAGCCCCGATACGGATGAGCGGCGTACCCTGAACCGCGACAAAGAGGAAGGCTGCCCCCACGAGGGCGAGCGCCGCAGAGCCAGCCTGGTTGTCGGTTATGAAGACTGCCGCTCCACCCGCACCTCCAGCCGCAAGGCCAGCCACGCCGGCTGCGATTCGCTCCCAAGCGATCATCGGATCAGGTGGGTTGTCACCGGGAGGCTCGGCATGTGGAGGCATCTCGGCCTCTTGCTCGTTCGCGTTCGTAGCGTCTTCTTGAGTCACGGCAGGGACACTACAAGCTATTCGCAAGGGGGAGGAGTTCCCCGCAGCGCGCCGAAAGCCTGCAACTCATCCCGCTGCATTAGGCCACGTGTCGTATCTGTGTTGCAATGACGGGGCGGGTGGCTTTTGTGCTGGTTAGGGGTTTCGAGTTGTGCGTTTTACAAGGCCGGTAGGGCGGGAGGTCTTCGTGGGTTAAATCCTGCCTCACCCCGATCAGGACACACCACTTGATCTATTCGATTTCCCGGAAGTCCGGGTGTCCCCATGCTCAGGGGTATCCGGGATAACTGGACCCAAGTCGATCATTTGAGTGGAGATGCCGCCGCTATCAGCCGCCGGTTCGACCGGAGAGGCCCATCTGTGGCCGAGGCGCTCGGCGGACGGCACGGGCATCGACCGCAGCCTCATTGGGGCGTACGGTCGGGGTACACGATGTACCCGAGCCGGCGAGGTGCCTTATGGCGGATCAGCAACCCACTCCTGGCCAGCGCGTCGAGCGGCTTCGTCGAGCCGCCGGCCTCTCCCGCGAACAACTCGCCGGCCTTGCCGGCCTGTCGCCGACCACGATCAAGTTTGTGGAGAACGGGCGTCGGAGCTTGACGTTGCGAGCCGCCCAGCAGATCGCCCCGCACCTCGGCGTGCGTGACCTCGGTGATCTGTTCGGGCCGCAGGTGACCCTGTCTCTGGACGGGCGTCCCAGTCACCCCGCCATCGGAGATGTCCGTCGTGCCCTCACCGCCTGGCATATCTCCGTGTCTGGCGAACCGGAGTCACCCGACTACCTGCGCGGCGCTGTCGACTCCGCGTGGCAGACCTGGCACACCTCCCGCCACCAACGCACGGAGGTGAGCGTCATCCTTCCCGGGCTGCTCGCAGCCACTCAGCGAGCTACCCGGCTACACACCGGCGAGGACCGCCGTGCCAGCCTCGCCCTGCTCGCCCAGGCGCATCACCTCGCGCAGGCTTACCTCGCTTGGCACGGTGACCGCGAGCTGTGCTGGCTGACCGTCGACCGCGGCATGGCTGCGGCCCTCGATGCCGACGACCCCCTCGCCATTGCCCAATCCACCTGGTATGCGGCGCACCTGCTGCGGGCGGTCGGTCGCGGTGACGAGGCGTTGGAGCGGTTGCAGGAGGCTCGCGGTCTGATCGAGCCCCAAGTCGCCGATGGTGGCAGTGAGTGGGCCGAGATGCTGGCCGACCTGCACCTGTGTACCGCGTTGACGCGGGCACGTACCGGCGACCAGGGCGCCTGGTCCGACTGGGATGCCGCTCGCCGGGTGGTCGAGCAGGCCCTGCCGGCAGGATTCGTCGGCCTTCGTACTCGGGTGTCGCGGCCGTTGGTCGACGTGTACGCGGTGATGTGCGCGGTCGACCTGGGCGACCCCGACGAGGCACAGCGGCGGGCGCATTCGCTCGACCCGGCGTCGATCCCGTCGACCGAACGGCGGGGCCGGCACTACGTCGAGCTTGCTCGCTCTGCCGATCTGGAGGGGGCGAGGGAGGCGACGCTCCACCTGTTGGGCCTGGCGGAGTCCACTTCTCCGGAGACGGTCCGATACTCACCTGCGGCTCAGGAATTGGCGGGCCGGTTGGCCCGGGAGGCACCGGCGGCCATCCGCGCCGAGGCGATCCAGTTGGAGAGTCGGATCGCGGTGCCGGAGCTGTAGGGGTACCTCCTGTCGCTGGGTACGCTGCGTACCCTTTGCGCCCATCGTTGCTGTTTAGCGTGTTCTCACGATTGCAGTGGGTGCGCAGCCTTGCCCGGGTTTGAGGCGATGCCGCCACCCCTGAGACGGGAGGGCACCCGCGATGATGTGGCCGTTCAACCTGCTCCGTCGGCGTGCCAGGCGTCTGGCGGTTCCTGCGCCGTTGCGCGCCATCGGTCCGGCGATTCAACAGGCAGAGCAGGAGGCCGCCCGAGCCCGCTTGCTGGCTCAAGCCCGCCGGCGATCCACCGAATATCGCAACGGCGGTGTTGGCCGGTGATGGGTGAGGTCCCCACCACCGCCAGGGCGGCCGTGCGAGCCCGAGCGGCACAGGGTCAGCGGGCAGCCGCTGTCTTGCCGAGCCGCCTCGCCGACCAACACATCCCGCGACGGCCGGAGTGGACCTGCCGTACCTGCGAGCAGGACACCCCGTGGCCCTGCGCTCCGGCGCGAGTACGCCTGTCCGAGGCGTACGGCCGGGACCGGATCGGGCTGTCGATGTACCTGGGCAGTCTGCACGCGGTGGTGGTCGCGGAGCTGCCTGCCGTCGCCGCTGGCGAGTTGTTCGAGCGGTTCGTTGGGTGGGCGCGTTGATCAGCCCGGTCACTCCGGTGAACTCTGTGGCTGGTCGTTCCTAGCGGATTGCCTGGTCCGCGCCTCGTAGCTGAGCAGCACGGCGAGGAACGCGGTGAGCAGGCCGAGAGCGGCCAGGCCGGGCAGGTAACGGCCGACGGGGAGCAGCAACAGCGCCACGACGGGAGCGACGAACTGCCCCGGTCGTACGCAGCGGACGCTGAGACTCAGGAACGCCGCCCGGCCCGCGAGGAAGAGGGCGGTCCCGCCGAACAACGCGACGGCGGGCATCCAGTCCGAGATGCCGTGGGGCTCCTCATGTGCCAGGCCGGCCAACACCTGCTCGACTCCCAGCGCCACGTAGATGGTCCCGGCGAGTACCGGGAAGTGGGCAACGCTGTAGGCGTTGGCGCCGACGTGTGCCCGCCGCAGCCCGGACTCCGTCGTCAGCGCGTGCCTGGAGGTTGCCGCGCTCGCGGAGTAGAGCCAGTACAGGCACACGGTGACGGCCAGGGTGAGGAGTGCGGCCAGCAGGATTGGTCCACGGATCCGCTGGATCCCGACGCCGGCGGCGACCGAGATCAGGGATTCTCCGAGCGCAATGATCACCACGAGGCTGTGCCGCTCGGCGAAGTGGCCGGGGCTGCGTACGGGCCACCCGCTCAGCATCGAGGAGACCACCCCGCCGCCCATGTCGATGGTGAGGGCCAGCGCCCAGAGCAGGATCTGTGCGGTGCCGCCGAACACGGCGCCGAGGATGAGTGGAATCCAGGACAACGTGGTGGAGAGGGCGTAGAGGCGAATGGTCCTGCGCACCTGCCGGTTGCCGGCCGCCACCCAGCGGAAGAGGACCAGGTCGACAACTCGAAGCGCGATGTACGCCAGCACCAGGATCAGCCGGGACCCCGTCGTACCCGGTCCGGTCCTCCAGGCGTCGGGGATGACGAGAGCGACGAGGAAGACGGCCGCCATCGCTACGGTGACGCCGGCACGGATCAACCCGACATCGATCCGTACGTGGTTGCCCAACCAGGAGTAGACCAGCCAGGAGATCCAGAGCAGCAGGAGTACGAGGAATCCCTGCATCAAGGTCACCGGCGCGGGCCGCTGGCTCATGAACGTGGTGACCCGGATCAGGCCGAAGACGAAGACCAGGTCAAAGAAGATCTCGAACAGGATGGGTCGGTGTGTCTCCGGGGTCGCCATCGGTCGTGCCCCGAAAGTCCGCCCCATCAGGTCATCTTGACGGTCAGCGGCGAAGCGGTCCGGTGCCCCGCGTTCCGGTCACTCCGGCGGGTCGGTTGCCCGGCGCTCCCGGCGGATCGTCTCCTCGGCCAGTCGCTCGACAGCGCGTCGGCGGTCGTCGGCGACGGCTTGCTCGTCCCGGCGGCGGAACGCGGTGATGACGGCTACCACGAAGTCCCGCCAGATGCCGGCCACGATGTCCCCCTGAGGAACGTTGCCCGACCTCAAACGTAGCTCTGCGAAACCACAGTCTGTCAGCGCGTGCTTCGGGTCGTCGGGAGGGCCGTGGCGGGGTAAGAAGAGGCTGGTATCTCCGCACATCGGAAGGACGCGTCCCCATGACCCTGGAACGACCGATCGCCCCGGACCCGTACGAGCTGCTGCCGACGCTGCCCTCGTTCACGCTGGCGAGTGACGACGTGCAGAACGGCGAGCCGATGGACGCCCGGCACGCGCATGGCAGCACCGGGGGCGACAACGTCTCGCCGCAGCTGACCTGGTCGGACTTCCCCGCCGAGACGAAGAGCTTCACGGTGACCTGCTACGACCCGGACGCGCCGACCGGCAGCGGTTTCTGGCACTGGGTGCTGGTGAACGTGCCGGTCAACGTCACCCAGTTGCCCACCGGGGCTGGCGGCGCGGCGGGCACCGACCTCGGCGGGGCGTTCTCGGTCCGCAACGACTACGGCGACCAGGGTTACGGCGGGGCGGCCCCGCCGCCCGGTGACCGCCCGCACCGGTACGTCTTCGCGGTGCACGCCCTGGACGTCGACCGCCTGGACCTGACCCCGGACGCCACTCCCGCCTACGTCGGCTTCAACCTCACGTTCCACACCCTGGCCCGGGCGGTGATCCGCCCCACGTACCAGATCAAGGAGTGATCCGTACCCCGCGATCTTGCTCGTGACCGTGAGGCACGGTGCAAGATCGCGGGATTGGGGTCAGGCTGGGACGCGGGCCACGGCGAAGACGGACTGGCCGAACGGCGGGAGTACGAGCTGCTCGGCGGCCTTGGTGGCGGGCAGGACGAGTGTGTCGTACACCTTGACCATGGGGCCTTCCTTCGGCATCAGCCGGAAGACCTTGGTGGCCATGAAGTAGCCGATCAGCCCGAGCGCGTTGGCGTAGTGCATCTTCTCGATGGTCAGGCCGGCGTCGGTCATCGCCGCCCCGAGGGTCTTCTTCGTGTAGCGGCGGACGTGACCGGTGGCGACGTCGGCCGGGCTCATCGCGAACTGGAACGCGGGCACGATGATGATCACGGCGCCGCCGGGTCGGACCAGGTCGCGCATGCTCTGCAGCGCGCCCACGTGGTCCTCGATGTGCTCCAGGACGTTGTACGAGACCGCGGCGCTGTAGTCGCCCCGGTCGCTGTGCGGCAGCAGCATCTGCCGGACGTCGATGTTCGGGCGGCCGGCGAGGCGCTCCTTGAGCTGCACCAGCCGGTCCGGGTCGGCCTCGGTGGCGGTGAACCGGGGCAGCAGCTCTGACCATTCAAGCGCGTAGTCACCAAGGCCGCTGCCGATCTCGATCGGGTCGTCGCCGAGGTACGGCACGGCCAGTTCGATGAACCAGCGACGGTGGTTGACAGCTGTCGCAAGGCCTTCCAGCACCTCGGACTGAACGCGCTGATCCCCAGTGATTTCTGCCATGCGTCGATTCCTCACGATATGAACTCGACCCGTGCCTGGACCGACAGAGTGAATCATCCGCTGGGACGGCGAAAGAATCGAGGCATCGGGGTGGCCGAATTGTGGTCGGGGGGGTGGGTTCGTGATCGGCGGTCGGCGAACCCGGCACATAGTACGGCAGTACCCCGAAACATGTCACGGCGGTCCCATACGCTGACTACCCTATGAATTGTCATGACTACTCCTGAACCGGACGTGCCCAGCGACAGTGGCGGCCCGGCCGCCGCGTCGTCGGCGGAGGGGGCCTCCGGTGTCGCTCGGCCTGCCCGCGGGGGGAGGTGGGCCGATCTGACCGCCGTGCTGAGCTTCGTGGTGCTCGGCCTGTGGGTCACCGGCCGACTCTGGTTGGACCCGGGCAGCGATGTGCGGGACAACCAGTCCGATCAGTCGCAGTTTGAATGGATGATGGCCCACGGAGCGCGAGTCGTCACGCACTTTGCGTATCCATTCCATTCCAATCAGATGAACGTCCCCGACGGCGTGAATCTGATGGCCAATACGTCCGTATTATCCATTTCATTGCCAATGACGCCTGTCACCCTGTTGTTCGGACCGCGGGCATCATTTCTGATCTTTCTCACCGTCGGCATGATCGCCACCGCCGCGGCCTGGTATTTCGTGCTCTCCCGGGTGCTGATCGGCAGCCGGGGGCCGGCGTGGCTGGGCGCCGGCTTCTGCGCGTTCGCGCCGGCCATGGTGTCGCACGCCAATGGGCACCCGAACATCGTGTCGCAGTTCGTCGTCCCGTTGATCATCTGGCGCACGCTGCGACTCGGCGAACCGGGCCGCTGGCTGCGCAACGGGGTCCTCCTCGCGCTCGTCATCGTCTGGCAGGCATTCCTCAACCTGGAGATCCTGCTGATGACCGCGATCGGGCTCGGCGTGATCATCGCGGTGCTCGCCGTGGGCCGCGCGGATCTGCGTTCGCGGGCCCGAACCTTCCTCGCCGGCCTGGCCGTCGCCGCCGGGGTCGCCGGGCTCCTGCTGGCGTACCCCCTCTACGTCCAGTTCTTCGGACCGGACGCGTACTCCGGGCTGTCCCGCCTGATCCGGGGCTACTCCAGCGACCTGGCCTCGTTCGTCGCGTACTCCCGGGAATCACTCGCCGGTAGCGCGCGCACCGCCGCGGGCCTGGCCAAGAACCCGACCGAGGAGAACAGCTTCTTCGGCTGGGCGCTGCTGGTGCTGGTGATCGCCCTGGTCTGGTGGCTGCGCCGCTCGATAGTGGTGCTCGCCCTGGCCGCGCTCGGGTTGCTCTTCGCGGTGCTCTCGCTGGGTCGAGAGGTCCGCTTCAACAACCGGGGTACGGGTGTGCCAGGCCCCTGGGCGGCGCTGGAGAACCTGCCCATCCTGCACTCGGTGGTGCCGACGCGCTGGGCGTTGGCGATCACCCCGATCATCGGGTTGCTGCTCGCCTACGGTGCCGAGCGGGCCCGCGAATTGGCCGGCGCGCACCCGGCCGCCCGGGGGCAGATCCGCTTCGTCACCGCCACCGTGCTCACGATGGCCCTGTTGCCGATCGTCCCCACCCCGCTGCCCGTGGCTCACCTCGACCCGGTTCCCAGCTTCGTGACCAGTGGGGCGTGGCGTCCGTACGTGGCCGGTGGGCGCAGTGTGGTGACCCTGCCGTTGCCGGACACCACGTACGCGGAGCCGCTGCGCTGGTCGGCGGCGACCCGGTTGGACATGCCGCTGGCCCGGGGCTACTTCCTCGGCCCGGACACCCGGCCGAACGCCGACCCGCCGAAGGTCGCGCTGTTCGGTGCGACTCCTCGCCCCACCAGCAGTTTCTTCGCCACCATCCGACGTACCGGGGCGGTGCCGCCGATCACCCCACAGAGTCGGGTCCGGGCGGTCGACGACCTGCGCTACTGGCGGGCGGGGGTGGTCATCCTCGGGCCACACGAGCACGAGGCCGCGCTGCGGCGGGGGATGACCGAGCTGACCGGGATCCAACCGGTCTTCACCGGCGGCGTGTGGGTGTGGGACGTCCGGTCGTTGACCGACTGAGCCGAGCCGTGCGGCCCAGCGCGGTCTAGCGGACGCAGCAGCCCTGGCAGACCTTCGGCCGGGGCAGGGTGAAGGCGAGGCAGCAGGTGCGCCGCTGCACGGTCGGCTCCCCGGCCGGCCCGGGCACCAGCTCGATCAGGTCGGTCAGGTCGAGTGCGCCGAGCAGGGTGTCGATGCTCTGCACCGTGGAGCCGGGCAGACCGTCCGCGGCCCGCAGGATGCCGTGCGCGATGCCGGAGGCGACCGACCCGAGCAGCGTCCGGGTGCCCACCCGGACCTCGGACTGGATAGCCGTGATGAGCGGCGCCAGGTGGGCGTCGAGCAGGGACGCGCGCAGTGCGGCCAGCAGCTCCGCCTCGTCGGCGACGACCCGCACCTCCGGAAGGCCGGCGAGCGCCAGCGGGTCGTTCGGCAGCACCGCCACGGTGGTGCCCCGGCGCAGGCCCATGGTGAGCAGCTGCCGGTGGTCCTCGAAGTGGATCAGCAGGTCGGTCGGATCGAGCAGCGGCACCCGGCGAGCGGAGGCCCAGCCGAGCACGACCGGCAACGCGGCCCAGTAGCTGTACGACTTCCAGGCCAGCGCGGCGCAGGCGTGCGGGGTGCCGCCCCAGCGGACGGCGGCGCCGTTCAGCAGCTCCGGCAGGCGGCTGCCGTCGATCAGGGTGGTGGCGGGCGCCCAGCCGAGCTCGTCGTCGACCAGCAGGCCCCGGGCGAGGCCGGGGAGGTCGTCGGTGCCGAACATGGCCCGGAGCGCTGCGGTGACGGGGGCCAGCGGCGTGGTGGCGGCCTCGCGCCGTGGCATCACCGCTGTCACCTGAGTCGTCCCCTGTCCGTGTGACCGACTGTCTGTGTGACCGAGGAGTGCGCCCCGGCGGACGAACCAGTGCCGTCCTGAGCTAAGGCTAGCCTAACCAGCCCCTGGGCGTAAGGGAAGGCTCACCTTGGTCAAATCCCTGACGCCCAGGTCACCATCCGCACCCGACGGGAGTAGCGCTCCGCGTACTACCCGGAGTCAGTGCTGGAAAACGCTGCCGCACGATCGACGGTCATCGGTGAATTGTCAAGCGGTGTGTCGAAAACATGCCACATGCGTGTGTGTTCGCGTACGGAACGTGAAACTTGTATCCCCGGCCCCGAGGAAGCTGATGACGACCTCACCCCTCGAACGGGCTGCCGACTCCTTCGCGGCCGAACTCGCCCGACAACGGACCGGGCGCGGGCTGTCCAAGAAGCAACTGGCCGTCCTGATGGGGTTCGACCCGTCCTACGTGAGCCACGTCGAGGGGCGCCGGCACCGCCCGACCGAGGACTTCGCCCGCCGCGCGGAGGCCGTCCTGGAGGCCAGCGGCGCGATCTGGCAGCGCTTCCGGGAGTACGACGACCTACGGCACGCCCGGGCAGGTCAGCCGCACCGCGAGCCGTACCTGCCGGGGCAGTGGCTGCCACCGGGCACCGGCCTGGTCGTGGAACGGGAAGTGGCCACCCTCACCCACGCCGACGACGGCTACCGGTGCGTCATCCACCGGGAGCTGTACAACGCCGGCACCGAGCCGGTCACCCGCTACCTGGTCCGGGTCGCCGTCGACCGCTACCCGAACGACCCCGGCCGCTCCAACCGGCACCACCGGGAGCATCCCCTCACATTCGCCGAGCTGCAGATACAGGCCCGTCGAGACGACGGCGGCGGCGACCCGGAGCCGATGCACTGGCGAGCCAAACACGATCGGGACGCGTTCAAGGAAATCTGGCTGCTCTTCGAGAACGGGGAGCGGCGCTTCCCCCTCTACCCGGGTGACCGGGCCACCATCGAGTACGCGTACAGCGTCGGGCACGACAAGTGGGGCCCCTGGTTCCAACGAGCCGTCCGGCTGCCCACCCGGCAGCTCGCCGTACGCCTGGACCTGCCGGCGGCACTCGACCCGCAGGTCTGGGGCGTGGAGACCTCGCTCAGCGCGGAGGAGGGCCCGCTGCGGACGGCGCCGCAGCGTCACGACGAGGGCGACCGGGCGGTCTACGACTGGCAGACCGACGACCCGCCGTTGAACGCCCGCTACCGGATGCAGTGGCGGTTCCGCGCCCGCCCGGACACCGAACCGGACACCGGCCCCGGCGGCGCCCGGGTCCGACCCAGCGACCGGATGCGCGGCCTCGGCATCGTGCAACGCGGGGCCGACCTGCTCCGCCAGCGCGCCCGCCCGTTCGACCTGCCCGCGGAGGAACACGTCGCCCGGGACGTGGTCGACCGGCTCACCATGGCCCTGGCCCGGCTCGACGAGCTGCACCCGTTCAGCAAGGGGGTGGGTGTCGCCGCCCCGCAGTTCGGCATCGACCGGGCGGCGGCCGTGGTGCGACCCCCCGACCGGTCGGCCGAGCCGGTAGTGCTGCTCAACCCCCGGGTGGTCGACGCCGACCTGGAGACCGACGAGCAGTACGAGGGCTGCCTCTCCTTCTTCGACCACCGAGGTCTGGTGCCCCGGCCCCTGCGTCTGGACGTGGAGCACGCCCAGTGGGACGGCAGCCGGGTCATCACCTCGTTCGAGTTCGGCATGGCCCGACTGGTCGCACACGAGGTCGACCACCTGGAGGGCCGGCTCTACGTCGACCGGATGGCACCCGGCGTGCCGTTGGTGCCGGTGGAGGAATACCGCGAGTCCGGGCACCCCTGGCGCTACTGACCAAGAAGGGACCGGGGCGCGTGCCCCAGGGGGCGGGGGCACGCGCCCCGGTGTGGGGGGAGGAACGTCTAGAGGTCACCGAAGGTGTCGTAGCGGATGTGCGGCGGTGGCACGTCGTCCGCGGCGAGCACCCGCAGGGTGGACCGGACCATCCGGGCGGCGCCGGAGACGTAGCAGTCGTGGGTGGTCCACGGCCCGTACCGGGCCACCACCTCCGGGACGTCGCCCTGCTCGCCGTCGAAGTCCGGGTCCTCACTGCACGCCGGTGTGACCGACAACCACGGGTGTACGGCCACCAACTCCTGCAACCCGGCCAGGCCGTACAGGTCGCCCGCCTGTCGGGCGCCGTAGAAGACGTGCACCCACCGGGTCCGGTTGAAGGTGGCCAACTCCTCCACCAACGCCTTGATCGGCGCCAGCCCGACGCCGCCGGCCACGCAGAGGATGTCCCGTTCCGAGGCGCGGTCCAGCGTCATCGACCCCATCGGAGCCGCCAGGCGCAGCAGGTCACCCGGCCGCACCCGACGCACCAACGCCCCGGACACCCAGCCGGCCCCCGGAGAGCGCACGTGGAACTCCAGCACGTTGTCGTCGTTCGGGGCGTTCGCCACTGAATAGTTGCGCCAGACCCGGGGGTGGTAGCGCGGCACCTCCAGGCTCACGTACTGCCCCGCCTGCCAACGCAGCGGATGCTGCAACGCCCGGCAGGTCAGCACGGCGGTGTCCGGGCCGTACCGTTCGTGGGTCAACACCTCGGCGTGCCAGAACGGCGGGTCGTCGTCCGAGGCGGCACCGGCCACCATCAGGCCGGCGATCGCCGCGTACGCCTCCCGCCACGCCTGGTCGTACTCCAGGTTCCAGCCGTCGCCGGCGGTGCTGCGCAGGGCGTCCAGCAGCGCGACGCCCATCGTGGCGTAGTGCCGCTCGTCGACGTGGTACTTACGGTGGTCGCGGCCCAGCGCCCGGAGGAACTCGTCGAAGCTCTCCGGGTCGTCGACCGTGTGGATCGCCGTGATGATCGCTTCGAGTAGGCGGTCGCCCTGGCCGGTCATCTGCACCGGGAAAAGTTGCCGCAGGGCGGGGTCGAGCAGGAACAGCCGAGCGTAGAAGTGACCGCTCAGCCGGACCCGGTCGTCCTCGACCAGGGTCCAACTCTCCTTCAGCAACCGGGCGAGGTTGTCCACGGACGCTCCTTCTCCAGACGGCAACGGATCGGGCGCCCATAGAATCTCCACGGAGAGTGTCGACTGGTCGCACAGAATGTGCGATCGACTCATGCTGGCCGGTCGGTCATGTCACCGGCACCCCACGTCGGGCAGAGTGGTGCGGTGACCGTTGAGCTGACCCGCCCGGTGTCCCGCCGACTGCTGGGCACCGAGACGCTGCTGGTCCTCGGCCTCTCCCTCGGCCAGTCCGCGATCTACGCGATGGTGTCGATCATCGCGAAGTTGACCGCAGACGGTCCGCTCTCCAAGCAGACCGCCTCGCTGAACACCTCGGCGTCGGCCCGCCCCTGGCTGGACCTCACCTACCAGTTGCTCGGCATCGTGTTCGCGCTGCTGCCAGTGCTGCTCGCCGTACACCTGCTCAGCCGTGACCCCGGCGACCCGGGGCGGACCCTCGGCCTGGACGCCCGGCGGCCCGGCCAGGACCTGGCGCGCGGAGCCGGCCTGGCGGCGCTGATCGGGCTACCCGGGCTGGCGCTGTTCTGGGTGGCGGCCCACCTGGGCCTCAACGCCACGCTGGTGCCGGCCGCGCTGCCGCCGGTCTGGTGGGCGGTCCCGGTGCTGATCCTCGCCGCCGTGCAGAACGCCGTGCTGGAAGAGGTGATCGTGGTCGGCTACCTGGTCACCCGGCTGCGCCAACTCCAGTGGCGGCTGGCCGCGATCATCGCGGCCAGCGCGCTGCTCCGCGGCTCGTACCACCTCTACCAGGGCTTCGGCGCGTTCGTCGGCAACGCGATCATGGGCGTCGTGTTCAGCCTCTTCTACCTGCGCACCCGGCGGGTGATGCCGCTGGTCATCGCGCACACAGTGCTCGACGTGTTCGCCTTCGTCGGCTACGCGCTGCTGCCCCGGGAGTGGTTCGACTGGCTGTGACTGGTCAACGCCGGGCGGCGGCGGAAAGCGGGAGTACCGAATCCGGGTAGGCAGAAAACGGCGGGATTCAGCAGACGCGCGTCCGCCAACTCACCTTCGTCACGGTCATGGGAACGTAGAAGAATCCGTCACCAGGAGGAGCACAGTCAGTGCCGGTGAGAGTCATTCCCTGGGTGGTGAACGACCAGCTGATCTCGGCGTTCCGGTTCGTGTAGTTGTAGTAGTTGAAACCCGTGATGTTGCCGCTCCACTCCGTGGTGGTCACCAGGGACGGAGTCGCCGTAGGAACCCCGTTCGGGTGATCCCAGTGGGGCCAGACGCAGAATGTGCCCGGCTGGCAGTTCCCGGGCGGGTAGACGCCCGCCCCCGACTGGGGTGCCGCCGAGGCAGGAGGGGCAACAGCCAGCACACCTGCGATGACCCCGGCGATGGCGAAGGGTTTCAACAGCACGGCTACCTACTTCCATTGATGGGTATGAATTAACTCACGCTACCGCGGGAAATTTGCACCGTCAAGGACCTGCGGCCGCCGGCCGATTCGGCCACCTCCGAACGCCCCCGCGACTCGGGTAGCAGGCGACCAGCTCGCAGCCAGCTCTGCGTTCGGGCCGCTCAGCGACAGCGGTCAGCGGCGGGTTGCTTGACACGGGGAACATAATCGATGCAAGTAAATCTATCCCTGGGCTGAACGAGCTCCGGTCCCGTCCCTGAACACCGTTAGGAAGGGAAGCTCATGCGCAGATTTACCAGCCGAATCGCTGCGGGTCTCGCCGCCGCCTTGATCGCCACACTGGCCGTGACGATACCGGCGTCGCCCGCAGCCGCTGTCGAGACGCTCAAGGTTCCCGACACCGGCCTCGTCTTCTACCAGGCATACACGCAGATCATCGTGGGCAGGCAGGCCACGCCCGACGGTATCTGCCGCCCGGTCCCGGCCGAGGCGATCTGGGCGATCGGCTGGAACGGCTTCGGTTCCGTCTCTGGCTACCGGACCTCCGACTGCACCGGCGCTGCGTCCGAGCTCAACAACTTCCACAGCTGGCCGTACGAGGGCTACTACCTCTCCTACCGGGCCGGTTGACCAGCGTTCCCGGTGGTCGATCGCTGACGGCCACCGGGAAAGCACCGATCCGGAACTGCCCGGATCACCCCGCGCGGAGAGTTGAGTCCGGTAATGGTGGCGGCGGCCGATTAAGCGGGCCGCCGGTCGGGTCGGTAGACGGCCACCGTTCGGGCCGCGAGCCGGTCCGCCGCCGCCGCGTCACCCAACGCCGCCGCGAGCACCGCCGCACCCGGCAGCAACCGGGCCACCAGCCGCAACGCCACCCAACCGCCGGCCTGCGCCGTGAGTGGCGCGGCCAACCGCCACGCCGCCTCTGCCGCGCGCGGCCACGCCCCCTCGACCGGGTCACCCGCCGTCTCGGCGGCGGCCAGGGCCGCCGCCGCGCTCGCCCGATCCGGGTGCACCTGTGTCAGCACCAGCAGGTCGACGACCCGGTCGGGATGCGTCGGATCCTTGCCGTACGCCGCAGCCAGGTGCAGCACCAACTCCGAGTGCGTCCACAGCACAGCCGCCAACTCGGCCAACGGCGCGAAGAAGCCCGCCAACGCGGCGGTCGCCCCACCCGCACCCGCCGAGCGGACGAACCGCCGGGTCGCCAACCGGGCCAGGCCGTCCGCGGAGGCGTCCGGATACCGGGTGCGCAACCCCGCGGCCCACCCGGCCGCGCCGGGCCCCAGCGCCCGCACCGCGGCCAGAGCCAACAGCTCCGGCGCGAAGCCCGGGTGGTCGAGCACGCGCGCGGCGATCGCGCGCAGCTCCGATTCCGGGGTACGCCCCAGAGCCGGCTCAACCTGCCGCACGGCAGGTGTCGTCTGGTTCGTGTCGCGTGCTGTCTGCTGCGCGGCGGCTGTCGTCTGTTGCGCGGCGGCTGTCGGCTGCTGGTCGGCAGGTGTCGTCTGCTGGGCGGCCACGGGTTCGGGGATGGGCTTGGCGCTCTTGCGTGGGGTGGCCGCGCGCTTGGTGATCTTCGCGGCTTTGACCGGGGTCGCTGGTGTGGTGGCGCTTGCCTCTTCGGTGGTGCTCGCGGCTGTCGTTTTTGCGGCTTTGGTGGTTTTTGCGGCGGGCCTGCGTGGTGTCGGCGTGGCCGGGGTCACCTCGGCAGGCGTCTCGACTGCCTTTCGGGGGGCAGCCTTGCGAACAGGGGCGGTCCGGGCCTTCGGCGGTGTCGATGCGATGCCTGACACGGGGGCCGGTTGGTCGCCGTTCGGCTTTTCGAGCTGCTCCGCGCTCGCGTCGGCGGTCAGCTCGGCCGGTGCGGGCCGGGGCTGTCGGGGCAGGGGGCGGTCCGGCTCCGGAGGCTGGAACAGCACCGCCGGGGCAGCCTTGGCCCGTCGAGGACGCTGGCTCGCCGGGGCGGCTGCCGGCGTCGCCGCCGACTCTGCGGGCTCCACCGGCTCGGTTAGCTCCTCGGCGACGGTCGGCGGCCGGAAGGTGGCCCGTGGAGAGCGCCCACGCGCTCGTTCAGCAGGCTCTCGACGGGTCGACTCGCTGGGCGGCTGCTCCTGCATATCGATGGAGCGTAGTCCCGATCACGCCGTCGCACAGCGGGGAATCACCGGAGCGGGCGGGTCCTGGTGGCCGTACCCCGGAAGTCGTTTTGCCCCCGGTGGGTGACGACCTGTATCCTCGGGCGCGGTGGTCTGAGGATCACCAGGGAGACTTCGCCTAGTCTGGTCTATGGCGCCGCACTGCTAATGCGGTTGGGGTCTTAAAGCCCCTCCCGGGTTCGAATCCCGGAGTCTCCGCGCGAAAGCCGGGTGTGTAGACTGGCTGAGCACAAGCGCCCGTAGCTCAATGGATAGAGCATCTGACTACGGATCAGAAGGTTAGGGGTTCGAGTCCCTTCGGGCGCACAGGGTTTGACCTGCTAAAACGCCTCTCAGGCGATCGAGAATGATCGACCTGGGGGGCGTTTCTCGTGCCCCCCAGGGGGTCACGCGAGCCGTCGGAACTCACCTGATCCTTGCGGAGTGTCATCAGAGGCTTCCCCTGCTGTGTTGGTTGTCCGCATTCCCTCGTTCAGGTGCGAGGCTCGATTGCTACGGCACGCGAACCGCTCCCGCGCGACGAACTTGAGGTGTGGGCGAACGGGACAATCCCCGCGTCAGGACCCGGTGCGTCGCGGTCGGGCGCTCATGCTCGTCCTCACTTTGCCCCCTCTTCTCGATCCGGGCACGGCAGGGTCCCTACGCGCCGAGTTGACCGATTGAGGGCGAGTCGTGCGACCAGGAAAGTTCACGAAGCTCTATGCCTAGAGCGTTGGCGAGGGACACCATTGTGAAATAGCCGGGCTCGATCACCCTCCCCGACTCGATCTTTCTCAGGGTTGAGACAGCGACCTGGGCGCGTCCTGCGAGCTGCTCCTGGGTCAGCCCTCGCTCTGTGCGCAGCGTTCGCAGCCGGGTGGCGAGTATCTCGGCTTGATCCCGGAATCGGCTGTCTTCGCGTCGAGCGCGCCCTGCTGGCACACGTCAGATCGTAGTGGTAAATTTTGACCGGTCCAACTTTATCGCTACAGATGATCGAGCCACTTGGGTAAGTTGAGGTTGGTGGAAGGGGGCGGTCTGTGACGGCGTCAGGCGAGCACATCAAGGCGCTCGTGCGCAATCACGCCGCCGGTGATGATGCCGCCTTCTACGCTGTCGCCCTTCAGGTCGCGGCAAAGGCGGCCCGCCAGGGCCACGGAACGCTGGCTAACGAGCTCAAGCGGGTAATCGAAGGCGCTCGGAGCCAGCCGGTCGCAAGCAAGGTCACAGCTATCGCCCGCCCGCGCGGGGACCTGGCCGATCTGGTTACAGCGGCATTCCCGAACGTGTCTCTCCGCGACCTGGTCGGTCCGCCGCAGTTGAAGGACGCTATCGCTCGCGTGCTTCATGAACAACGGCAACGGCAGGCTCTCTCGGAGCACGGGTTCGCACCGGCCCATCGACTCCTACTGGAGGGGCCCCCAGGCACGGGCAAGACAATGACTGCAGCGGTGATCGCTCACGAGCTAGCTCTGCCACTGTTGACGATCCGCCTGGATAGCCTGCTCAGCAAGTACCTTGGCGAGACGGCGAGCAAGCTGCGCGCAGTGTTCGACGCTGCGGCGTCCCAGCGGGCGGTCTACTTGTTCGATGAGTTTGACGCCCTTGGCGGCCATCGAAGCGGCAATGACGTCGGAGAAGCTCGCCGAATTCTGAACTCGTTTTTGATCTTCCTTGAGCAGGCTAACGCCGAAAGCATTGTCGTGGCTGCTACGAACCATCGGTCGATCCTTGACCATGCGCTGTTCCGTCGCTTCGATGTTGCGATCAGATACGAGCTGCCGGACGGCGCGCAGGCATCGGAGGTCATGAAGACCCGGCTTGGGCCGATGGGGCGGGGCATTAGATGGGCGGCGGTCCAAGCCCAGGCATCCGGGCTGAGTCATGCCGAGTTGGTCAAGGCCGCCGAAACTGCCGCGAAGCAGGCCATCCTGCGCGGCGAAAAGCAGGTCACGGTCGCTGACCTAACCGAGGCATTGCAGGAACGCCGAGCGGCGGGCAGTGAGTAGCCCGGCCCGGCCGTTGGCGCATCTGACCGTCACTGGTCGCGCCGAGGACCGTAGCTTCAACCGCAGTGGCGGGGGCAACCCGCGAATCCGGGATGTGGAACGGCGAGCCCATGGGACCAAGCTGCGCGGAGACCTCGAACGCTCCCTGCATCAAGCAGATGTTGAACGCGCCGCGGTAGCCGACGACCTCACGCTGGAGGAACTCAAGGCGCTCGGCATCATCCTGGTGCTCGATGCAGCGGATCCGGCTTTCCCACTGAAGCTGGACTCGCTCGAGCGTATGTCGTCCCATCGCGTGAAGCGTCCGCAGTGGCTGCTGTTGGCTGTCAACCCGGCCATCGGAGATCGGCCCGAAAGCGCCGTGGTCTGGGTGAGTGATGCGTACCGCGGGACCTTCCTGAAGATCTTCGAGGATTTTCTTGAGCGGAACACACCCACCGGGGAGCCGCAGAAGCGTGCGCTTGTCGCGAACATCGCCTCGATCCGGCGGGCTGTGCTCCTCGACCTCTGGCAGTCCGCCGATGACCCGCCGACAGGGCTGGCCTGGTGGGAGATCTGGCTGACCCGGACTGACACCGGAGTGGAACTCCTCCGCGCGTTCGCAGCTGCGAACCGTTTCCGGATGTCTCAGCGGCGCATGGACCTCGTTGACCGCACGGTGGTCTGGCTACAGGCCCGCTGGGACGACCTGCACGCTTTGCCGTTCACCGCTGTCCCCGTCGCCGAAATCCGGCGCCCTGAATTCGTCGACACGGTCGAGGACTACTCCCGGGATGACCAGGACGAGCTGACAACAGACCTGGTGGAACGCACCAAGTTCGCCCCGGCCGGGGTGCCCGTCGTGTGTCACCTCGACAGCGGTGCGCGTCGTTCCCACGTGCTGCTGTCAGAGTCGATCGACCCCAGCGACGTGCATTCGGTGGTCGGCGACAGCGGCGAGGACCGGCGGGGTCATGGCACCTTGATGGCTGGGCTCGCTCTCTACGGTCCTCTCGACCATCTGCTGTGGGGAAAAGGGCTGGTTACGCTGACGCATCGGCTTGAGTCGGTCAAGATGTTGCCCGACGAGCCGGCCACGAACGACCCAGCGGCTTATGGATTGATCACGGCGCAGGCGGCAGCGGCTGCGGAGGCCTCAGCACCGGGCCGACAACGTGCCTTTTGCATGCCGATTACTGCACCACCTGAGGCGCGAGCCGGCGAGCCTTCGCTGTGGTCGGCGGCGATCGATGCGCTGAGCATCGGCACCGACATCGGTCAGTCCGACTCGGGGATTGCGCTCCTCGGTCAGCCCGATTTCAGCGCCGCCCGCTTGTTCCTGATCTCGGCTGGCAACGTGCGTGACCGGCCGCGGGGGCTTGACCACCGAGAACTGTGCGATATATCGGAGATTGAGGACCCGGCGCATGCTTGGAACGCGCTCACCGTGGGCGCATACACCGACCTGACCGCGCCTCCGACGGACCCAACCTTCGACAACTGGACGGCGCTCGCCAGCGAAGGCGAACTCTCCCCGCATAGCCGCACGTCGGTGTCCTTCGCCAGCCGGGCCTGGCCGATCAAACCGGACATCTGTATGGAAGGTGGCAACGTCCTCAGTGACGGCGTCGACTTTCACGACGGACATCCGCTCGTGTGTGTCCGTACCACCTCAGCCCGGGACGACCTCGCCCTCGCCTCAGCGAACGCCACGAGTGCCGCTACGGCGCAAGCGGCCCGACTCGCGGCGAAGGCCATGGCGGCATATCCGTCCTACTGGCCGGAGACTATTCGAGGGCTGCTGGTCCATGCGGCCGAGTGGACGCCGGCAATGAAAGCCGATGTGCAGGGCGCAACAACGAAGGCTGTCCGGCAGACGATGCTGCGCCGCTACGGTTGGGGCGTACCGACCGAAAATTCGGTCCTCGCCTCCAACACCAACGCTGTCACCCTCGTGACCCAGGACGAATTCGTTCCGTTCGACGGCCGAGACCACGCTGCCCGACGCTTTCGGCTGCACCGGCTGCCCTGGCCGGCTGAGACGCTTCGCGAACTCGCCGAGGCAACCGTCCAACTCCGCGTCACCTTGTCCTACTTCATCGAACCGACTGCATCCCGACGAGGCTGGCGCCGGCGCTACGCCTATGCCTCACACGGCTTAAGGTTCGAGCTGAATGCACCCCTTGAGCCCGTCGACGCCTTCGTCGCGCGCATCAATCGCGAAGCGCAGGACGAGGAAGCAGGCGCCCGCCCACCCAGCGGATCGGAACGCTGGCTTGTCGGGGGTAACCAGCGCAACCTTGGCTCACTCCACCAAGACATCTGGGAAGGATATGGCGCAGCTCTCGCCGACTGCAGCCTCATCGCCGTACATCCGGTCGGAGGCTGGTGGAAGAACAACAAACGCGGCGACCGAGCGAACCTACCCCTGCGCTACAGCCTCATCGTCTCGCTTCGCACAGCCACGCAGGACGTCGACCTGTATTCACCGATCGCCGTACAACTCACCGTGCCAGTCGTAGCCGAAATCGAGGGGCTTAGCTGATCCTCGGCGGGCGGGGTGTCTCGTACCCTCAGGGGGACGTCCGCCGCTGACGCTGGTCGACGGTAACGAAGAGCGACCAGAGGTAGCCTTTAGTGAGGATCCGCCCAGGCGACGGCTCGGCTCGGTCGGATCCATACCGGGCGGGATGCTCCACCGGATGATGAAGACCTCGGCGGGCAGGTGGCGAGACCGCAGCGCAGGCGTGCGGCAGGTATCCGTCTGATGGCAGAGCGAGTGGTGATCGGGCAACGCGCATCCCGCCGACGGCATGTGGGTGGCCAAGGAAGCCGACCGCCGCGGCGCCAACCCGTCGGTGGTGATCGAGGACCTGGCGAGTCAAACACGCCGAGCGGCGGATAGCCCGCCAGCAGATCAAGATGCGGGCGCCGGACCGCAGGAACCGTGCCCCCCGGGGGGCACCTTGGGGGACGGAACTGCGGTCTGGCGTCACGTTCCGTCGACAATGCAACATAGTGAATCCGGGCAAACTGACATAAGTGCAGGTCAGGGTCACCCTCCACTTCTGGCTACGGATCAGAAGGTTAGGGGTTCGAGTCCCTTCGGGCGCACAGACAGCCCTCTGCCAGGCATAACAGCCGGCAGGGGGCTTCTTCTTGTCTAGCCAGGACTGTGAACACCTTCTTACTCTCCGTGCATGGCCAAGATCAACTCGCTCCACCTCAACGCCTACGAGCGTGACCTCAAGATCCGCATCTTCCATGCCCTGGAGACGCGGAGCGCTAGTGCCTGGGGGCGATACCGGGCTCTCCGGGCCTTCTGCAACTGGGCCGTCCGGGCGCGAGGCTGGCGGCGACGTATAGACCGTGTCGCACCGACGCTCTTGGTCGGCGATCACGTCTGGCGCGATGCCGGCCGCTGCTCCTTTGGTGGCGAAGTCGCCAACTGCGCTCCCCTGTCCCGCGTCGCTGACAAATGCTGGCCTGGCGTGGGTGACGTGCGGAACATCGACACACCTGGACCGATATACCCCCCGGGGGTATCTTGAGGGTGAGGAGGCGATGAGGATGTCGCACGAGGACGAGCACCACCGGATGCGGACCCTGGGTGAGACCGTGGACCGGCACGGCGGCCATGGCGGGCATGACAAGCACGCCGGGCACGACCCGGAGATGTTCCGTCGCAAGTTCTGGCTAAGTCTGGTCTTGACGGTGCCGATCGTGGTGACCAGTCCCATGGTGATGGACTGGTTCGGCTATCGGCTGGACTTTCCGGGTGTCGACTGGGTGGGCCCGGTGCTGGGCACGGTGGTGTTCGTCTACGGCGGGTGGCCGTTCCTGCAAGGCGCGGTGCGGGAGGTCCGTGACCGGGCGCCGGGGATGATGCTGCTGATCGCGATGGCCATCACCGTCGCGTACGTGGCCTCGGCGGCGACCGCGTTGGGCGCGTTCGACCTGGACTTCTGGTGGGAGCTGGCGGCTCTGGTCACCATCATGCTGCTCGGGCACTGGCAGGAGATGAAGGCCATCGGGCAGGCCCAGGGCGCCCTGTCGGCCCTGGCCGCGCTGCTGCCCGACGACGCCGAACGCCTCGACGGTGACGGTCAGCCCGAACGAGTGCGGGTCAACGACCTGCACGTCGGCGATGTGGTCCTGGTGCGCCCCGGTGGGCGGGTGCCGGCCGACGGGCGTATCACCGACGGCCGCGCGGAGCTGGACGAGTCGATGATCACCGGCGAGTCCCGGCCGGTCGGCCGCGAGCGCGGCGACCGGGTGGTGGCTGGCACGGTGGCCACCGACGCGGCCATCCGGGTGCGCGTCGAAGCTGCTGGCGAGGACACCGCGCTGGCCGGCATCCAACGCCTGGTCGCGCAGGCCCAGCAGTCCAGCGGCAGGGCGCAGGTCCTCGCTGACCGGTTCGCGGCCTGGCTGTTCTACATCGCCACCGTCACCGCCGCCGCGACGCTGCTGATCTGGACACTGATCGGCAACCTCGACGAGGCCGTCGTCCGCACCGTCACGGTGCTGGTGATCGCCTGCCCGCACGCGCTGGGCCTGGCCATCCCGCTGGTGATCGCCCTGTCGACCGCTGTGGCCGCGAAGGGCGGCATCCTGGTCAAGGACCGTCTGGCCCTGGAGCGGATGCGCAGCATCGACACGGTGCTGTTCGACAAGACCGGCACCCTGACCCGCGGCGAGCACGTCGTCGCCGGTGTCGCCGCCACCGCCGGCGTCAGCGAGACCGACGTACTGGCCGTCGCGGCGGCGGTGGAGGCCGACAGCGAACACCCCCTCGCACGGGCCATCGTCACCGCCGCCGCCCAGCAGGGCACCCGACGTACCGCGACCGGTTTCCGGTCGCTGACCGGTCGCGGGGTGCGCGCCGACGTCGACGGCATCAGTTACGCCGTCGGCGGACCGGCTCTGTTGCGCGAACTCGACGCCACGGCGCCCGGCGACCTCGACGAGCACCGGGCCGAGTGGTCCCGGCGGGGAGCGGCGGTACTGCACCTGCTGCGGCTCGACGGCGAGCAGGCACGCGTCATCGGCGCCCTCGCCCTCGAAGACCAGATCCGCCCCGAGGCGCGCCAAGCCATCGCCGACCTACGTCAGCAGGGCATCCGCAAGATCGTAATGATCACCGGGGACGCGCGGCCGGTGGCCGAGGCGGTCGCCGCCGACCTGGGCTTCCGGCCTGGTGAGGACGAGGTGTTCGCCGAGGTGCTGCCCGCCGACAAGGACGAGGCGGTCGGCGAGCTGCAACGCCGGGGCCTGCGGGTGGCGATGGTCGGTGACGGCGTGAACGACGCTCCCGCGCTGGCCCGCGCCGACGTCGGCATCGCCATCGGCGCCGGCACCGACGTCGCGATCGAATCCGCGGGCGTCGTGCTCGCCTCCTCCGACCCGCGCGGGGTCACCGGAGTCATCCGGCTCTCGCGCGCCTCCTACCGCAAGATGATCCAAAATCTGGCCTGGGCCGCCGGCTACAACGTCGTCGCCCTGCCCTTGGCTGCCGGGGCTCTGGCCTGGGCCGGAGTGAGCCTGAGCCCTGCGGTCGCCGCGGTGCTGATGTCCGCCTCCACCATCGTGGTCGCGCTCAACGCCCAACTGCTGCGCCGTGTGCAGCTACGCCACCCGGACGATTCGGGCCTGGCCGCGGTGAACGGCTGACCGGCCGATGCCTCGTACTGCCGGCCGACGTCGGGCGGTCGCTGACACGCGGCCGAGGTTCCCTCCTGAGGCTAGCGACGTCGACAATCAGGACCGACAACTTCCAGAAGCGCAAGAAGTACGACCGGAGTTCCGTGAGGGAGCCGGTCCGAATCGTCGAGGAGGCGGGGGCGCATCAGCTCGAACACAGCGGTACGACCGATGGACAGCGCCTCCGCAGCCTCGGTGCTGGGCTTCGCTAGCCTCAGCACGTGATCTCCTACCGCGCTACCGCCCCCGCGGACCTCGACCGCGTGACCCCGTGGATCGTGACCGAGCCCGTTGGGTGGATCCCCGCCGACCGTTACCTGGCCGAACTGGCCGAGGACATGTACCGGCCGGAATGGACATGGATCGCCGAGCACGACGGCCAGGTCGTGGGACGGGCATTGTGGTGGGGGCCGAAGGGCAGCCCGCATCCGGTCGCGCTCGACTGCCTCGACGTGGATCCAGCAGTGGGCGACCGTGCCGCCGTCGCCGCCGAGCTCATCAGGGCCGCGCTGGCCGGGTTCCCGGAGCCGGTGGAGTACATGATCAAGGTCACCGGTGGCTGGCGTGACGATCCGGTCATCTTGGAGGCCGTGCAGTGGCGGCGGGCGGCGGCGCATGCGGCGGGCCTCACCCGCGAGGTGGAGCGGCTGCAGTTCGAGTGGGCACCCGCCGACGGGGTGCCCCCCGCGGCCGGCAGGCTGCGGTTCACCGAGGCCTCCGACGAGGAGTTCCTCGCGGTGTTCAGGAGAATCGCCGAGGGCAGCCTGGATGCCCAGACCCGTGCGAGCCTGGCCGCCAAGGGTGTGGACGCGACCGCGCGCGAGGAGATGGACTTCTATCTCGGGGCGCCGGGCAAGCGGGAGTGGTGGCGGATCGCCTACACGCGCGAGGGTGAGGTGGCGGGCATGGCGATTCCCTCCGCGACTCCGTACAACGTGAACGTCGGCTATCTCGGGGTGGTGCCGGAGTTCCGCGGGCGCGGTTACGTGGACGAGGTGCTCGCCGAGATCACCCGCCTTCACGCGACCAACGGGGAGTCGCGCATCACCGCCACCACCGACATGGGCAACGCGCCCATGGCGGCCGCTTTCGGTCGCGCCGGATACCGCAACACGGAGATCCGGATCAACCTTTCCAACGACGTCCAGCCCTAGTACCACCGTTGCCGGATTTGACGAGGTGGGTGATCCGGCAGGTCAGTTCGGGAACGGCCCGTTCGTCGTAGCAAGGTGGCGCGAACGGGTGCGCGTCTGGGCCAGGTCCGCACTCGTCCTGCCAGACGGTCAGGGCCCGCGATGCGGTGCCGTGCTCGGCGCAGATCCGCGACACCGTCTCCGCGTCTCGGCGGCCTGCTTGGTGTACGACGGCGACAACGCTCCCCCGCTACGTGAAATGTCCGACTAGGTTCACTGGTGGTGCACCGCTTGAGGTTGGTGAGCCGTAAGGAGCTTGATCGAGATGCGGGAAGTCAACGAGGAGTTCCTGGTCGGCCTCGCAGAAATCGCAGCCACGCTTTTCGGCACGTTTCTCGTGGGCGTGTTCTTTTATCTGGACTCAGGGCAGCGTCGCGCTCGCCAGTCCGGGGCTGACCGGTACGTGCGCTCGGGGGTGCGGGGCGTTTTCCTGTTGACCGGGCTGCCGCTCGTCGTGCCACTGGCGCTCGCCAATCTTGATCCGATCTGGGGTACGCTGGCGTTCGTTGTGCTCGGCGCCCTGCTGGTCGCTGCGTCTGCCGATTCCTTATTTCGAATTCTACGGAGCCGCAGCTCGCGCTTGTCGATCGCGCTCGCGGTAAATGAGGCCGTGTCGAGCGTAGCTGTGCTCTTTATCATCGCAACACCCTGGGTCCTCGGCGGGTGGCTCCCGCCGCCATCCGCGTTTGTCCCTTCGCTGGTGCTAGCGCTTGGAAGCGCATTCCTCAGCACAGTTGCGCTCGTCATGACTCTTTTCGATCCGCCGCCGAGCGAGTTCGTTTCCGAAGTAGTGAAATGAGCTCCAGTGCCCGCCGTATGGGGTCAATGATCAGGCGACGCCGATCGGCAGCGCCGGGCCCAGCAGCAAGCCGCCGTCGAGCACCAGTTCGGTCCCGGTCGCGAACGACGCCTCCGGCGACGTGAGGTAGAGCAGCGCCGCGCTGATGTCGGCAGGGTCGCCCAGGCGCGGAATCGCGAACGGCTCCGGGTCGTAGAAGTCCGAGATCGGCCGCTCGCCGGGTGCGGCCGGCTCGTGGATCAGTTTGGTCGAGACGACCCCGGGGTGGATGGCGTTCACCCGGATGTTGTCCCGGCCCAGCTCGAGCGCGGCGCTCAGCGTCAAGCCCCGGATCGCCCACTTGCTCGCGACATATGAGGCGTAGAGGGCAGTGCCGCCGTACCCCATCGTCGAGCCGATGTTCACGATCACGCCACCGCCGGCCCGCCGCATCGCCGGGGTGACGGTCTTGATGCCGAGGAACTGCCCGGTCACGTTGATCGCGAGGGTGCGGTCCCAGAGGGCCACGTCGGTGGACTCGATCGTGGTGGCGGGATTCTGGACGCCCGCGTTGTTCACCAGGATCGTCACCCTGCCGAAGGTCCGCTCTGCCGCGGCGACGGCGGCCGCCCAGTCGTCCTCGTGGGCGACGTCCAGCCGGACCGCGAGGGCGCGTTCGCCCAGTTCCGCGGCCAGTTCCGTGGCCTTGCTCAGGCCTCCCGCCGTGCTGCCGATGACGACCTTCGCGCCCTCGGCGTGGTACGCCCGGACGTGGCTCTCGCCGAGTCCTCCGGTGCCGCCGGTGATCAGGGCGGTCTGGTTGGTGAAGCGTGGCATGGCGCGTCCTTTGAAGAGGGGGTCCTTGGTGAGCTGACCGACTCACCTCGCCATCGAAGACTACGGGCCAGGGTAGAGGTGGGTCAAGTGACTCACCTCGCCACCGGGCATACTGGAGCCCATGAGCACCGAACCCTCGGCGTACCACCGGCGTGTGGCCGAAGAGAAGCGCGCGGCCATCCTCAAGGCCGCCACCGGCCTGTTTCTGGCCTCCGGCTACGACGGAACCTCGCTCGCCAAGATCGCCGAAGTAGCCGGGGTTTCGAAGGCCACCCTCTTCAAGCAGTTCCCGACGAAGGGCGCGCTCTTCGACGCGATCGTGACCGAGTCATGGCAGGTCGAGGACTCCGGTGGCCCGGAGCCGTCGGTCGAGGATCTGAAGACCGGCTTGACCACGATCGGTCACCGGTACGTGGAACTGCTCACCCGCCCTGGGATGACCGCGCTGTTCCGCATCGTCATCGCGGAACTGCCCCGTTTTCCCGAGCTCGGGGAAGCTCAATTCAGCCAGGGAAAAATGCCCTACTTCGAGTCGGTCAGCCGTTATCTGGCCGCCGCGCACAGCGCCGGATCCGCGAAGGTCGACGCCCCCGACCTCGCCGCCACTCAGTTCCTCGGAATGATCTCCAACTTCGTCTTCTGGCCCACGCTTCTGCTCCCCGACTGGGCACCCGGGCAGTCCGCGATCGAGCAGGCTGTGGATGAGGCAGTGAGAACGATGAGCGCCCGGTACGGGATCTGACCGGGCCGTTCCGCCTGATAGGCGATGACCACGCGGGACGCACCGGTCCGGCCGCGCCCTTGGGCAACTCAGTATGGTGGCGTCATGCCCGCCCCCGCCTTCGCGGATTCCCTCAACAGCCTGTTGGCGCGTGTCACCCAGGCCGGCAGCCGGGTGCTGGCGACGGTCGACCGGCTGGATGAGGATGAGCTGCGCGGCCCGTCCCGTCTGCCGGGCTGGAGTCGTGCGCACGTGTTGGCCCACCTCAGCAGAGGTGCTGACTCCCGGGTTCGGCTCCTCGAAGCGGCTCGGACCGGCCGGGCGATCCCCCAGTACCCGGACGAGGCCTACCGGGACCGGGAGATCCAGCAGTGGGCGCGCCGGAGCCTCTCGGAACTCACGGCGGACTTCCGGGCCGCGGACGAGCGACTGCGCGCGGCCATCGCGGACCATCCCGCCGACTGCTGGGGGCGAACCGTCCGTTGGCTCGGCGATGAGCAACGCAGCGTCAACGACGTCGTGCCCAGCCGGCTCCGTGAACTGGAGATCCATCACGTTGACCTCGACGCCGGATACGGGCCGCGAGAGTGGCCGGAATGGTTCGTCCAGGCCGAGTTGCCCGGTGTTGTCGACGACCTGCGGGACCGACCGGAGGTTCCCGACCTCCGACTGGTCGTCCGGGGGGAGGACGAGGACACGGCCCACCAGTTCGGCACCCGACCGACCAGGACGGTCCGGGGTGAGGCGAGTGTTCTCCTGGCGTGGCTGATTGGGCGCGGGAACGGCGACGGTCTCACTGTCGAGCCGGCTGGCCCTCTGCCGCAGTTGCCCGACTGGAAGTAGGAACCGAACGCGACACCGCCACCGCGATCACGGTGACGCTGGTGGACGGCATCCGGTCCCGCCGCAGGTCCGATCTTCTTGATCGAACCTGTGCGGGACCGGATGCCTACCTCTTGCTACCCGAGTGCCGGGGCGATCGGATGATCAGCCGAAGCAGTTGGGCACCGGGGGCGAACTGGGTGTGCAGTTCGTGGGCCGGTTGCCGCTGATGGCCGTCTTCTGGTCCACGGTGACCTGGCCGCCATCGTTGAAGATCCCGCCGGGTGCCAGGATGGAGATGTTGTCGGTGACCTTGCTTTCGGTGAGGGTGAGCGTGCTGTTGTTGTAGATGCCGCCGCCCTGGGAGCTGGAGCCGATGGCCCGGTTCCGGTCGACGTGGCTGCGCCGCAGTACGACGGTGCCGCTGCCGTTGTAAAGGCCGCCGCCGTGTTCGATGGTGCTGTTCGTACTGGCGATGTTCTCGCTGATCCGGGTCTCTTCGGCCACGAACTGGCCGATCTGGTTGAAGACACCGCCGCCGCGTTGGCCGGCTTCGTTGTGGTGGATCTTGCCGTGCTTGAGCTGGAAGACGCCGTCGGTGAAGATTCCGCCGCCCTCGCTGCCGGCTCGGTTGTCGTTGACTTCGATGTTCTTGGCCTCGGTGGTGGAGTTGATGCCGCCGCGGATACCACCGCCGCGGAAGCCCGCGGTGTTGTTGTCCAGGTGGACCTTGTCGAGGACGGCGACGCTGCTGTTGGACAGCCCGCCACCCGCACCGCCGATAGGCGTGATGCTGAAGACCCCGATCGTGTTGTTGTAGCTCAGCCGGGTGTTCTGCACGGTGAGGTTGCCGTTGTTGTGGACGCCTCCGCCGTCGAACAGGGCGCTGTTGTTGCTGATGTTGCTGCCGCCGTCCTTCTTCTTGTCCTTGTCGTGGTCGTTCCCGCCGAGGATCTTCGTGACGCCGAAGTTGGCGATACCACCGCCCGGGCCGTTGGTGTGGTTGTAGACCACGTCGGTGTTCTCGATGGTGGCCCTGCCGCCGATGTCGACCCGAATGCCACCGCCGCCGGCGCCAACCCCACCGTCGGCTTGGCCGCCCTTGATGGTCGCGTCCCGCAGCGTCAGGTCGCCGCCGGCTCCGACTTCGAGGATCCGGAACGGGGTGGCGTTGGCCGCGCGGACGATTGTGGACCCGTTCCCGTCGATCACGACCTGCTGGGTGATGATCGGCAGGCCGACCGCACCGAAGGGCACCGGTGGCTGGGGTGCGGACCTGGTGAGCGTGTAGGTGCACTTCTCGGCGAGCCGGAGCTTCGCCCCGGAGCCGGCGTTCGCGCGGACGATCGCCGCGATCAGCTCGTCGGCGTTGCAGGGTACGGACCGGAAGTCGTCGCCCCTGCTGTCCCGATGGTCGTTGTCCTTCTTGTGGTCCTTGCCGTCGCGGCCGCCCGGGTCCTGGCCTCCGTGGTCGTCACCGCCGCCCCGGCTGCCGTCGGCGAGGAGCTGCGTACCGGTGTTGCCGTCGCTCTTCCCGGGCGCCCCGCTCACTCCCACCGGGGTGAAGGCGGCCAGGCCGACCACTCCGGCCAACCCGGCCACGCCGGCGACGAGCCAGCGCGCCCGCCGCCTCTTCGGCAGAGGGGCCTGACCTGCCGCTACTTCGCTCATGTTCGGGTGTAGATAGTTGGACATCGAGCTACCTAGCCCTTCTCCGTACACCATGGCTCCGCACGTCACAGTCGGTGCAGAAGGCGACAAATCGGTTGTCGCCACCAAGGCGAACGTAGTCGAGCGTTACTCGCATAAACGGTGTTAGGTGAAAAAAGCCTACATTCGGGGTGCGTGCCACTGCCGTCCCGACGGAATCACCATGCTCATCTGCCCCTACCCGGTCGCTTGACGTAGACCAGACGAGCGACAAGAATTTACAAGAATCGCTGTTAGCGTTAACAATCCGTCCCAGTGCTGCGACGGCATCGTCATGCCGATGTCGCGGCGGTCGCGACGGCTTGACTCCTCGGCCAGCACTACCACCGCAGGGGAGAAATCTATGCGTACGAGGGCAAGATGGCTCGCGGCGACCGCCGCACTCGGTGTCGTTCTCGCCGGGGTGCTGACCTCGACGGGTCCGGCCAACGCGGAATCCAACGGCGGGGTGCGGGTGATGCCTCTCGGCGACTCCATCACCGAGGGCACCCAGGTGCCGGGCGGGTACCGCATCGGGCTCTGGCAGCGCCTCGTCAACGGCCGATACACAGTCGACTTCGTCGGGTCGCAGTTCAACGGGCCTGCCAGCCTGGGTGACCACGACCACCAGGGGCATCCCGGCTGGCGCATCGACCAGATCGACGCCAACATCGTCGGCTGGCTGAACACCCAACGGCCGCAGACCGTCCTGCTGCACATCGGCACCAACGACATCCTGCAGAACTACAACGTGAGCACCGCGCCGAACCGGCTCTCCACCCTGATCGACCGGATCACCACCACAGCGCCGAACGCGGAAGTGTTCGTCGCGCAGATCATCCCGCTCTCCAACAGCAACCAGGAGGCGGCCGCCCGTACCTTCAACGCGGCGATCCCGGGCATCGTGCAGAGCAAGGTGAACGCCGGCAAGCGGGTACGCCTGGTCGACATGCACAGCGCCCTCACCACCGCCGACCTGATCGACGGTGTCCACCCCACGTCCGGCGGCTACGACAAGATGGCTGCCCGCTGGTACAGCGCGTTGCAGTCGGTGCCCGGCAGCATCGGCGACCCGGGCAGCGGTGGTGGGCAGACCAACGCGATCGTGGGCACCCTGTCCGGTCGTTGCGTCGACGTCCCCGGCTCTTCGACGACCAACGGCACCCAGGTGCAGTTGTGGGACTGTCACGGCCGCACCAATCAGCAGTGGACCTACACGAGCGGCAAGGCGCTGACCGTGTACGGCAACAAGTGCCTCGACGCCGCAGGCTATGGCACCTCCCCGGGCACCCTGGTCACCATCTACGACTGCCACGGCGGAACGAACCAGCAGTGGAACGTCAACGCCAACGGCACCATCACCGGTGTGCAGTCCGGCCTCTGCCTGGACCCCTACAACGTGGGCACCGGCAACGGTACGAAGCTCGTTCTCTGGACCTGCACAGGCCAGGCCAACCAGCAGTGGAGCCGCCGATAGCTCGTGCGGTCGCGCCGGGTGGTCGGATCGCAGATGATCCGACCACCGGGCCCGAGCTGGCCGGCAGCGCGGCGTGGTGGAACCTGTCCGAAGCTCCGGTCGTGGCCCCACTCGTGGACGGCATCGACGGGGCTCGGTGAGCAGACGATAGGCTGCGGCCGGCATCGGAGTGACCTAAGGGGAACGGGTGATAGGCGGAACGGTTCGCGCGGTGATCGCGGCGTGAGCGTCAGGTTGCGTCCCGGTGACCCGGCACGCCTCGGTGGGTACGAGGTGCTCGACCGGCTCGGCGATGGCGGCATGGGCACTGTTTTCCTGGCCCGCTCGCCGCAGGGGCGGCGGGTGGCGGTCAAGGTCGTCCGTCCGGAGCTCTCGCACGACGAGGAGTTCCGGGGGCGGTTCCGTAGTGAGGTGAACCGCGCCCGCCAGGTTCCGCCGTTCTGCACGGCCGAGGTCCTGGACGCGGACCCGGACCATGACCCGCCGTACCTGGTGGTGGAGTACGTCGAGGGCCCCAGTCTGGCCCAGGTGGTCCGGGAACAGGGGCCGCTGGGGGCGGCGCAACTGCACAGCATCGCGGTCGGGGTGGCCACCGCGCTCACTGCCATCCACGGGGCCGGGGTGATCCACCGTGATCTGAAGCCGGCGAACGTCCTGGTCGCACCGGGTGGGATCAAGGTCATCGACTTCGGCATCGCCCGCGCGTTCGAGGCGACGAGCCAGCACACCCGGACCAATCACATGGTCGGGACCGTCTCGTACATGGCTCCGGAGCGGTTCGATACGACGTCCGGCCGTCCGGTGGGCCCGGCCGCGGACATTTTCGCCTGGGGTGCCCTGGTCGCCCACGCCGCGACCGGCCGCAGCCCGTTCGGGGGTGATTCCGCTACCGCCACCGCGATGCGGATCCTGACTCAACCGCCGGACCTGACCGGGCTCGGCGGGCCGTTGCGGGAGTTGGTCTCCCGGACGTTGGAGAAGGATCCCGCTGCTCGGCCCACCGCTCGGGAGTTGCTCGACGCGTTGTTGACCGCAGCGACTCCGGGGGCTGCCGGCGGGCCGGCCCAACTCCTGGGCGCAATGCCGACGGCGAGTGCGTCGCCCGCCGCCGGTGGTGATGGCCAGGGCCAGCCGTCGATGTCACCGGGTCTGGCCACGGCCGGTCGGGTGGCCTCCCGCAGGCGGGGATGGCTCACCGCACTGGGGGCGACGGCTGCGGTGATCGCGGTGCTGGTGCCCGCTTTCCTGTTCGGCCCGCAACTGCTGCGCGGGCAGTCCAAACCGGACCCGGCCGGCTCGACGCCGAGTGGTAGCCCGGTGACGAGCGGGCCGCCGGTCACCGCGTCCACGCCCGCATCGGGTAAGCCGACCGCGTCACCGTCGGCAAGCGTGGACCCGACCCAGGGCATGCTGGCCGGTCAGCGGCGATTCCTGCTGCACGTGGTGGAGATCGACGGTGACCTGTCGCTGCCGTCGCACGGTGAAGTCAAGGTCGGGAACGGAACCGGCAAGGATGCCCTCTTCGTGCTCGAACCGGTAGGTGTCGACTACATGATCAAGTCCACCAACCCGGAGATCGCCCACCGACCGTGCCTTGGGGTCAAGGTCGATTCAGAGGGGTACAAGTCGCTGGTGGGAGCCGGCTGTCGGCCCACCAAGGCAACCCTGTTCACGATCTTCCGTGAGGGCAGGGACGACAAGGGGCGCGCCTCCTACTCCATCATCAACGAGGAGCACGGCCCGGTGCAGTGGAGCCCGACCAAGAAGGAGATCTTCGTCGAGTTTCTCGGCGACGCCCCGCTCGACACCACGTTCAGCCTGGTCGACCGAGGCGCGGTCTGACTCGGGCGTACCCCGTCGCCTGAAGGCGACGGAAGTGGTCCGAGGGATCGGCTGTTGACATCGACGGCGCTTCACTCGGTGGACGCGCCGGGCTGAGTTCGTCGGCACCGAGAGCAATGCGCAAACGTCGATGTTAACGCGCGCGCGGTGCCTCCTCAAGGGCGCAACTGTGGTCTGCGCCGGGGATCCGGGGCGATGCCTGCGGGAAGTCGGTTGAAGACGCCCGGCGCCAAGATCCGCGGCCCGTTAGCGACTGATGTTCCCAGCACGTTACGTCTTGACGAACGGCATGTTATCGCTCACAGTCGATGCCTAAGGACGACGACACCTTGGCTTTCCGGGCAAGCCCTGCCTCGTCGATCTCGAATCAGGCGTGCGCTACAGCGCGCCGGCGTCTTGTTAACGCTAACTTTCTGACGCCTGCGCGCTCGGCCACGCGTCGCGGTACGCCCACCCTCGGGCAGGCCGTTCGGCTCTTGGTCACTGGAGGAGGATCATGTCTGCCCTCGATAGGTCTCCATCGATCGCAACGCCGTCGCGACGGCGACGTTGGTGGTTGCCCCGCCTTGTCGCCGCCAGCGCGGCGGCTCTGATGGTCGGTGGCGCCGCCGTAGCGGTGGTGTCGTCACCCGCCGCCGCGGCGTCGGTCGACACGAACGCGTGGTACGTGTTGGTCAACCGCAACAGCGGCAAGGCCCTGGACGTCTACAACCTGGCCACGAATGACGGCGCCCGGATCACCCAGTGGGCCCGCAACAACGGCAACCAGCAGCAGTGGCAGTTCGTCGACTCCGGTGGTGGCTACTACCGGGTGAAGTCGCGGCTGTCCGGCAAGGTGCTGGACGTGTCGGGCTTCTCGACCGCCAACGGCGGCAGCATCGTGCAGTGGAGTGACCTCAACGGCACCAACCAGCAGTTCCGGCTGGCCGACTCGGACAGCGGCTACGTCCGGTTGATCAACCGGAACAGCAACAAGGTGATGGAGGTGCAGGGCGCCTCGACCGCCGACGGCGGAAACATCGTGCAGTACGACGACTGGAACGGCACCAACCAGCAGTGGCAGTTCGTCCGCGTCGACGGAACCACGCCGCCGCCGACGACGACGCCGCCGCCGGGTGGCACGTGTGACCTTCCCTCGACGTACCGGTGGTCCTCCACCGGGGTGTTGGCGAACCCGAAGTCGGGTTGGGTGTCCCTGAAGGACTTCACCGTCGCCCCCTACAACGGCCAGCAACTGGTCTACGCCACCACGCACGACTTCGGGAGCAGCTGGGGCTCGATGAACTTCAGCCTCTTCACGAACTACTCGCAGATGGCCTCGGCCAGCCAGAACACGATGAACTCCGGGACTGTCGCGCCGTCGCTCTTCTACTTCGCGCCGAAGAACATCTGGGTGCTCACCTACCAGTGGGGTGGCACGGCGTTCTCCTACCGGACCTCGACCAACCCCACCAACCCGAACGGCTGGTCCGCGGCGCAGCCGCTGTTCACCGGAAGCATCACCGGCTCCGGTACCGGTCCGATCGATCAGACGGTCATCGGTGACGGTACGAACATGTACCTCTTCTTCGCCGGCGACAACGGCAAGATCTACCGGGCCAGCATGCCGATCGGGAACTTCCCGGGCAACTTCGGCAGCAGCTACACGACCATCATGAGCGACACGACGAACAACCTGTTCGAGGCCGTTCAGGTCTACAAGCTGCAGGGCCTGAACAAGTACCTCATGATCGTCGAGGCGATCGGCTCGACGGGCCGCTACTTCCGTTCGTTCACGGCCACCAGCCTGAACGGTTCGTGGACGCCGCAGGCCGCGTCCCAGAGCAACCCGTTCGCCGGCAAGATCAACAGTGGTGCTACCTGGACCAACGACATCAGCCACGGTGAGCTGCTGCGCACCAACGCCGACCAGACCATGACGGTCGACGCCTGCAACCTGCAGTTGCTGTACCAGGGTCGTTCCCCCAGCTCTGACGGCGTGGACTACGGCCTGCTGCCGTACCGGCCGGGTCTGCTGACCCTGCAGCGCTGACACGATTTGATCAAGCTCGACTGACCCGGAACGGGCGGGCTCGGCGTCACGCCGAGCCCGCCCGGCTCATTTTCGCCGGTGTGGTCACGCCCGAGATCATTCGACAGGCGTGCCGGTGACACAGGTCAGCACCCGGCCCTGACCACGAGTGGCGCTCGATGTGGTCGTGGCGAAACCGTGGGCTTCGAGCAGCAGTTCGGCCGCGGTGAGGTTCGCGGTGGCGTGCGCATCGGTGGGTCGCTCGCCGAAGACGTAGAGCCGCCCTCCCGGCACCAGCAGGCTGCGCATCCGAGCGATCTGCTGCGCCGCGTCGCCCAACCAGAAGAGGCTGACGTTCACCGCGAAGATCTTGGTGAAGTGGTCAGTCGGAAGGTCGGCGGACTCGAACCCGGCGCGCCGGATCTCGGCTCGGCCGGCGTCGATGTGGCTCAGGTTCCGTTGGGTCGCGAGTCGCACCATCGTCGCGGCGCGGTCGATGGCGACGATCCGGCCGGTGGTGAGTTGGTCGGCGACCAGGGAGACAGCAGCTCCCCGACCGCAGCCGATCTCCAGCACCCGGTCGTCGGGCGCGACAGCCATGGTCTCCACCGCCCAGCGCTGCCGATGGGCGGCCGTCGACCGTATCGGTTCGTTCGCCGCGGGCGTCGTGCCAGCGCTGGGCGAACCCGGATCGCCTGTCGAAAAGGTGGACCTCACGACGTCACTCGCCGGTGCCTTCTCTGCTCACACCACTGATTCCACCCTCTCCGCGGAGTCGGTGCACCGTGTCCTCGGTCACCGCGCGGGGACGGGCGTCGGGGCGGCGGCTCCGGCAGCCCGCCGCCCCGACCCGGGTCGGGCGTCAGGCGATCCGATAGGCCCGCTGGATCGTCTGCGTGACCGTGTTGCCGGCGGTGTCGGTGGCCGTCAGTCGCAGCGACACGAATCCGGCCCGCCGCGGGTGAACGATGAGAGCGACGTTCCGGAGCACCGGCAACGCGACCCAGGTCCGGCCGTCGTCGAACGACGCCGACACCCCGAGCGTGCGGTTGGGCGCGGCCTTCGAGCCGGCCTGCCGGTCCAACGCCACCGGGATTGCCATGATCCGGCCGGTCCGTGCCGTGTTGGTGTCGTCGAGCACGGGTGTCGGGCGAGCCGTCGTCAGGGGCAACCGCTGCGGCGACGTCGTGTGCGCGGAGGTGAAGGTCCAGGCCACCGAGACCGACGTCGACAGGGTGTCCGGGGCGCCTCGGGTGGCGGACGCCTCCAGGCGGTAGCTGGCCTTCCCGGCGGGCACCGCGAACTCGGCCCACGCGCTGTCCGAGGTGCCGATCTCCTTACCGTCGCGCAGCAGCCGGAACCGCACCGGCTGGTCGTCGCGGCTCGCGGGGCGACCGGCCGCGTCGCCGAACAGGGGCACCGACGCGATCGAGATGGTGTCGCCGTCGCGGCCCGCGTACCCCAGGGGTGACAGGGTCGGGGCCTGGGTCACGGTGGGCCCGAACGGCGCCGCGTTCCAGGTCTGGGTGTACGTCCGCCCCGACGTAACTGTCGAATCCTGCGTCGTGGAGTTGTCGCCCTCGACGAACGTGGACGTCCAGACGATGCCGCCGTCGGTGTTGTAGTACTCGGTGCCCTTGAACGGCAGGTCGACAGGCGTGTTCGACCCGATCGGGCCCGAGCCTCCGGGCGCCGACGCGCGGTGGAACCGGGTGGCCGTCGTCGTCGTGGACTGGCTGCGGTAGGTCGTCTTGACCGTGGCCAGGTTCTTCGGTGACAGCTTCCTGGTCAGGCCGGTGAACATGTCGCCAGTGCCGACGTACGCCAGGTCATAGGTGTAGGGGCTGTTCCGGAAGGTGCGGTCCTTGCCCGGTCGCGCGAGCCCGACGCCCAGCGTGGCGGTGAACTCGGGTGCCGCGACGGCGGGCCCGATCCGACCGAAGAAGACGTCAGCGAAGGACACGCCGCTGAGTTGGACCCCCGGGTAGCGCATGCCGTCGTCCCAGTTGGCGCTCACGTTGATCGATATCGGCGCAGCGTCGTGCTGCGGCACTGTCAACGCGACAGGCTTGGCGCTACGGGCGTCGACCGCCTCGGTGACCGGGCCGCGGACGTCCAGGACCGGCTGTGCGAGCAGGGTCGACACGCCACCCTCGTGGATGGTGCTGTACAACGCGTACCGACCCTTGGGCAGCCGCAGGACGCCGCCGCCCGGTGTCGCGGCGAGGGTGCTGAACTCGCCGGTGGTCAGGTTCGCCGCCACTGTCGTGTACTCGGTGGCCGGCTTGCCGTCGCGCCCGGTGTGGTTGAGCCGTACGTCGTAGCTCTCGATCTCACGGTTCAGCACGAAGGGCGTCCGTACCCGCAGGTCGCCGGCGCCGGTCGCGGTCAGCGCCCCCTGGTAGACGCCGTCCGGAGTGTCCACCCGGGTGTCCACAGTGATCGTCGCCTCGGCGCGGCCGCCGGCCGGCACCACGAGCGTGGCCGGGCTGACGGTGAGCATGCCGGCCGGGGCCGGGGCGATGGCCAACGTCAGGGTGACCGGCGCGGTGCCCGTGTTGCGGTAGCCGACGACCTGGGTGATCGGGCTGTCGTCGGCGTGCGGCCAACGCTGCACCGGGAAGTCGATGGCGGCGATGTCGGTGGCGACCGGCTGGGCGACCGCGCGGGCGATGTCCACCCGGCCGGCGCCCTGCTCGTAGATGGTGTCCTCGCCGGTCGGCTTGGCCGAGTCCATCAGGGCGGCCTTGAGCTGCGGGCCGGTCCAGTCCGGGTGCTGCCCGGCGAGGATCGCGGCGGTGCCGGCCACGTGCGGGGTCGCCATCGACGTACCCGACATGGTGGCGTAGTCGCCGCCGGGGGCGGCGGCCACGATGTCGACGCCCGGCGCGCTGATCTCGGGCTTGATGTGGTTGTCGCCGACGCGCGGGCCCCGGCTGGAGAAGTAGGCCCGCTGGTCGTCGGCGTCGACGGCGGCGACGGCGAGTGCGTCGTCGGCGGAGGCCGGCGAGGAGACCGACTTCGGCTTCCCCTCGTTGCCGGCCGCGACCACGAAGAGGGTGCCGTACCTGTGGCTCAGCTCCTGGACCGCGGTCTCCAGCGGATCCAGGCTGGGCGCGTCGTCGCCGCCCACGCTCAGGTTGACCACAGGGGCCTGCGGCGCGAGCCACTGCATGCCGGTGATGATGTCCGAGTCCTGGCATTCGGTGGTGGCGCAGACCTTGCCGACGAGCAGCTTCGCCCCCGGCGCGACCCCGCGATACCTGCCACCGGAGGCGGCGCCGCTGCCGACGATCGTCGACGCCACGTGGGTGCCGTGGCCGACCGCGTCGCTCGGGTCGTCGCCACCGGTGAAGTCCCGGACCTCGGTGAGGTGGCCGGCGAAGTCGGGGTGACTGGCGTCGATCCCGGTGTCCAGCACACCGACGGTCACGCCGGTGCCGTCGAAACCGGCCTGCCAGGCCGCCGGGGCACCGATCTGCGGAACGCTGCGATCGAGGGAGACCTTGCGCTTGCCGTCCAGCCAGATGTGGGTGACCCCGGCGGTGAGGGTGCGCGCGGACGGCGTACCCCGGGTGAGCGACGCCCACAGCGTCACCCGGTCGTCGCGGTCCGCCCGGACCGCGAGCGCGTGCGCGGCCGGGAGGTCGGCCCGCACCCGCCCGGCACCCCCGGTGGTCGCGGTCCGCGCCCGCGCCGCCATGTTCTCGGGGTACGCGACAAGCAGCGGCAGCTCGGCCGCCCGGTCGTCGTAGCCGAACTCGCCGAGCGTGGTGAGGTCGAACAGGCGCCGGTCGAGCCGCCCGTCCCGCACCAGTGGCATCGCGTCCACCGGGACGACGTACTGGTGACCGTCCTCCCGGCTGCTCACGAACCGCATGGCGGCCCGACCCGGCCCGCGCTGGATCTGCGGGCGACCCGCCGCGTCCAGCGAGACCCGGTCCCCGGTGATCAGGGTGAACGTTCCGGTGGCGCCGGGAGCGGTGGCCGCCGGGCTCTCCTGCGCGTTCGCCGGTTGGGCGGTCAGGCCCGCCGCAACCAGCGCGGTCGCGAGTACGCCGGCTGTCAGGGCGCGTCGTTGCCGTCGTCGCACATCGTCCTCTCCGCCACGGGCGTCTCCCGGGTCGGCACGATGACGCCTGGCCAGGTCGTCAGGTTGATCACTCCGGTGTGACAGAGGCCACAATCCCGCCCCGCGCCGACGCGACAGGTCCACCCGGGCGAGTTCCATGCGGCGGTGACCAGGGGACGAGGCATGGGAGGGCACCTGTCGGATGCGTGACGCCGAAGAGTTCGACGCCCTCTACGCGGCCTGCGCGGGTCGGGTCGTGGGTCACGTGTACGCGCTCACCGGCAACCGTGCCGAGGCCGAGGACGCCGTCGCCGAGGCGTTCATGCGGGCCTGGCAGCGGTGGCGGACGGTGCGGGAGACGGACAGTCCGGAGGCGTGGGTCCGCCGGGTGGCCTCCCGGATCGCGGTGAGCAGTTGGCGCAAGGCATTCAACCGGGTACGCGCACACCGCCGGGCCGCTGTCGACCAGGGCGTGCCCGGACTGAACGAGGACCACGTCGCACTGTTGCAGGCGCTGCAACGGCTGAGCGCCAACGAGCGGCGGGCCGTCGTGCTGCACCACCTCAACGATCTCAGCGTCGCGGAGGTGGCGGCCGAGATGCAGGCTCCCGTCGGGACCGTGAAGACGTACCTCGCCCGTGGTCGGAGAGCGATGGCCGGGTTGCTGACCGATGCGCACCAGGAGGAGACCTCCCATGGCTGATCCGCGCGACGATCTCACCGCGATCGTGGACGAGGTCCGGCGAGTCGCCACGCTGCCGGGGGCGCAGACGTTGCGGCACCGCAGCGACAGGCGTCGGCGGCGCCGGGCGGCCGTCGGCGCGGCGGGGCTGGCCGTGGTGACCATCGCCGCTGGCACCACCCTGTTGCAGCCGCGGAACACCGTCGAGACGCCGGACGTCGGCCCGGCCACCCAGGTCGCGCCGCCCGTGGTCCCGTCCGCGACCGCCCCGGCGGGACCGCAGGAGATCCTCGGCGGCCGGCGGCAGGTCCAGATCGTGCTGCCCGGCATGCGTGGAGCCACGTTGGCGATCGACAGCGACGGCGACCAGGTGCGGGCCACCACCGAACAGGGCATCGATGACCGGGCGCTGTGGGTGCTGCGCCCCGAGGGCGACAGGTACCGCATCCTCCTGGCGTCCGGTGCCAACGCGATCTGCATGACCGCCGTGCACGACGCCGCGCCGGGCAGCGTACGCGGACGGGCATGTGATGCCGCCGCCTCGACGCAGCTCTTCCGGATCGATCAGGTTCCCGACGGCAGCTACTCGATCTTCCAGGGCAAGCGTTACGTCCAGGTGGTCGACGGCACCAACGCCCTGGTCCCCGACCTGCCCGAGGGACTCACCACCACGTACGAGTTCCAGGATCGCGGGCCTGCCCCGCGTTGATTGTCGAAACCTTTCCGATACCTGGTGCGGGGCGACCCGTGCTCCCACCCGCGCTCCTGCAGGCGGAGATGCCCGGCGGCGGGGGTCGAAGACTCGCCTGAGGGGGCGGGAGGTGTCGAAAGTTTCGGCAAAATATTGACACCTGACGATCGAAGCGCCCAAGCTTTACCTGGCTGGCATTCGTGATCTTCGATTACGTCTCGTTCCTTCCTTTCCATTACCACTCGGAAGGAGAGCCCCGTGATCATCAGCTCGGGCCGCTCTAGGACCCGTTCGGTGGTCGTCGCGCTTGCGGTAGCAGCGCTCACGGTCGCCGGATCGGTATCGGTAGCAACACGAACCATTAACGCCCAAGCCGCCGTGGGCCCGCTGGCCGCGGCAGTGGAGGACGAAGGCGCCGACTGCGTGGTGTCCGGTCTGCCGGACCTGGGCTCGCTGCCCACCAACGCCAAGCTTCCCGACCCCTTCAAGAAGCTGAACGGCCAAACCATCACCTCGAAGTCCGACTGGCGCTGTCGCCGGGCCGAGATCAAGGAGTTGGCGGAGAAGTTCGTCTTCGGCGACAAGCCCGCCAAGCCCGCGACCGTCACGGGGACGGTGTCCAACAGCAACGTCACAGTCAACGTGTCACACAGCGGCAGGAGTTCCAGCTTCTCGGCGCGGGTCGAGCTGCCCAGCGGCACCGGTCCCTTCCCGGCCGTCGTGGTCGTCGGCGGGTTCGGCGCGGACACGGCCACCATCAAGGCCGCCGGCGCTGCCGTGATCAGCTACGACCCGTTGGCTGTCGGGCGCGAGGGCACTCCTCGGAACAACAAGCAGGGCGCGTTCTACAGCATCTACGGCTCGTCGAGCAGCACGGGACTGCTCGCTGCCTGGGGCTGGGGCGTGAGCCGGATCATCGACGTCATCGAGCAGTCCGACGGCAGGATCCTCAAGGCGGACGCGATGGGCGTCACCGGTTGCTCCCGTTACGGCAAGGGCGCCTTCGCGATCGGTGTGTTCGACCAGCGCATCGCCCTGACCATGCCGATCGAGTCGGGCAGCGCGGGCGTCCCCATCTTCCGCGGCATTCCCGGCGAGGGCGCGCAGAGCCTGAGCAGCGCGTACGGGGAGCAGCCCTGGTTGGGCGACGCGTTCGGCTCCTTCACCAGCAGCCCGAACCGGCTCCCGGTGGACACGCACGAGATGGTCGCCATGGTGGCGCCACGCGGACTGTTCATCATGGACAACCCGCACATCGCCAACCTCGGACCCCGATCGGCGAGCGTGGCGGCCCTGGGCGGTGCGGAGGTCTACAAGGCGCTCGGCGCCGGTGACAACATCACCTACTGGTCCGACGTGCAGGACGGGAGCCACTGCGCCAACCGCTCGGAGTGGCGTACCCCGTTGCAGAACAACATCCGGAAGTTCCTGCTGAAGACGGGCAACGAGCCGGGTGTGATCCGGATTTCCAGCAGGGCGCTCGGCCGGTTGGCCGACTGGCGGGACTGGCCGACGCCGGTCCTGTCTGACGGCCCGACCACGCCGCCGCCCACCACGCCGCCGCCCACCACGCCGCCGCCCACCACGCCGCCCCCGACCACGCCGCCCCCGACCACGCCGCCTCCGACCACGCCCCCGCCCACCACCCCGCCACCGGGCGGTGCTGGCTGTGCGGCGGCGGTGTCGGTCAACCAGTGGACGGGTGGCTTCGTCGCCACGGTGCGGGTGACCGCCGGCGCCGCACCGGTGACTGGCTGGACGGTCACCATGACACTGCCGGCGGGTGCCGGCATCACAAGCGTCTGGAGCGCCAACCGGAGCGGCGACACCGGCACGGTCCGGTTCACCAACGTGGCCTACAACGGCGCCGTCGCAGCCGGGCAGTCGACCGAGTTCGGCTACCAGGGCACCGGCACCGGTGCGGGGATGGTCCCCACCTGCTCGGCCGCGTGACTCTCCGGCCCGGTGCGGAGGTCGCAAGCCTCCGCGCCGGGCCGTGCGGGCCTGCGCGTCAGAGCCAGACCACGATCCCGGTCAGGTCGTTGAGGACGGCGGCCACGCCCGCCCGGACGGCCGCCGCGCAGCGGTCCGCGGTGAACGAGTTCGGGTCGTACGTCGAGGACATGCCGAGCCCCTCACCGCGGAACGACGCGCCGTCCCAGTCGACAGCTGTCACGTTGTGGGTGGGCTCCGCCAGTTCCGCGCCCACCACGAGGAACTTCTCGTCCAGGTGGTTGGGCGTGACCAGCGCGAGCCCGTCGATGAGGTCGTTGCCCGCGCTGACGATGAGGTCCGGGCCCATCTCCATCGCCTTGGCGATGCTGGGAACGGCGTCGTGCGCGTTGCCGACGACGATCGTCCTGAGGTCGACGTGCTCGTCGTCGGCCCACTCCTTGACCGCCGTCACGAGGGCCTTGGTCGGGTTGTCCGCACCGCTGGTCAGCAGGACGACCCGGTAGTCCTTCGGCGGGTGGACGTCGGCCCACGAGCCCGGCTGCGGCGTGATGGTCGCCTCGGGCGCGGGCTTCGTGGAGGGGTCGACGAACCCCGGGCCGAGCGTGCCGATGGCGCTGGGCGCCGGACGTGGCTCGGACCAGTCGTCGCTGGAGTTGCAGGCGGTGACCAGCGCGGCGGTCGCGGCCAGCAGGGCAACGGCCCGAAGCGGGGGGCGCAAGGTGATCGTCCTCCGGATGGTGGCGGAAAGTGCGCGTACTTCTTCGTATTCCTATCTCAGTTCCAGTCACCGGTAATCGGTGGGCGGCCGTTCGAGGACTTTGTTCTCCGGCGGTTCGCCGGTGTGCGGGTTGGTGTTCACCCACGCCATGCAACGTGCACTGGCCAACCAAGGGAGTCGAATGTCAGGCCGCATCCGCCGTACCGTTATCGTCGCCGCTGTCGGTTTCGCCGCAGCGGTTGTTCCGTTTCTGGGTTCCGAGGCGGCCTCCGCGCACGGCTTCTCGTCGACTGTGTACACGAAAATTGCAGCGGGAGATGAGGGTCACATTCGGACCGGGGTGGAGCTCGAATACGACCTCCTCGTCGTTTCCGCCGCGGATGCCGGTGACGACGACCCGCTCTTCCAGGCGGGAACCGCCGCGTTCGAGGCGGGCGACACCGCTGCCCAGGCCGCCGCACTGAAGAGTCACGCGGCGGCGGTCCTCGGGTACGTCTCCGACCGGTTCTCGGTGAGTTCCCGGGGTGCGGCCTGCCGGCCGACCCAGGTGGGTGACGCGACGATCGGCGAGCGCGAGGGCGTGCCGTACGCGGACCTGCTGCTCGACTGGACCTGCCCCGAGCGGGCCGACGAGCACGTGGTGCGCAGCGGCCTCTTCCCGGACGGCGAGGGGTACGTCAAGGGCACGAAGACGATCGTCACCTACGAGATCGACGGCCGTTCGGGCAGCGCGGCGCTCGACGCCGCCAACCCGTCCTTCTCGACCGCGCAGGCCTGGTACGAGCGGTTCGGCGAGTTCTTTCTCCTGGGTGCCGAGCATCTGCTGACCGGGATCGACCACATCCTGTTCCTGCTGGCGCTCATCGCCGGGTCGCGGCGGCTTCGGGAAATCGTGCTCGCGGCCACCAGCTTCACCCTGGCGCACTCGGTGACGTTCATGCTCGCCGCGCTCGGCCTGGTCGAGGTGCCCGGGGCGATCGTGGAACCGATCATCGCGTTGTCGATCGCGGTGGTCGCCGGCTGGCACCTGTGGGGGATCTGGCGGCGCGGCGAGCACGCGACCGACCTGGAGACGGCCGGGCGCGGGCACTTCAGCCTCGACCGGGCCGGCTGGATCCGCCTCGGTGTGGTGTTCTGCTTCGGCCTCGTGCACGGCCTGGGCTTCGCGGGCGCGCTGGGCATCGACGAGGCGTGGTCGTGGACCCTGCTGTGGTCGCTGCTGGTGTTCAACATCGGCATCGAGGTCGTTCAGTTGACGGTTATCGCGATCATCTTCCCGCTGCTGTTCGTGCTGCGCCGTCGTGCGCCGAAAGCCGGCCTCTGGGCGACCGGGGCTGTTTCTGCGGGCGTGTCCATTATGGGGTTGATCTGGTTTGTGCAGCGCATTTCCGGATCATGAGTAGGGCTAAGTAGTTCGTGAAGTGCAGTCTTTCGCAAGATCACGTTCACGGTTGGTTCATCGGGCGGCGAAAGCGTGGAATTGCTTCCCCAGCGTCGGGTGAAGGCACAATCCATTTCTCTATTTGAAAAGGGAACAATGTCGATGACATTGAGCACCTCGACACGGGCCTCCGCGCTCGTGCGGCGGCGCCTGGTCGCCGGGGTCGCAGCCGGGTTCCTCGGTTTGGGCGCGGCCCTCGGCAGCGGCCTGATGGCCACCGCGAGCGCGGCCGAGTCCACCACGATCACCGGTGTGGTCCTCGGCGTCGGCGCCAACGAGACCCAGCGCATCGTGAGCTGGTACTCCTCCGCCGACACCGCGCAGAAGATCCAGCTCGCCCCGACCGCCGAGATCGTCAACGGCGAGTTCCCGGCCGGCGCCGTCAGCTTCGACGCCGTTGGTGCGGCGAACACCTCCACCACCGGGTTCAACCGGCACGCCACGATCAGCAACCTGCGCGAGAACACGGCGTACTCGTACCGGGTCGGCGCCGAGGGCAGCTGGTCCCCGGCGTACGCCTTCAAGACGCAGGACTTCGAGGGCGACTACGACTTCCTGTTCTTCGGCGACCCGCAGATCGGCTCCTCCGGTGACCGGCTGAAGGACCAGGCCGGCTGGGAGGACACCCTGAAGGTCGCCACCGCGGCCAACCCGAACGCCGAGCTGCTGGTGTCCGCCGGCGACCACGTCGAGAGCGCCAACGACGAGGGTCAGTGGACCTCGTTCCTGGCCCCCGACCAGCTGCGTCAGGTCCCCCTCGTCGCCACCATCGGTAACCACGACGTCGGCGGCAAGTCCTACGAGCAGCACCACTTCACCCCGAACACCGACCGCTCGGCCCAGTACTACAACGGGGACCAGGCGACCCGGTCCGGCGGCGACTACTGGTTCATCCACAAGGATGTGCTGTTCATCGACCTGAACAGCAACAGCTACGCCAACCCGGCGGACGGCTCCGCCGGCGGCGACGCGGCGCACGTCGCGTACGTCACCGACGTCATCAACAAGCACGGCTCCGAGGCCAAGTGGAAGGTGCTTGTCTACCACCACTCGATCTACTCGCCGGCCAGCCACGCGACCGACACCGACAACAAGCAGCGGCGGGAGGACTTCACCACCGCGTTCTCCAACCTCGGCGTCGACATGGTGCTGCAGGGGCACGACCACAGCTACTCCCGTAGCTACTCGATCAAGAACGGTCAGAAGGAGAACCCGGCCGAGCAGCCGGGTGCCGCCGAGGTTTTCCCCGGCCCGGGCGGCGTCATCTACGTGACTGCCAACTCGGCCTCCGGCTCGAAGTACTACGACATCAAGAAGCCGGACAGCACCGGGACGGGCATCCGCGGCAACGGCCCGGACCCGCTCGACCCGAACAAGTACTGGTACAACTCGTCGCAGAACCAGGAGCACGTCCGCAGCTACGTCAAGGTGCAGGTGCGCGGCGACAAGCTGGTCCTGGCCAACGTTCGCAGCGGCACCTGCGCGGCGCCGAACGCGGCCGTCGAGAAGGGCCTCTCCTGCGTCAACACCCCGGATGGTCAGCCGGTCGGCTCAATCACCGACAAGGTGACGGTGCACCCGTTCCACGGTGACGGTCAGGCCATCCAGGTCAACGTGCCGAACCCGGCTCCGGGCGAGTTCGGCTGGACGATCGACGGCTACAACGGTCTGGTCGACCTGGGTACCGCGCAGGAGCGCAACGGCACCTACTTCCAGGCCAACGGCAAGATCAACCCGATCCTCGTGTCGGACAGCCGCCGGTCGCTCGCCCCGTGGTCGATCTCGGCCAACGTCGGCGACTTCCAGGACGCCGACAAGAAGTTCTCCGGCTCCTACCTCGGCTGGAACCCGTACGTGCTCGACGCCGGCGCGGGCGCCGAGGCCGGTGCCCCGGTCCTGTCGTCGCTCGACGACCAGGGCAAGGGCCTCTCGGTCTCCAGCGCGCTCGCCGCGGCCGCGCAGGGTCACCCGCGCGGCGGCGCCAAGCTCGGCGCTGACCTGGACCTGAAGATCCCGGACAGCATCGCGAAGGGTAGCTACCGCACCACCCTCACGATCACTGCTCTGAGCAGCTGACCGGACTGTTCCATTGGGCGGGGTAGGCACCTTCGGGGCCTACCCCGCCACCGGTTCACCCACTATCAAGATCACCACAAGGACTTGAGATGCAACCGTCCGTAACTCGCTGGAAGACCACGACCGCCGCACGCCTCCGTGCGACAGAACTGTCACTGCTCGCCGTCGTCGCGGCCGTCGGCGTCGGTGCCGGTCCCGCCCTGGCCGCGGACGGTAACGTCGCCTGGACGGTCCGGACGGCCTCCAACGGCTACGGCGAAGCCCGGTCCAGCTACAGCTACAACGTCAACCCGGGTGGCGCTGTCGAGGACGCCATGGTCGTGGCCAACCGCGGCCCGGCGCCGCTGACCCTCTCCGTGTACGCGGCCGACGGCTTCACCACCGACGCCGGCCAGCTCGACCTGCTCACCAAGGACAAGAAGTCCGTCGCGATCGGCGCCTGGGTGAAGCCGAACGCCGGCAGCGTCGTGATCCAGCCCGGAAAGACCGCCCCGGTTCCGTTCAAGGTCAGCGTCCCGGAGAACGCCACGCCCGGGGACTACGTCGGTGGCATCCTGACCACGCTGACCCAGGCCGACCAGGCTGAGGGGATCAACGTCGACCGGCGCCTCGGCATCCGGATCAAGTTGCGGGTGGGCGGCGAGCTGAAGCCGAACCTCGCGATCGAGAACCTGCACGTGACGTACGCCGGACCGACCAACCCGTTCAGCAAGGGTGACGCCACCATCACCTACAAGGTCCACAACGTCGGCAACGCGGCCCTGTCCGGTAAGCAGGCGGTGACCGTCTCGGGCCCGTTCGGCCTGCTGCGGGTGCGGGCGGAGGACGTCGCCGCGCCGCCGGAGCTGCTTCCGGGCGAGAGCTGGAACGTGACGGTGCCCGTACGCGGGGTGGCTCCCGCCATCTCGCTGGCCGCGATCGCGACAGTGACACCCCTGCTCACCGACGCCTCGGGCTCCACCACCTCGCTCAAGCCGGTCCAGGTCACCGCGCACGGCTGGGCCCTGCCCTGGATGCTGGTGCTGGTGATCGTCGTGCTGATCGCCGTGCTCGTCGGGGCGTACCTGTACCGGCGCCGCAACCGGGCGCAGAGCAAGGCACGCGAGGACGCCCGCGTACGCGACGCCGTCGAGCAGGCGCTTCGTGGCCCGGAGCCGCAGACCTCCTGATCGCGGCTCCGGTCAACTCGGCTGGCTTCGGCCGGCGGCGGTTCCCGCGCGGTGGGTCAGGCCGATCGCGATCGCGATCACAGCGACCACCAGCACCGCCGCCGGCACGGATGCCCAGGTCGGGGCCGTACGCAGCACCACAGTGCCGAGCACGGCGCCCACCACCAGCCCCGCCAGTCGGCCGACGCCACCCACGTCGGCGAACCGGTGCGGGTCGACGACGCGACGCCTGACCAACTCGGTGAGCGAGCCGGTCAGGTAGGTGGTCGACGCACCCCGTACGCCGGCGGCCACGGTGATCACGCTCTGGATGCCGCTCGACACGGCCGCCATCGCCAGCAGCACGAGCCCGAAGCCGTACCCGGGACGTGCCGAGCAGGCCAACCAGCCCACGGTGAAGCCGAGCAGCAGCACCGCCTCGACCGACGTCACCACAGCGGTACGGCGGTTCCAACCCGGCGGGGTGTGGCGCAACGGCACGGTGGCACCGGCCACGCCCACCGCGTACCCGCCGACCGCCACCACCGCCCCCGCGAGCGAGCGGGTGTCTGCCGTGGCGAGCGCGTGGCCGAAGTGCACGAGGTTGCCGGTGATCACGCTGGCGAAGTAGCCGTTGAGCTTGGTCAGACAGATCACGTCGATGCAGCCGGAGGCCGCGGCGAGTGCCACCAGGAGCCAGGCCGTGGCCCGCGTCGACGGAGCGTGCACGATGCCCCTTCCGTCGGTCCAGCGGCCAGTGCGACGCGCCCCGGCGCGGTACGCGGACATTCCCGTGCCCGCCCCGGCTACGCCTGCCGAGCCTGGGCGTTCGTCCTTGTGGGTGAACGACGCTCAGCTCCGGGCCACGACTGTCCCCCAGCCGGCATGCTGCGACGGTGACGCCGGCACGGAGAGGGAATCCACATGGTTGACGGGGATGTGCCAGAGCGGATGCAGGCCGCGGCCTTGGACGAGTTCGGCGGCCCGGAGGTGATCACCCTGCGGAAGCTGCCGATCCCGCAGGTCGCCGACGACGAGGTGCTGATCAAGGTCTTGAGCGCGGGTGTCGGGGTGTGGGACGCGTACGAGCGGCAGGGCGTGCTGGTGCCGGAGGGTTCGGCGCTGCCGATCGTGCCCGGCTCCGACGGCGCCGGAACGGTCATCGCTGCCGGCAGCAAGGTGACCAGCCTGAAGGTGGGCGACCTGGTCTACGTCTCCGCCACGGCCCGCCCGAAGGGCGGCTTCTACGCCGAGTACGCGTCGGTCAAGGCGGAGTACGCGGCGAAGGTGCCCGACGGTGTGCCAGCCGAGCATGCCGGCGCCATGCCCACCGACGCGCTGACCGCGTTGGCCGGGCTCGACGCGATCAGCCTGTCGGCCGGCGCCTGGCTGCTGATCTTCGGTGCGAGCGGTGGTCAGGGCCACCTGGCCGTGCAGTTGGCGAAGCGGCAGGGGCTGAACGTGATCGCTGTGGCATCCGGGGCGGACGGCGTCGCGCTGGTGACCCGGCTCGGAGCCGACGTGTCCCTCGACGGCCACGGCGACATGACCGACGTGCTGGCCACGATCCGGGATGCCGCGCCGGGCGGAGTGAACGCCATCCTGGCGATGGCCGGCGGCGGAACGCTGGACCGGCTCACCGAGGCGCTGGCCGACGGCGGGGTGGTCGCGTACGCCCACGGGGTGCAGCCGGAGCCGCAGGAACGGCCGGGCGTCACGGTCCGCGCGTACGACGGCGAATCGAACCCTCGACAGTTGCAGCGCCTCAACGAACTCATCGAGGCCGGGCCGTTCGTGGTGCACGTCGCGGAGAAGTTCCCGCTGGGCAAGGTGCGGGATGCGCACAAGCGCCTACAGACGTCCTACGCCGGCAAGCTCCTGCTGACGGTCGCCTGAGACGTCAGGGCGTGCGCTGTTGCGGCACGCGTACCGAAGCCATGCCGGCCGCCGTCGCGGCCTGGATGCCCAGGTCGGTGTCCTCGAAGACCAGGCAGGACTCCGGCGTTACGCCGAGCTGCTCCGCCGCGAGCAGGAACGCCTGCGGGTCGGGCTTGGCCCGGGTGTAGTCGTCGGCGCAGACCAGCACGTCGAACCGGTCCAGCAGGCCGAGCGCGTCCAGGGAAGCGGTGACCGACGCGCGGGTGCTGCCGGAGACGACGGCGAACGGGACCCGCCGGTGCGCGTCGTGGATGTGCGCCAGCACCTCGGGCACGGCGGCGAGCTGCGGCAGCAACTCCTGGTAGTAGCTCTCCCGGCGTTCGACGACTGTCGCCACCGGCATGGCCAGACCCTGCTGCTCGTTCAGGGCGACGATGATGTCGGCGGTGGGCCGGCCGCCCCAGGCGTAGAAGAGGTCCTCCGGGAACTCGCAGCCCCACTCCTGCAGGGCCTGCTGCCAGGCCAGGTAGTGCAGCGGCATCGAGTCGACGATGGTGCCGTCGCAGTCGAACAGGTACGCGGCGAACGGGCCGGGAGGCAGAGGCAGACTCACCCGGGGAAGGGTACAGCTCACTCGCCCGTGACGGTCTTCAGCTGTTCGAGCAGGTACGCGCGCTCCGGTTCGGTGCCGACAAGCGTCAACGCGCTGCGGTACGCGGCCGCGGCCTCGTCGTACCGTCCGAGCCTGCGCAGCAGGTCGGCCCGCGCCGCCGGATAGGGATGATGGCCGCGCAGGCGCGGATCGTCGGCCAACCCGTCGAGCAGCGCGAGCCCGGCCTCCGGCCCGTCCCGCATGGCCACCGCGGCGGCCCGGTTGAGCGCGACGATCGGTGAGGGCACCAGGCCGAGCAGCACGTCGTAGAGCGCCACCACCTGCGGCCAGTCGGTGCTGGCCACGTCGGCGGCCTCGTCGTGCAGCGCGGCGATGGCGGCCTGCAGGCCGTACGGGCCGGGCGCTCGGCCGGTCAGCGAAACCACCACCAGGCCGCACCCCTCCTCGATCATCTGACGGTCCCAGCGTCCGCGATCCTGGTCGTCGAGGAGGATCATGGTGCCGTCCGGTCCGGTACGCGCGTCGCGTCGGGCGTGGACCAGCAACATCAGGCCGAGCAGCCCGGCGACCTCCCGCTCGGCGGGCAGCAGCCGGCGCAGGATCCGGCCCAGCCGGATGGCCTCCTCGGCCAGGTCGATCCGTTGCAGATCCGGGCCGGAGCTGGCCGCGTACCCCTCGGTGAAGACCGAGTAGACGGCCTGGAGCACGGTGGGCAGACGACCGGGCAACTCGTCGGGGCCCGGCACCCGGAACGGGATGCGTGCGTCGCGGATCTTCCGCTTGGCCCGGACGAGTCGCTGGGCCATGGTGGCGGTCGGCACCAGGAAGGCCCGCGCGACCTCGGCCGTGGTGAGGCCGGCCAGGAACCGCAGCGTGAGGGCGCCACGGTCCTGCGCGGCCAGGGCCGGGTGCGCACAGGTGAAGAAGAGCGCCAACCGGTCGTCGGGCAGGTCACGGTCCGCGTCGGCGGGCGGCGCGTGATCGGCCCGCTCGGCCTCCGCCCGGAGTACGGCGAGCCGGGTCGCCAGCACCCGGTCGCGGCGCAGCCGGTCCACGGCTCGACGCCGAGCCGTGGTGAGCAGCCAGGCGCCCGGCCGACTCGGGACGCCGTCGGTCGGCCAGTGCGTCAGTGCCGCCTCGATGGCCTCGGAGGCGACCTCCTCGGCCAGGTCGAGGTCGCCGAAGCGGCGCACCAGCGAGGCGAGCAGTCGGCCGCGTTCCTCCCGGAACACCGCCTCCACCGACGACCCGACCGCCACCTCCTCACCCGGCACGGTCAGACCTGCACGTCGATCTCGAAGATCGGACGGACCTGGACCGACCCGGTGCCGATGGCCCCGGGGCTGCGGGCGGCCCACTCCAGCGCGGCGTCGAGGTCCGGCACGTCGATGACGTCGTACCCGCCGAGCAGCTCTCGGGTCTCGGCGAACGGCCCGTCGGTGATCGTGCGCTCGCCGCCGGGGCCCACCTGCACTGTCGTGCAGGTGGTCAGGTCCTGTAGCGGATGCCCGGAGACCCAGACCCCGGCGTCCTTCATCTCCCGGTCGTAGCGGACCCAGTCCTCGAAGCTGCACCCGTTGTCGACGACCTCCCCGTCGACCATGGGGCTCATGAACAGCAGCATGTACTTCACGTTTCGGCTCCTCTCGGTGCGGCGTGTCGCCGTACAGCATGACGACGCACGGGGGCCGGGGATATCGACACGGCCGGTCAGGTTTTTTGTGACCGGGCGGCACCCGGCGCCGCTCCGAAGAGCAGGAAGAACCGCTCGGCCGCCGTGCTGTCGCCGTGCACCTCGATCTTGCCCGTGGAGACCGCCGACCGCAGCGGCGTGCCGCCGAACATCAGGTCCCGCAGCGCTCTGACCGTGCCGGTGACCGTGACGTCGACCTGACCCGACCGGCCACGGACCACGCTGATCCCACTCGGGGACACCCCCACCTCGAAGGCGTCGGCGCCCACCTGCAACCGGAGTCGAGCGGTCACCGGCGCGTCGGTCGGTGGTCGGTAGAGGGCCTTCAGCAACAGCATGAACGCGTCGGTGCTCATCTCGACGTCCGGCTCCGCGGGCAGGCCGGCGCCCCACCGCGACAGCTCGATCAGTGTCGGCTCCAGTTGCCTACCGCGTTCGGTCAGCTCGTACGCGTGCACGCTGGCGGGTGGCCCGAGCTGCACCCGCCGGACGATGCCGGACTGCTCCAGCTCCCGCAGTCGCTGGCTGAGCACGTTCTGGCTGGCCTTCGGCAGGCCGGCCCGCAGATCACCGAAACGCTTCGGGCCGAACACCAACTCTCGGACGACCAACAGCGCCCAGCGCTCGCCGACGATGTCCATCGTGCGTGCCGCCCCGCAGGCGTCCTGGTAAGTCCGCTGAGTCACATCGCCATCGTAGTCGGCGTCCACCGAGCAGTGCTAACGTCGGACTAGCTAGTCCTAACTTAGGAGCGCGTAATGGATGCACTGCTCGCCAAGGTGATCGAGCGCCACGGCGGCCTCGATCGCTGGAACACCGCGTCTACCCTCACCACCCGGCTCACCTACGGCGGCCCGTTCTGGGCGTTCAAGGGCCGCCCCGACTTCGACAGCACCGAACTGGTCGAGGCCGACCTGCACCGGCAACGGATCCGCCACGTCCAGGAGGGCACCGGCCAGGTCACCGAGTACGACAGCGACACCGACCGGGTCACCGTCACCGCGGCCGACGGCAGCCTGATCGACGAGCTGACGAATCCCCGGGCCAGCTTTGCCGGCTACACCGGGGAGAGCCAGTGGACGCTCGCCCAGGCGGCCTACTTCCGTGGCTACGCCACCTGGCACTACCTCGTCGAGCCGTTCCTGTTCACCTGGCCGGGCGTCGAGGCGCACGAGGTCGAGCCGTGGACGGAGGACGGCGAGTCGTGGCGCGTCCTGCGCGTCACGTTCCCCGAGAGCCTGCACACCCACACCGACACCCAGCTGTACCACTTCGACGACGGCGGGCTGCTCCGGCGCATGGACTACCAGCCGGCGGTCAACGGCTCCTCCCGGGTCGCGCACTACGTCAGCGGGTCCACCGAGGTCGACGGGCTGATCGTGCCGACGCGCCGCCGGATCCACCTCCGCCAGGATGACCGCACCCCGGACCTCTCCTGGACGCCGATCACCCTGGACCTGGCTGACATCCGGATCCGCTGAGGCCCGGTGGTGTCGCAGCGGACCCGGCGTCACGTCGCCGACCGGGCGCCCCGGCCTTCAGGTCGAGGCGTCCGTCCGGCGCCGGCTCCGCTCAGCCCGCCGCCGCACCTGCTGGTACGCGCCGGTCAGCCCCATCGCCCGGCGTACCTCGAGCACCGTCTGGCGTACCTCCTGACGGGTCCGTTCCGTACCCTCGACGATCAGTCGGTCGACCAGGCCCCGGTCGGCTTCGATCTCGGCCCGGCGCTGCCGGATCGGCGCCAGGAACCCCTCCAGCGCGACGACCAGCCGTTCCTTGACCTCCACGTCGCCCACCCGCCCAGCCCGGTAACGCCGGGCCAGGTCGGCCACCTCGTCGCGGTCCGGATTGAAAACCTCGTGGTACGCGAACACCGGATTGCCCTCCACCGTGCCCGGCACGTCGGCTCGCACCCGGTTCGGGTCGGTGTACATGCCGAGCACCTTGCGACGCACAGTCGCCGCGTCGTCGGAGAGCGCGATCGAGTTGCCCCGGCTCTTGCTCATCTTGGCGGCGCCGTCGGTCCCCACCAGGCTCGGTGTGTCCGCCGGGATCAACTCGGGCACCGGGAAGACCGGGCCGTACAGGTGGTTGAACCGCCGGGCGATCTCCCTGGTCACCTCGACGTGCGCGGCGTTGTCCCGGCCGACCGGGACCACCTCGCCCTTGACGCAGAGGATGTCCGCGGCCTGGAGCACCGGATAACCCAGCAGCCCGTACGGCATCTCCTCCTTGCCGGCGTCACGGGCCATGTCCTTGAGCGAGGGCACCCGCTCCAACCGGGGGACGGTCACCAGGTTCTGGAGGAGGGTGTTGAGGTCGCCGACCTCGGGGATGGCCGACTGGAGGTAGAAGGTGGCCCGCTCCGGGTCGACCCCGGCGGCGAGGATGTCGGTCACCATCTCGCGGGCGTTGCCGGCAACCTGGTCGATGTCCTCGCGGCGGTTGCGAGTGGTGAGCATGTGCAGGTCGGCGATGATGAAGAAGCTCTCGTAGCGCCGGTGCAGCTTCACCCGGTTGGCGATGCTGCCGACGTAGTGGCCGAGGTGTAGGCGGCCGGTGGGCCGGTCACCGGTGAGCATTCGTGCGACGGACATGGTGGTGCCTCTCGTATCCGAAGGTGGGTCACGCGTGGGCGCGCGCCGAGCAGGGCTGGCTCAGCCCTGCTCGGTCAGCGGGTCGACTCAGCGAGTCGCCCGCCATCGCGCGCCGGCGCGAAACCGCAGACCACCGGCACGGAGGACGTTCAGAAGTTGCTCGCGGCCATCGCCGGAGCTGGTCGGGATCTCGGACACGGCACCGAAGGGGAGGCCGTCGACCAGGTCGACCGCCTCCGGTGCGCAGTTGCCCGTCCGGACCACGGCCTCAGATTACCCGCGGGATGGCACCGGGAGGGGGGAGGTAGCTGTCGGCGTAGTAGGCGCCCACGCGCTCCCGATACTCCTGGTCGGCCGAAACCGGATCGAACGGTGGCGCGTCCTTGATCTGCTGGCGGGTCCGGTCGACGTACACGACGCGTTCCTGGTGATCCACCCGGTCCACCGTTCCGGCCGGCAGCAACACCTTCTGGCCGAAGATCCACGGACCGGTGTCCACCACCAGGTGCCCGGCGTCCGCCTCGTCACTCGCCTCGTCGATCGTGCCGATGCGCCCGTCGCTCGCCTGCACCTGATAGCCCACCAGGTCGACGGGTGTGCCCGGGCCGGGGGCGTCCGGGCCGTCGTGCCCACCCTCCTGATCATCCGGCGGGGTGACCGAGGGCGTGGTCTGCGTGTAACCACCGGCCAGGGCGGACGGGTCACGCCAGGCCCAGGGGTTGAAGATCGAGGGTTGCATGGGGCACCTCCAGGGGACGGTCCTCAGCTGTCCCCCCTCGCAGTGCCCATCCCGCTACCGACGGAAACAGCCTGCGCCCTGCGCGGCGGCGCTCCTGGCGAGGTGTGGCAGCGCGCTGGCGTCCGCTGAGCAGGTGCGCTGGCATACTCGGCTGCCATGGTGCTGTCGCGAGGGTGGAGTCTCTTCCTGGTCGGAGTCGGCGTCTGGACCTGGGTGATCTGGCCGAGGTTCGCGGTGGCCATCTGGCAGGACCCGCGGTCCTGGGGGTCCGGCACGGTCGCCGACGGAGCAGCCACCAGCTTCCTGTGGGTGCACGCGCTGCTGATCGCCGCGTCCCTGGCAATCGGCACCACAGCGGGCGTCCTCGGGGTCCGGGCCTGGCTCGCCGCCCGACGGACGTCGTGATCGCCCGCCGCCGGCTCTGGGATCAGGCCGTCGGTGCCCGTACCGCTGGTAGGCGCCGAGCCCCCGTTCCTGCCGGAGCGCTTCTGACCTGCGAGAACCGTTCGGATGGGCGAATGTGACGCGCGCCGCTACCCGTGGATTTGACGATCAAACCCGCAGACGCGTAACTTTCTCTCTGCCAGCGCGGAACGGGGCAAACGGGACGAAGGTCCTGGAGCACCGAAACGGGATGGCAACCGGGTCAAGCAGGGGTTCGCTCCTGGGAGACGCGGTCCGGGCGGGGCTTGCCGGATCGGCCGCGAGGCGGATTTGGTGCGGCGAAGCCGACCGGGTAAGGTTCACGACCGGCAGGGAACCGGGCGAGACTGCGGGAGATCGCAGCGGCCGGCTTGCCGAATCCGACGACCTGACGCAGCGGTTCGCTGCTGCGTGAGTGCGCCGGCGCTGACCCGTACGAAGCATGGCAGACCGGGACACACGGTTTGACACGGCGAAGACGGTGAGGTAACGTAGTAAAAGTGCCCGGCGCGAGAGCGGCGGGGACACGGTACGGATAGCCCCGGTTGGGGTTCCACTGTGGTGGGGCTTCTGGTCGGTGTGTGGTTGTTCTTTGAGAACTCAACAGGGTGCTTGTAAAGCCAGTGCCAATTATGATTTATACCCCGGACTGGTCAGTTTTTGCTGGCTGGTTGGGATTCCTTTGGCAACATTTGTTTGTTGTCAGGATGCTGTTCAACTAATTTTTTGTTGGAGAGTTTGATCCTGGCTCAGGACGAACGCTGGCGGCGTGCTTAACACATGCAAGTCGAGCGGAAAGGCCCTTCGGGGTACTCGAGCGGCGAACGGGTGAGTAACACGTGAGCAACCTGCCCCAAGCTTTGGGATAACCCTCGGAAACGGGGGCTAATACCGAATATTACTTCTGGCCGCATGGCTGGTGGTGGAAAGTTTTTCGGCTTGGGATGGGCTCGCGGCCTATCAGCTTGTTGGTGGGGTGATGGCCTACCAAGGCGATGACGGGTAGCCGGCCTGAGAGGGCGACCGGCCACACTGGGACTGAGACACGGCCCAGACTCCTACGGGAGGCAGCAGTGGGGAATATTGCACAATGGGCGGAAGCCTGATGCAGCGACGCCGCGTGAGGGATGACGGCCTTCGGGTTGTAAACCTCTTTCAGCAGGGACGAAGCGAGAGTGACGGTACCTGCAGAAGAAGCACCGGCCAACTACGTGCCAGCAGCCGCGGTAAGACGTAGGGTGCGAGCGTTGTCCGGATTTATTGGGCGTAAAGAGCTCGTAGGCGGCTTGTCGCGTCGACCGTGAAAACTTGGGGCTCAACTCCAAGCCTGCGGTCGATACGGGCAGGCTAGAGTTCGGTAGGGGAGACTGGAATTCCTGGTGTAGCGGTGAAATGCGCAGATATCAGGAGGAACACCGGTGGCGAAGGCGGGTCTCTGGGCCGATACTGACGCTGAGGAGCGAAAGCGTGGGGAGCGAACAGGATTAGATACCCTGGTAGTCCACGCTGTAAACGTTGGGCGCTAGGTGTGGGGGACCTCTCCGGTTTCCTGTGCCGCAGCTAACGCATTAAGCGCCCCGCCTGGGGAGTACGGCCGCAAGGCTAAAACTCAAAGGAATTGACGGGGGCCCGCACAAGCGGCGGAGCATGCGGATTAATTCGATGCAACGCGAAGAACCTTACCTGGGTTTGACATGGCCGCAAAACTCGCAGAGATGTGAGGTCCTTCGGGGGCGGTCACAGGTGGTGCATGGCTGTCGTCAGCTCGTGTCGTGAGATGTTGGGTTAAGTCCCGCAACGAGCGCAACCCTCGTTCGATGTTGCCAGCGCGTTATGGCGGGGACTCATCGAAGACTGCCGGGGTCAACTCGGAGGAAGGTGGGGATGACGTCAAGTCATCATGCCCCTTATGTCCAGGGCTTCACGCATGCTACAATGGCCGGTACAATGGGCTGCGATACCGTGAGGTGGAGCGAATCCCAAAAAGCCGGTCTCAGTTCGGATCGGGGTCTGCAACTCGACCCCGTGAAGTCGGAGTCGCTAGTAATCGCAGATCAGCAACGCTGCGGTGAATACGTTCCCGGGCCTTGTACACACCGCCCGTCACGTCACGAAAGTCGGCAACACCCGAAGCCGGTGGCCCAACCCCTTGTGGGAGGGAGCCGTCGAAGGTGGGGCTGGCGATTGGGACGAAGTCGTAACAAGGTAGCCGTACCGGAAGGTGCGGCTGGATCACCTCCTTTCTAAGGAGCACCTTCACCTGAAAGGGTGCAAGGAGCCCGCGGCCCACGTATGTTGGGTCGGGGTGCTCAGATGGCGGAGACACTGGCAAGTTTTGCCCTGGCAACGGCCGGCGGCGCTTAGTACAGCCTAACTTTCGGGTTGGTGGGAACGGTTGCTGTTGGTGCGGCTGGGGGAGAATGTGAGCACCCTGTTGGGTCCTGAAGGAACAACCATTGGTTGTTGTTTCAGAGACTTGGCCAGCCTCCCGTTGTGGGGGCTGGAAGTCTGCCAGGCATGGCCTGGCCCCACATACCGCTGGTCCCCTTGGGACTGGGTTTTGGTGTGGGGCGGATCGGGTTGTGGGTTGGTCGTTTGTTGAGAATTGCACAGTGGACGCGAGCATCTTTGTGGTCAAGTTGTCAAGGGCGAACGGTGAATGCCTTGGCACCAGGAGCCGATGAAGGACGTGGGAGGCCGCGATAGGCCTGGGGGAGCTGTCAACCAAGCTGTGATCCCAGGGTGTCCGAATGGGGAAACCTGGCACCAGTCATGTGGTGTCACCCACACCTGAACACATAGGGTGTGTGGAGGGAACGCGGGGAAGTGAAACATCTCAGTACCCGTAGGAAGAGAAAACAATTTAGTGATTCCGTGAGTAGTGGCGAGCGAAAGCGGATCGAGGCTAAACCGGCTGCGTGTGATACCTGTCAGGGGTTGCGTGGTCGGGGTTGTGGGACCCTGCTAAACAAGCTGACACTTGTTTGAGAAGTTACAAAGTTAGTGGCTAGTCGAACAGTCTGGAATGGCTGACCGTAGACGGTGAAAGTCCGGTAGGTGAAAGTTGCTGACCTTCTGTGGGTGTTCCCGAGTAGCGGCGGACCCCTGAAATCTGCCGTGAATCTGCCAGGACCACCTGGTAAGCCTAAATACTTCCTGGTGACCGATAGCGGACAAGTACCGTGAGGGAATGGTGAAAAGTACCCCGGGAGGGGAGTGAAATAGTACCTGAAACCGTTCGCCTACAATCCGTCGGAGCCTTACGGGGTGACGGCGTGCCTTTTGAAGAATGAGCCTGCGAGTTAGTGGCATGTGGCGAGGTTAACCCGTGTGGGGGAGCCGTAGCGAAAGCGAGTCTGAATAGGGCGATTCAGTCGCGTGTCCTAGACCCGAAGCGGAGTGATCTAGCCATGGGCAGGCTGAAGCGCGGGTAAGACCGCGTGGAGGGCCGAACCCACCAATGTTGAAAAATTGGGGGATGACCTGTGGTTAGGGGTGAAAGGCCAATCAAACTCCGTGATAGCTGGTTCTCCCCGAAATGCATTTAGGTGCAGCGTCGCGTGTTTCTTGCCGGAGGTAGAGCACTGGATGGTCTAGGGGGCCCACAAGCTTACCGAAATCAGCCAAACTCCGAATGCCGGTAAGTGAGAGCGCGGCAGTGAGACTGCGGGGGATAAGCTTCGTAGTCGAGAGGGAAACAGCCCAGATCACCAGCTAAGGCCCCTAAGCGTGTGCTAAGTGGAAAAGGATGTGGGGTCGCATAGACAACCAGGAGGTTGGCTTAGAAGCAGCCACCCTTTAAAGAGTGCGTAATAGCTCACTGGTCAAGTGGTTCCGCGCCGACAATGTAGCGGGGCTCAAGCACACCGCCGAAGCTGTGGCATTCACATTTTAACCTCGCTTGGACTTGATTCCTTGTGCAGGTGTGTGGATGGGTAGGGGAGCGTCGTGCCGCGAGTGAAGCAGCGGGGTGACCCAGTTGTGGACGCGGCACGAGTGAGAATGCAGGCATGAGTAGCGAAAGAAGGGTGAGAAACCCTTCCGCCGGATGACCAAGGGTTCCAGGGCCAGGCTAATCCGCCCTGGGTGAGTCGGGACCTAAGGCGAGGCCGAGAGGCGTAGTCGATGGACAACGGGTTGATATTCCCGTACCCGCGAAAGAGCGTCCCTGATGAACCTCGTTGTGCTAACCGCCCGAACTTGGTGAGGTCTTCGGACTGATCTGAGGGAGCGTGGGAACCTGATGGGTAGTAGTCAAGCGATGGGGTGACGCAGGAAGGTAGCTGAGCCCGGCCGGTGGTTGTGCCGGGGTAAGCGTGTAGGCCGTGTTGTAGGCAAATCCGCAACACATGAAGGCTGAGACGTGATGCCGAGCCGATTCAGGTGAAGTCAGTGATCCTATGCTGCCGAGAAAAGCCTCTAGCGAGTTCTTAGCGGCCCGTACCCCAAACCGACACAGGTGGTCAGGTAGAGAATACCGAGGCGATCGGGCGAACTGTGGTTAAGGAACTCGGCAAATTGCCCCCGTAACTTAGGGAGAAGGGGGGCCGGAGACGTGAAGCCCCGCGCGGGTGGAGCGTTGTATGGCCGCAGAGAGCAGGGGGAAGCGACTGTTTACTAAAAACACAGGTCCATGCGAAGAAGTAATTCGATGTATATGGACTGACGCCTGCCCGGTGCTGGAACGTTAAGGGGACCTGTTAGCTCTTTCGGGGGCGAAGCGGAGAACTTAAGCGCCAGTAAACGGCGGTGGTAACTATAACCATCCTAAGGTAGCGAAATTCCTTGTCGGGTAAGTTCCGACCTGCACGAATGGCGTAACGACTTCCCCACTGTCTCAACCACAGGCCCGGCGAAATTGCAGTACGAGTAAAGATGCTCGTTACGCGCGGCAGGACGGAAAGACCCCGGGACCTTTACTATAGCTTGACATTGGTACTCGAATTAGCTTGTGTAGGATAGGTGGGAGCCGGTGAAGTCCATACGCCAGTATGGGTGGAGGCAATCTTGAAATACCACTCTGGTTGATTTGGGTATCTAACTTCGGACCGTTATCCGGTTCAGGGACAGTGTCTGGTGGGTAGTTTAACTGGGGCGGTTGCCTCCTAAAAGGTAACGGAGGCGCCCAAAGGTTCCCTCAGCCTGGTTGGCAATCAGGTGTTGAGTGCAAGTACACAAGGGAGCTTGACTGTGAGACTGACAGGTCGAGCAGGGACGAAAGTCGGGACTAGTGATCCGGCACTTGCGAGTGGAAGCGGTGTCGCTCAACGGATAAAAGGTACCCCGGGGATAACAGGCTGATCTTCCCCAAGAGTCCATATCGACGGGATGGTTTGGCACCTCGATGTCGGCTCGTCGCATCCTGGGGCTGTAGCAGGTCCCAAGGGTTGGGCTGTTCGCCCATTAAAGCGGTACGCGAGCTGGGTTTAGAACGTCGTGAGACAGTTCGGTCCCTATCCGCCGTGCGCGTAGGATACTTGAGAAGGGCTGTCCCTAGTACGAGAGGACCGGGACGGACGAACCTCTGGTGTGCCAGTTGTCCTGCCAAGGGCACGGCTGGTTAGCTACGTTCGGAAGGGATAACCGCTGAAAGCATCTAAGCGGGAAGCCTGCTTCAAGATGAGGTATCCCACCCACTATGTGGGGTAAGGCCCCCAGCTAGACGACTGGGTTGATAGGCCGGAAATGTAAGCCCGGTAACGGGTTCAGTTGACCGGTACTAATAGGCCGAGGACTTGACTACTAAGCTGCTACGCGTCCACTGTGCAACTCTGAACAAGCGAACACCCGTGACATTATGCCCGGGGTTGTTTGACATGTTCATAGAGTTACGGCGGTCATGGCGGAGGGGAAACGCCCGGTTACATTCCGAACCCGGAAGCTAAGCCCTCCAGCGCCGATGGTACTGCACTCGTGAGGGTGTGGGAGAGTAGGACGCCGCCGGACAATTTTTCAGAAAAGGCCACCCCTTTCGGGGGTGGCCTTTTCTGCGTTCCCTCGGATTGTCGATCGGCCTGGGTCCTGATGCCTCGGGGTTGCCCGATGACCGGTGAGGCCGTGCACGGGATTTCGACGCGCCGAAGCCAGCAAGGTCACGCTCGATCCTGGTTGTAGTGGTGTCCGCACGTCCTGAGGCCACTACAACCAGGATCGAGCGCGATCTTGTGGCCAAGCCAGGTGTCGGGCAGCAGGTCAGCGGTCTGGGCCCGCACCCGCGCCCCTCTCACTCCGCGATCTTGCAGTTTCTGCGGCGACAAACCAGCTCAGAGTTCGCGTTGCGACGACCGAAAGTGCAAGATCGCGGCGGTTCAGGACCGGGTCTGGCGCCCAGGGCTAGGCTCCGCCTATGGATGAGGTCCTGATATTCGTGGTGTTCGCGGGCTGCGTGGCGGCGGTCCTGGGCATCCTCTGGTGGCTCGCGTCCCGGGTCCGTCGTCGTGGCATCGGTGGCGAGGTCATGGGCCCGTTCGAGGAGATGTGGCACCCCGCGGCGCACCGGTTCCGGGCCGAGATCCGGGTGCAGGAGACTCGTACGGTCCCGATGCCACCGCAGGGCGGCAAGCGCAACGAACACGGCCGCAACGCCGATAAGTTGACCTCGGAGCGGGCTTAGGAAGGCTTCGGACCGCAGACGTAGCGGGGCTCCGCGTCGTAGCGCCAGGTGAACTTCTCCCGCTTGACCACCGCGCCGGCCTTCTTGATGACCCGGAAGGCGTCCTGGGTGAAGCCGTTGATGCCATTGGTCTCGATGCAGGAGGGGCCGGGTGCCAGGTGGATCTGCTTCGGCGTCGTGATGTTGCGGCGCGGCCCGTACTCCGTCTTCACGCTGTCGTAGATCTTCGTGCTCCAGATCGACACGGTGATCGAGCTGGACGTGTACGACGTGTCGATGAGCACCCCGTACTCGGTGTTGTTGCGGAACTTGAAGTCCAGGTTCGGCCAGAAGATGGTCGACTCGATGACCGCCGGGTACCTGTCGAACCAGTACGAGTGCGGCTTGTGCTCGACGTCCTCCAGGCCGGCGTAGTAGGTCGCGTTGAACAGCGTTGTGGTGAACTGCGAGGTGCCGCCGCCGACGCCCGGCACCAGCTTGCCGTCGAGGATCACCGGCGCGTCCCGGTAACCCTGGGCGTAGCCGCGTTCGCCGGTGTGGCCGTTCAGCGAGAACGCCTTCCCGGGCAGCACGACAGTGCCGTCGACCTTCCTCGCGATGGTCGCGATGTTCTGGCTGCGCGACGAGGCCATGCCGCCGGTGAACCGGGTGGTGAAGGTGGACACCCGCTCCTTGATGCCCAGGCCGGCGAGCTTCTCCCCGGTCAGCTGCGGCGGCGTCGGCTTCAACTCGCCGGTCACCTCGCGGCCGTCCGCCTTCGGTAGCACGGCCAGCAGGTCCCGACTGAGGGCGCCCGAGTCCAGTTGCTGCCCCGACCGCCCTTCCTTGGCGGTGGGCCGGCCACCGGAAATTGTCATCGTGGCGTCCTTCGGCGGCACCTCGATGGCGGTCAGCTTGTCGCCGAGAGCCGCCCGAAGCCGCTTGACGTCCACCGACGGGGTCAGCTTGCCGGTCTTGTCGGCGGCGAATCGCAGGCTCTTCGCGATGGCGGCGGGCGCGATCGTCACCTGGCCCTTGTTGGTACGCAGGGTGACCGGCGCGGCAACCGCCGGCTTCGCCAGCTCGCTGACCAGCCGGTCCAACTCTTCCGGGGTGGTCGCCGGGTGGCTCTCCACCAGAGGCACGGTGACCGGGGTGGCTGCCAACCAGCCGGCGCGGACCACCTCGGCGGAGCGCTGCGGGTTCAAGGCCAGCCCGGGCCTGGGCTGTACGACCTTCGGCGTGGTGCCCTGATAGGTGATCGCCGGCATCGTCATGCCCTGGGCCTGGTCGCCGAGCACCTTACGGAGCGCGTCGTCCAACCGGCCCACGTCGACGGTCACCACCGGCTGGACCGTGCGGGAGCCGACCAACCGGCTGACCGGGTGCGCCTCGGCCTCAGCGGCTGCGGCGACGGTCGCCGGCACGTCGACGGCCAGCCCCACGTCGGCAGGGTTGATCTCGGCGGTGCGCCCGTCGACGGTCACCTTCAACGGTGTGGCGAGTGTCGCGGCCCGCCGGTCCAGCTCCGCCCGCAACTCCCGGTCGGCGTCCGCACGGCTCCGGCCACCCAGCTCGGTGCCGAGCACGCTGGTGCCACGGGGAACGTCACCGGCGTACGCCCACGCACCGGCACCCGCCACGGCGGCCAGGACGCCACCGGTGATGCCGGCGGCGAGCAGCACCCGCACCCGACGCGGGCGGCGCGGGCCGCCATCCGGCTCGCCAGGAGCGGCTGTCGTGACCGGCGCAGGCCCATCGTCCGGCCAGGTGACCGCGGTGACCTGCACGGTGGGCCGGTCGTCGGCGGGTGGACTGTTTTCGCCGTACAGCGTCACTGCAACCTCGATCGCCAGGGTGCCGCGGGAGGTCCTCCCTCCCGGAGGCACCTACGGTAACCAATGCCCGGCCGTCGTCGTGGGCTGCGCCCACCAGGCGCTGCTACCGCGTGTCGTTCGGCGTGTCGTGCCGGCCCGGGGGCGGTGGCGACGGCAGACCATCGACGTGGCACGGTGACCGGGTGAGCACTGCGGAGCGAGTGTTGGCGTACGGGGGCAGTTGGCTGGACCGCGCGGGCCCGTTGCGCACCGATCCGGCTCGGTTGAGCGCGCTGCTCACCGAGTCGACCACCGTGCTGCTGCCGATGTGGCGGGACCGCTGTCTCGTCGACGGCCACGGACCGGTTCGGCTCAGCACTGAGCGCGCGGCGCTGGTCCGATCCGCCGCCAGCGAGACCGTCTTCCTGGGGCTCGACGCGGAGGTAGCCGTGTTCGCCGCGGACCTCTCCGCACTCCCCGAGCAGGCCGCCGTCGAGATGGCCGGTGCGGTGAAGTCCGTCGACGTGCGGGCACTGGTCGGGCGACTCGAGCCCGGCGACGCGGCCGCTCAGGCGTACGCCAGGGGTTTGCTGCACTGGCACCGGCAGCAGCGATTCTGCGGAACGTGCGGCGCCCCGGCCGTCACCGACGGCGGCGGCCACGCGCGGACCTGCACCGGCGCGGAGTGCGGACGCCTGCTGTTCCCCCGGATCGAACCGGCGATCATCGTGTTGGTCGAGGCACCCGGTCGGTCGGGGCGCTGTCTGCTGGCCCGGCACGCGGGTGCGCCCGAGGACGCGTACTCGACGCTGGCCGGCTTCGTCGAGATCGGCGAGAGCCTGGAGGACGCGGTCCGTCGGGAGATGGCCGAGGAGGCCGGCGTGACAGTCACCGACGTGACCTACCAGGGGTCGCAGGCGTGGCCGTTCCCCGCCGGCCTGATGGTGGGCTTCCGGGCCACCGCCACGTCCGAGGAGGTACGCGTCGACGGCGAGGAGCTGCTGGAGGCGCGCTGGTTCACCCGGGCGGAGCTGCGGGACCGGGCTGCCTCGGGTCGTTCGCTGGGTCGGGTGGACGCGATCGACCATCGCCTCCTGACGGACTGGCTCGCGGAGAGTTGGTCGGGTCCGCCACCGGTGCAGGAGCGGGGTGACGGGCCGCCACCGCCATCATCGCTGTGGTGACCATCGCCGTGCCCAGGGCCGCGAGGAGAAGACCACTGACGGTGTGGGGTCGGAAGATCGCGGTGCCGGCCACCAAGCCGGCCACGCCCACCCACAGCGGTGCCGCCGCCCATCGCGCGCCAGCCGCTAGACGGTCGTTGAGCAGCACGAACGTCACCGCGTAGAGCGCACCGACCGCCGCGAAGACTGGCGCGTACCGGCCGAGGTGGTCGTAGTCGGGCCCGCCGGCGAGCCGGAAGGCGAGCCCTCCGGCGAGTGTCGAGGCGAGGACCAGCACCGTGCCACAACCGCCCGTCACCGCGAGCGCAACCGTTCGGCTGCGCCGGTCGCCGCGGGCCAGCCGCGGTAGGGCGAGGACGGCGGCGACCTGCGGCGCCCAGAGTGCGCCCTTGCTCAGGACGGTCCCGACCGAGTACGCCCCGGCATCCGACGGGGACAGCAGTTGCCGGGCCAGCAGCAGGTCGGCGTAGGAGACGACGAGCATCGCCAGTGTCGCACCGCAGCCGGCAACGACCCGAGCGGCGCTCAGTCGTGGTGCGGTGGACGGTCGTCCAGGCTCGCGGGCGAGTCGGGCCAGCACCGCCGGGGCGAGCACGGCGGTCAACGCGCCGACCGCCAGCGCGCCGGTCGGTCCCGCGCCGAGCAGCAACCCGGCGATCACGCCGCCGTAGCGGCCGGCGGCGAGCACTGCCATCCCGACGGCGAGTCGCACGAAACGCTGGCCACCCTGCAACTCCCCGAGGGACCGTGAGGAGAGCACGATCGCCGCGGTGGTGACCGCCAGCAGCGCCGGCATCTCGACCGGGAGATCCAGGGCGGCGACCAGCAGGGGTGTCGCCGCGACGAGGGTTCCCGCGCACACGGCGGCGGTGACCGCGGTGAGCCGCCGGGTGTCGGAGGATCCGTGCCGGGCGTGGTGCACGGCCACGGCCAGTTGCAGACCGAGCCCGGGCACACCGACGATGGCCACCAGACCGAGGGCGGCGGCGAGCTCACCGAGGTCGGCCGGGTCGAGCCGTCGGGCGGCCAGCACCGGCACCAGGTAGGCCAGGCCGTTGACGAGAACCCCCGCCAGGGTGACGCTGACCCCAGCAGCGCCGAGGCCCGTACTCCATCCGCGTCTCAGCTCCGTCTGGGCAGTCGTCTCCCGACGGACAGGTCGTCGGGGGCTCACGTGATCTCGGAGAAGGTCGGAAGCTGCCCGTCGGCTGGCCCGGCCGACTGGCCGGGCCTCGCCGGCTCGGCCGCGTCGTGCACGGCCGGCCCGCTGGCGTCCTGCTCAGCCGCAACCGACCCAGCCGCAACCGGCTCGGTCCCGTCCGGCTCGGTGGCGTCCGGCTTGACCGGGTCCGGCTTTGGTCCCTCCGCGACCAGCGCAGCCGTCGCATCGACCGAGGTCCCGGCGGTTGGTCTGGGCCGGCGTGCGGGCCGTCGTCGGGCGGCGGTGGAGAGCCAGAGGGCACCCAGGGCGACGACGATCGTGAATTGCACCAGCGCGTCGGTGTTCCGTCGCGTCGAGTCGAGGTAGAGCCACCCGGCGAGCAGGACGAGCGCGCCCGGGAGCCACGTCTCGACGGCCCGACTGATCGTCCTGGCCCGACGTGGGTCGGCCGGCCAGGGCAGGCGGCGTGGGCCGGGCACCGCCAACATGAATCCCGCAGCGACCAGCAGGCCGCCGATGAGGCCGCTCCACAGCACCAGCGCGGCGGCCCCGACGGCCAGCAGTGGCAGCGAGCGGATGACCCGGCGTCGGCCGCGCGGTACGGCGGCCGCCGGGGTTCGCCCGGTGGGCTGTCGGGCAGGCAGCACCGCGAGCAGGACCACCACCGCGAGCAGGACGCCGCCGAGCAGCAGGCCCGCCCGGTACGTCGTGTCCGGGGCGAAGCGCAGTACGACCTCGCCGGACGTGCCGGCGGGAAGAATCCAGCCCTGCTGCCACCCATCCACCACCAGTGGCTTCAGCGTCTGCCCGCCGAGTGTCGCCTGCCAGCCGGTGTTGGTGTTCTCCCGTACGGCGAGCACCCGGTCGACGGGGTGATCGGCCACCCGTACCCGTCGTTCGGTGGCTGCCCAGGACCCCACCTCGATGGCGCTGGCGACCGCGGCGGGGGTAGGCGTGGACGTCCGCGGCACCAGGGCGACCCGAGTCGGCGAGGCGAGCTTGCTCGGTGTGGTCACGAGGCGGTGCTCGCCGGGGCCCAGGTCAAGCTGTCGGGGCGTGGCCCGGCCGCACGGCACCACCGGCATTTCGCGCATTTCCAGCAGGTCGCGGAGCGTGCCGCGCAGCGAGGTGGTCACCCGCGCCGCGCCGATCTGCAGCGTGGGACCCGATCCGCAGGCCAGCGACAGGGGCGTGTCGAGGCGCGGTCCGACGGTGGGCGCTCCGGGTAGCACTGTCACCTCACCGACCGCGATGGGCAACTTCTCCGGCAACCGCAGCTTGTACGGGTCGGTGCTGGTGGCGGACGGCTTGTCGAGGAACTGGATGGTGATCTCGTCGGTGCGCATCGGCGGGTCCAGGCGGAGCAGCCCGTCGTCGCCGAGCAGGCTGCTGCGGAAGCCGTCGTCGCCGACCACCCGCACACTGCCCAGACGGGTGGCGGCCGTCTTCTCGTCGACCGAGAATCGGAGCCCGGTGATGGTCTGCGGCTTGAGCCACTTGAGTCGCAGGATCGGCGCCTCGTCGTCGATCGTCGGTGACCAACTGGTGGCCGGGTTCCCGTCGAGCGCCGCGCCGGCCCGGCCGGTCGGGTCGGGCACGGCCGTCGAGGAGGCGCTGATCTGCGCCGCGAGGCGCAGCGGCTGCGCGTCGGTCACCAGCTTGTCGAGGGTGTTGTCCAGGTCGGGGCCGGCCGTCGGCCGCGCCCACAGCTTGGCGTCGTACGTGCCGGGCGCCGGCAGGGTCAGGGTCCGGTCGATGGTGGACGCGTCCTCGGAACCACGGATGGCGTCGGTGGAGCAGCGAGGCTGGCCGTCGACGGAGAAGCAGGCCGGCGTGGTGGGCGCAGCCGACACGACGACGGTCGCCGGCCGGTCGGTGACCGGTGCAGCGGGAAGGACCAGGGTGCGGCTGGTCTGGATGCCCGGAATCTTGATCTCGGCGATGCCGACCGAGCCGTTTCCGAACGGGCGGAGGTCGTACGCGCCGTCGACCGAGACCCGGACCTCGCGGGTGGCGTGGACGCCGGGCAGCTCGAACACCATGTGATCGCTGAACTGTTCGAGGGCACGGCTCTCGTACCCGGCGGTGACGGTCACCGTCGTGGGCAGGGCGTCGGCCTTCAGGTCGAACCAGACCTCGACCCGGGTGACCCGTGTCGGGTTGGCGAGGCCGACCTCGACCCACTGGCGGTCGCTGGGCGAGTACGGCGCGGACTGCCAGGAGGTTTCGGGATTGCCGTCCATCGCCGCGTACGGCTGGTGCTCGGGGCGGGCGCCGCCGGGTGAGTCCGCCTGCGAACGGGCGGTCGACGCGCGGATCGCGCTGATGCCCTCGAAGCGGGCGACGGTGGACTGCTGCGCCCCCCACTCGGGCAGGTAGTCGTGGGCGGGTGCCGTCACCTCGAAGGTGTCGTCGGCGGTAAGGGTCTGTGAGGCGTTGTCGCGCGATCGGCCGAACGACACGTCCCGTCTGCGCAGCCCGTCGGTCATCGCGACCGGCCCGGCCCCGCCGGCCGCCGCCGCGTCGCCCGCCAGGACCGTTGGCGCCGCGCCGAGCTGCCCCGCTGCGGCGAGGTCGAGGAGCGATTCCGGGCCGCCCACCACGGTGGTCACGTCGTCACGGTCGTACGCGACCACCGGCTCGACTGGCCGGTCGACCCGGTAGACCTCCAACGCCCGGACGGGCACGTCGAGCCCCTGGTCGCGGAACTCGTCCGGGGACGAGGGCCCGCCGCGCAGGGGGCCGAAGGAGGTGACACGGGTCAACCCGGGTGAGCGCTCCAGTGCCTGGCGGACCACTGCCGGGCGGGCCGTGTCGGAGCGGCCGTGGTCAAGGTCGGCGCGGAACAGGACGTGGCTGATCCCGGACCGGGCCAGCAGGTCGGCCAGCCCGGTCGAGCCGGAGCCGGTGGCCAGTGTCGACTCGATCGCGTCCAGCAGCCGGATCGTGGTCGGTGGGGTGAAGGGGATGGCGTTGCGTACCGCCCACCGGCTGTTCAGCAACGGCTGGGCGATCTCATCCGTGGTGTTGCCCCAGTCGTACGAGGGGAAGCGCGCCCCGGGTACGACGAGTACCCGCCCGCGCCCGGTGTTCGCGTCGAGCCAGTCGGTGGCCTGATGCCAGTAGCCGGGCACCGCCTTGACGCCGCCTGGCGTGGCGAGACCGCCGGCGAGCGCGGGCGTGGCAACCGCCGTGACGGCCACCATGGCCACACCGGCCGTGAGCCAGGCGCGTGCGACCGTTCGTTGGCGGTGCTGCTCGGGCGCGGTGCGTGCCGCGCGGACGGCCAGGCCGATCAGGTGCGCCATGCCCAGGGCCAGGGGCAGGCGGAGCAGGACGTCGAACTTGTGCACGTTGCGCAGCGGGGCACCGACGCTGTCGAGGAACTCCCGCTGCGGGCCGGCGAGGATGTTTGGCAGGTCACCGACGTGCCCGAGACCGACCAGCGCGGCGCCCAGCACCAGACCGGTGATGAGGAACCGGCGGTGCGGCATCCCGCGTCGGGACAGCCCGAGAACACCGAGGGCGGCGACCACCAGGGTGGCGGCGACCAGTAGCGCCTCGTTGGCGAGTCGTGCACCGGGCGGAAGGGCCGGCCCGAACGGCGAGGCCAGGTAGGCGAGCCAGTAGGAGGCGCCGCGGAGCGTCGTCACCGCGTCGGTGACGCTGGTCGTGTTCCGGGCGGTCTCGATGTAGTCCAGGAAGGGTGGGCTGTACCGCCCCAGAACGAGCAGCGGAACCAACCACCACGCCGTGGCCAGCGCCACCGCGCCACACCAGGCGGCGATGGCGGTGACGCGGCGGCGTACGGGCTGGAGGGTGGCGAGCCAGAGCACTGCCAGTGGCACCACCGCGAACACGGCTGTGGCGTTGACTCCACCGGCGCAGGCGACGGCGACGGCCGACCCGGCGACGGCGCGCCGCAGGGAGGTGCCGCGGGCGAGGCCCACCAGCGGGATGAGCACCCAGGGGGCGATGGCGCTGGGCCAGGACTCCACCGAGGCCCAGCCGAGCTGGGTGAGGATGCGGGGTGACAGCGCGAAGGCGACACCGGCGATCATGCGTCCGGCGGGCGTGCCGATGCCCAGCCTGCCCGCTAGCCGTACCACTCCCAGGTAGGCGACACAGAAGATCAGCGCCCACCACAGCCGCTGGACCACCCACGGCGCGAGGCCGAGTTCCGATCCGAGCAGGAAGAACGGGCCCATCGGCCAGAGATATCCGTACGCCTGGTTCTGTAGCTGACCGAACGTGCCGGTGGGGTCCCAGAGGTGCAGCGAGCGGAGTAACCACCCTGCCGCGTTGACGTTCAGGTCGATCTTGGTGTCGGGGACGACCTGACCCGGGACCTGCTGAAAGGCGAGGGCGGTGAGTGCGATGCAGATGGTCAGGTGCCGGAACCGTCGAGCCGTGTGCCGGGTACGGCTGGACCCCGGAGCGGCGCCACTGGCCACCTCTGCACGCATTTCGGCTCCTGTCTACACCGGCCGGACGCGCACCTGCAGCCGACGACTGTCGCGCGACGTTATCCGGACCGGGCACGGACGGGCGACCAGGGGCGCTGCGGTGGCGTTATCGGGAGAACGGCCGTCCCCACGGCGTGTAAGCGTGTGGCAGGCTGCCGACCATGTCAATGCCAGAAGCTGAGGCCGAGACGCATCCGGAACGCGTCGCGTCCGACGGCGACGGGCCGGGGCCGATCGGCCGATGGCTCCGCGCTGACCCCGTCCGCGCCGTGGCGATCGCCCTGATCGCCGTGTCCGTCGCCTGGCGTGCCGGCCTCGCCACCCGCGGCTGGTTCTCGCAGGACGAGTTCGTCATCGCCGCCCAGGTTCTCGACACCGGGCTGGACGCGGACTATCTCCTGCGTACGTTCAACAACCACCTCATGCCCGGCGGCCTGTTGGTGGCGTGGGCGATGGTGCGGGCGGCGGGCTTCGCCACCTGGCCGTGGGTGTTGCTGCTGGCGGTTGGCCAGGCGGCGACCGGGATCGCTCTCTACCGGCTGCTGCGCGATCTGCTCCGGCCCGGTTGGGGCCTGCTCATTCCGTTGTGCCTGTTCGTGTTCAGCCCGCTGACGCTTGAGGTCTCCTCGCTGTGGTTGGTCGGGCTGCTCGTGCTGCCGATGCAGTTGGCCCTGGTCATGGCGGTGGCAGCCCAGGTCCGGTACGTGCGGACCGGTCGCCTGCGGCACCTGGTGGCGGTCGTCCTGTGGGTGGTGTTCGGCCTGCTCTTCGACACCAAGTCCCTGCTGATCGTGCCGCTGCTGTTCCTGCTGACCGTCTTCCTCTTCACGTCGGGCGGCGCCTGGCGCAGCCTGGTGACTACGGTCCGCCGACACTGGCCGGCGTGGCTGGTGCTCGGTGCGCTCTCGGGGGCGTACCTGGCGTTCTATCTGACCCGTCCCGCCCGCGAGTTGGACGAACCCACATCCGTCGGTCAGGTCCTCAAATTCCTCGGTGACCTGGTCGGCGAAACCGTCGTTCCGGGTCTACTCGGAGGCCCCTGGCGTTGGTCGTACGCCGGTGACGGTCCTCCGCCCGTGAACCCGTACGACATCGCCAAGTGGCTGTCCTGGGCGGTGCTGGCGGCTCTCATCGTGGTCACCGCGAGGCGGCGGCCGTCGGCCCGGCGGGCCTGGCTGCTGCTCGCGTGCTACCTCGGGCTGGTCGCCGCGCTCTTCGCCGTGACCCGCCTCGGCGGGCCGCTCGGCACGTTGGTGGGCATCATTCCGCGCTACGTCGCCGATGTGGTGCTGGTCGCCGCGATCTGTGTCGGCGCGGCCCTGTTGGGGACGAAGGACGCCGATGAGGACGACGTGTCCGCGTGGCCGGTGCCGACCGTTCTGCGGGAGCCGGGTGCCTTCGCGGTCGGCCTGGTCTCGATAATCGTCGTCCTGGCCACCATCGGGGTCGGCGCGCTGTGGAGCACGGCCCGTTTCGGGGACAACTGGAGCACCAAGTACGGACGGGACTACCTCGCGACGACGCAGATCGAGCTTGCCGCCGCCGCGCCGGGCACCGTCTTCCTGGAGACCACCGTCCCGGACCGCGTCATCGCCGGCTACTTCTGGCCGGACAATCTCCAGTCGCACTTCTTCCGCCCGGCCGAGCGGCGGCCCACCTTCGTGGGGGAGGCCGAGCAACCGTTCATGTTCGACGACTTCGGCCGGATCCGTCCGGTCGTTGTTCAGGGGCGGAAGATCGTGCCGGGGACGGTGCCCGGCTGCGGGCACCTGGCGGAGGGTGGTCAGCCCGCCCGGATCCCGTTGGACGGGTACCTGGAGGAGTGGCCGTACGCGGTCCATTTCGGCTACGTCAGTTCGGGCGACTCGACGGCACTCTTCCGTCTCGGGGACGCCGTCCGGGTAATCACCCTGAAGCGCGGGCTGAACGACGTGTTCTTCCTGCTGGAGGGGGCTGGGGACGCCGTCGAGGTGACAGTGAGCACCTCGGGGGTCAGGGTGTGCACCCAACTGATCACCGTCGGCCGCGCGCAGCCGGCACCGTGAATGGTTGAGCAGACCACCGGCGTCGGGGCCCCACCGGTGCGGCGGGTGCGGGAAACGCTGCCGCTGTACGCCGTTGCGGCGGCTGTCACGGTGCTGGTGCTGGCCCCGCTCGCGGCGCCCGGCTACGCACTGCTGTACGACATGGTGTTCGTACCCCGGCAGCCGCTGAGTTGGGATCTCGTCGCCCCGGCGCAGACTCTGCCCCGGGCGGTGCCGATGGACGCACTGATGTCCCTGGTCACCCAGCTCGTGCCGGGATGGGCGGTGCAGCGGGTGGCGCTCGGTGGGGCGGTTCTCCTGGCAGCGGTCGGCGCCGGTCGTCTGGTGCCGACCGAACGGCTCGCGGTCCGGTTGCTCGCCGCGGTGGCGTACGCGTGGACGCCCTACCTTGCCGAGCGGCTGCTGATCGGACAGTGGGGGCTGCTGCTCGCGTACGCCGCGCTGCCCTGGTTGGTCCGGGCGGCGCTGGACCTGCGGGCGGGTCGTGATGGCGCGCTCGCCCGGGTGGTGCTCGCCGCCGCTCCCGCCGCGATCACCCCGACCGGCGGGTTGATCGCATTGGGCACTGTGGTCCTGCTGGTGTCGGACCGGACGCGCCTTCGCCGGTCGGCGCTCGTGGTGGGTGGTGTCGCGTTACTCAACGCCCCCTGGGTGACCGCGGCCCTGGTCACCGGTGCTGGCGGTGCATCCGACCCGGCGGGGGTGGCGGCCTTCGCGGCGCGTTCGGAGAACTGGGCCGGCCCGCTGGTGGCGCTCGCGGGTACGGGTGGCGTCTGGAGCGCACAGGCGACCCCCGCCAGTCGCGCGGCACCGCTGGTGCCGCTGGCGACCCTGATCCTGCTGATCCTGGCCGGTGTCGGTGCCGGCCTGCTGCGGCGCCGGCTGCCCCCGGGTACGGCGGTACGGCTGGCGGTGCTCGCCGGAATCGCCTGCCTTCTCGCTGCCCTCGGGGTGCTCCCCGGCGGGGCCGCCGCGTTGCGTTGGGCGGTGGTGCATCTGCCGGGTGCGGGGCTGCTTCGAGACGGCCAGAAGTTCCTGGCCCCGTACGCCCTGCTGCTGGTGGTGTGTGCCGCGTTGGGAGCCGAGCGGCTGGTGGCCAAGATCGGCGGGGAGGTGGCGGGGGTGGTTCTGGTTGGCCTGCTGCTCCTGCCGGTGGCCGTCATGCCGGACCTCGCCTTCGGCGGTGCCGGCCGGCTTCGTCCGGTGAGCTATCCGGCGGACTGGCAGGCGGTGGCCGAGCGGGTGGCCGGCGAGCCGGGGGAGATCCTCGCGCTGCCGCTGTCCGCCTACCGGGCCTACCCGTGGAACCCGGGACGTGTCGTCCTGGATCCGTTGCCGCGCTATCTACCGGGGACGGTGCTGACCGACGACACGCTCCGGGTCGGCGACGTCGCGGTGGCCGGGGAGAATCCACGGCTCCGCGAGGTGCGCCGGGTGTTGGCCGAGGGGCGGCCCGTCTCGGCCACCGGCGTGCGCTGGGTGGTGGTGCAGCACCAAGGGCCCAGCGAGGTTGACCCGGCGACCCTTCGTGATCTCGAAGTCGTCCACGAGGGACCGTTTCTCACTCTCTACCGAAATCCGGCTTTTCCTCCGGAATCGGACCCTCCTGGACGTGGCGCGTGGGCCGTCGTGATGGCGCTCGGCGCTGCCCTTCTGGTGGCCATGGCTGCCGCCATTTCGGCACTACACCGGCGACCTACCGCGTGGTAACGTCCGCTCGCACGTCTCGCCATTGGAGGATTGGCATGCGTAGAGCTCTGACCCTGGTCGTCTCCGGCATGGTGGCGGCGTTGCTGGGGATCCTGGCCCTCGGCGGGCTCTCGGCCGCCGCGACCGCCACCGACAAAGAGGCGGCCAACGAGGCCAAGAGTGCTTCGGAAGCGGCCAAGCTTGCCGGAAAGAAGGACCCGTACGCCCCCGAGGTCTACGGCGACAGGTAGGACGGCTCGCCCCGCCGCCGCATTGGGCGGGGCGACTCCACACCGTTCAGCAGGTCCGCGAAGTGCCCACCTGCGGCCTGCCAGGTGAAGCTCGCCGCGTGCTCCCGGGCCTGCGCCCCCATCTCTCGCCGCAATTCGTCCTCGCGCAGAAGCATGCGCACCTTCGCCAGGTAATCGTCGATGTCGTCGGCCAGCAGGCCGGTACGCCCGTCGACGACAGCTTCGGCGACTCCACCCGCTGCCCGGAACGCAACCGTTGGCGTGCCCGCGGAACCCGCTTCGACAATCGTCAGACCCCAGCCCTCCTTGAGTGACGGGGTCAGGGCGACCCACGCCGAGGCGAGCAGGGCGGCTTTTTCCTCCTCCGTCACGAAGCCCCGGAACTCCACCCGCTCGGTGATGTCCAGCTCCGCGGCGAGCTCGCGTAGGTGCGACTCCCACCAGCCCTGGCCGGCGACGACCAGCCGCAGCTGGGGCAACTCGTCGGCGAGGGCCGCGACCGCCCGCAACGCCACCTCCACCCGCTTGTGTGGCACCAGCCGATTCAGCGTCACGAGCAGCGGGAACGGCGCCCGCTCGACGTCGGTGCGGGGCAGCGCCGGGGTGCCGTTGTGCACCACGGCGACCTGCTCCGGCGGTACACCCAGCACGGCCAGTTCTCTACGGGTGGCCTCGGAGACGGTGACGTATCGGCACCGCCGGTAGACGCGTACGGCAAGCGACGACTCGACCCACCAGCCGAACCGGGCGGCCCACTGCGGAAGGACCACCGGCCACTGCTCGCGATGCACGTGGTGGATCAGCTTGACCACCGGGCGCCGTGTCCACAGCGGGGAGAGGAACGGCAACCCGTTGCAGACGTCGACCAGGATGTCGGGCCGGCCGCCCCGACGGCGCGACAGTGGGCCCACCCCCACTGCGCCGGCCAGGTAGCAGAGCGCCGCCCAGAGGTAGACGGTGTGTCTGCCGCCGCGCCGCACCAGCCGTACGCCTGCCTCGTTGACCTCGTCGCCGGGTGCCTCGCTGTGGGCGGCGCAGAAGAGGGTGGCGCGGAAACCGCGCGCCACCAACTCGGCGGCGATCCGTTCCACGTACACCTCGGAACCGCCACCCTCGGGGTTACGGGTGTCCCGCCAGTTGAGGAACAGCACGTGTCCGGGCATGCCGAAGCGACGCTCCACGCGAACCCTACTCTCAAGTAATTTAGGGACGCGCGTCACACTAGGGGCTGGGGTGGCGGCCGGCAATGCCCCGATGGGGCAGCGCTGATCGGCTGGCGCTACGCGCCGACCGTGGGCGCCGCAGTGACCGTCGGCGCCGTGACGGCCGGTGCGGCCACGTCGACGGCGGATGTCCCGGACACCGGCCCGCGCCTGGCCGGTCGCTTCCGACGCTGCGATCCGAGCACCTGCAGGGGCCGCTCGACGCCGTAGTAGCTGACGGTGGCGTACACCAGACCGAAGACCATGGTGAGTGCGAAGGTGTTGAACAGTCCGCCGGTGAAGAGCGGTCGGTCGTCGATCAGGTAGATCAATTCGATGACCAGCGGGTGCCACAGGAACAGTCCGTACGAGACGGTGCCGAGCCATCGGGCGGACCCGGCGCCGAAGATCTCCTTGACCCGCGTCCGCCCGCCGAAGGCCACCGGGATCAGGATCAGCGTCGCGATCGCGAGGTACAGGGTCAGCTTGACCGTGAACTCGACGGCTGTCGGACCGGCGAGGTCGCGGGGCCCGGCGATGGGCGTCGTCGCGATCGCCATCAGGCCGACCGCCGCTGCCCAGCAGGCAATCGGTGCGGAGGCGAGGTCGTCCAGTACACGGAAGGCGGCGGGCGCGGTCCCGGTGCGCAGGGCGACGTGCGCCGCCGCCAGGGCCATCCCTGCGCTGAACCAGGCCGCGTACGAGGGGAGCCACATGGTGTGCAGGCCATTGCTGAGCCAGCCGATCCCCAGCAGGGTGAGCCATCCCGCGGTCACCAACAAACCCCCGCAGACGATCACGACGGTTCGGACGGGACGCCATGACCGACCAACAGCGAGCACGGCGACCAGCGGCAGGATCAGGTAGAACGCGACTTCGGTGGCGAGACTCCAGGTCTGGCTGAGCCCGGAACGCAACTGGCCGGGCCCGTAGATCTGGGTGAAGGTGAGGTGGCGAATCCAGTCACCGGCGGACGCCGGCCGATTCTGCGGCAGGACGATCAGGCAGACCAGCACCGCGAGCCAGTAGGCGGGCAGGATTCGTAGGGCCCGCCGCCAGAGGTACCGCCCGGCGCGCGGTCGGGCCTGTCCCGTCGCAGCGTTCAGGGCCCACGGTCGGAACAGCAGGAATCCGGAGAGCACGAAGAAGATGGCAACGCCGACGTCGAGCCGGGCCAGCCAGCCGCCCCCCGGGGTGTTCATGGTGGCGGCGGTCTGAAACCCGACGTGGTGACCGACGACCGCCACGGCGCCAATTGCTCGCAGCGCGTCGAGTGCGGGGAGTCGGTCGGTAACCGAAGTCTGCGGAACTGTTGGCGCGGCGGCTGTGGACATCTGGACATCCAGGGGGTCGCTTTTGAAGGTGACCGGGGAGTAACCTCCCGCCATGTTAAGGATCGGGTGCCCCGGACAACATGTCGTAGGGCGGCAGGTTACAGGAGGATGAGTGAAGCTTCGCGTGGGCGCCGCGCTCTTCGGGCTCGGTGTTTTGTTGCTGGTCTTCGCGGCTGGGCTGCCGTTCTATGTGGCCCCCTCCGTGACCAAGCTCCCCTATGATCTTGAACCAACGACGTCCGTCGCAGAGGCAAAGAACGCGAAGTTCCTGAAGATCACTCGCGTCGACGAATCGGTGAGCATCGAGGTCCTGCAAGGTGATCTCGTCTCCAGCGTCGAGGTCATTCCTCAGCCGGACGACACGAGGGACCGGCTACCCACGGAACTCAAGGGCGACGCGGTGATCTGGGACGTCTACCAGACCGTCAGGCGTGCCGACACCCCGGATGCGGTCAGCCAATACAGCACCGAGCTGGCTCTCTACCGGATTTCCGGCGCGGCCGCTCCGTGGAAGGAGCAGTGGCTCAACGAGAGCGGTGCTGAGCAGACTCCGGTCGGGAACGTGAGTTACTCCGGCCAGATCTACAAGTTCCCGTTCGGCACCGACAAGCGGGACTACCAGGTTTTCGACCGTGACCTGAAGCGGGCCGTCCCGGCGAAGTTCGTCGGCACCGAAAAGATCAAGGGCATCGAGGCGTACCGCTTCGAGCAGCGAATCGAGAACGAGGTGCTGAACACCCCGGAGGCGAGCCTCAAGCCGCTGCTCGGCAGGTTCGCCCCCGGCGCCACCAGCGGTCAGATCGTCTACAGCAACACCCGTACGCTCTGGGTCGACCCGGTGACGGGCTCCTACGTGAACGTCCGGGAACAGCAGAACAAGGAGTTGCGCCCGGACACCGGCACCGCCACGGTGCTGCTGGACGCGGACTTCAACTACAACGACGACACGGTCAGCCGCAGTGTCGAGACGGCCAAGGACAACCGCTTCAAGATCGGCCTGATCAGTTTCTGGGGCCCGATCGCCGCCGGTGTCCTTGGTCTGATCGCCCTCGTCATCGGCGTATGGCTGGTGACGCGGACCAACGACGGTGCCGCCCGGCACCGCGCCGACGCGGCTGTGGCACCCGGCACCGACCCGACTCAAACCCGGGTGGACCAGGAACCCGTACGCGACGCGGAGACCGCCGAGCAGCCCAGGACCGAGCCCCCAGCCGGTCCACTGACCGACGAGATCCCGCCGGCGTCGACGAACTGGAAGTCCGAGGACCCGACGGTGCCGACCCAGCGCCCGGCGCACGGCGAGGTGGAGCAGCGCTAACGGGTACGACAGAAAACACGACCGAGGGGTGGGCCGCGATGCGGGCCACCCCTCAGTCGTGAAGCGGCTCCTGCCTCGGACGCCCTGCCCGGCGTACCGCGTACCGGGTGCAGACCCAGTCTTCGCTGTACAGCAGATCGCGCCACTGCCCGACGATCTCCCCGTCGTGTGCGGCCATGAGCCGCACCATGTCGGCGTGCGGGACGACAGTCATCTTCATCGGCGCCGGGTAATTGAGCAGGTGGCACTGTGCCCAGCTGATCAGGCGGGACGGCGCCAGATGCCAGACGATGCCCCTGGCCGTACGCCCCGGCTCGGTTGGCAACCCCACGACGGCGATGCCGCCTGGCCGCAACACGCGCAGGAACTCGGCCAGATAGTGATCGATGGCGGGGCGCGGCAGGTGTTGCAACACCAGGGCGCTGTAGACCAGGTCGAAGTGGCCGTCGGGGAACTGGCTCAGGTCCGGTGCGTCATTGAGGACGAACCGGATGTTCTCGGCGCTCCGGTTCAGGCGTCGGGCGGCCTCCAGCATGGTCGGAGCGATGTCCACACCGACGACCTCGTCCGCGTGTGGGGCGAGTGCCTGCGACAGTCGCCCGACGCCGCAGCCGAAGTCGAGCACCCGCTCCCAGCGGGTGGGCAGGCCGAGTTGGCGAAGTTGGCCGGACGTCTCCTCGACGTCGGTGCGGCCGGTGGCCAGGAACTCCCCGACGTCCCACCGTCCGCCGCGTTTGCCGGGCTCAACGAGTACGGCCCAGAGTGGATCTTCAGCTCCGAGCTTGGTCCAGTCGCGTCGCACGTCGTTCAGATGCACGCCGAAACCCTAGGACCTCGGGCCTTTCAGCGGGGTCCTGCTGTCTCCAGGATCGCCTGGATGTTCGGACGAGAGGATGAGCCGAACGGCTCTCCGCGACCTCATCCGCCCGACGGCTCCGGGCACCGACGACTCGTACCGTCGGTGCCCGGAGCCGTCAGTGGGTCAGAGCCGGGCGAGCGCCCGGCGCAGCGGGTCGAGACCCAGCGCGCCCAGGTCCAACGCCTGCCGGTGGAACTCCCGCAGGTCGAAATCGGCGCCCTTGCGGGCCTTGGCGTCCTCGCGGGCCTGGAGCCAGATCCGCTCACCCACCTTGTACGACGGCGCCTGCCCCGGCCAACCCAGGTAGCGGTTCAGCTCGAAGCGCAGGTTCTCGTCCGGGACCCGGCAGTGCGCCCGCATGAACTCCCAGCCCAGCTCGGGCGTCCACCGCTCGCCCGGGTGGAAGCCGAAGGGATTGTCCTTCGGGATCTCCAGCTCCAGGTGCATGCCGATGTCCACGATCACCCGTGCCGCGCGCATCGCCTGGCCGTCGAGCATGCCCAGCTTGTCGCCCGGATCCTCCAGGTAACCCAGCTCGTCCATCAGCCGCTCCGAGTAGAGCGCCCAGCCCTCGCCGTGCCCGGAGACCCAGCAGAGCAGCCGCTGCCAGCGGTTGAGCAGGTCGGCCCGGACGGCGGTCTGCGCCACCTGGAGATGGTGACCCGGCACGCCCTCGTGGTAGACCGTGGTCACCTCCCGCCAGGTGGAGAAGTCGCTGATGCCCTGCGGCACCGCCCACCACATCCGACCCGGACGGGAGAAGTCCTCACTCGGGCCGGTGTAGTAGATGGCGCCGTCGCTGGTCGGGGCGAGGCAGCACTCGATGCGGCGGACCTGCTCCGGGATGTCGAAGTGGGTGCCGTCCAGCTCGGTGATCGCCTTGTCGGCCAGCGTCTGCATCCAGTCCCGGAACGCCTCCTTGCCCTGGATGGTCCGGGCCGGGTCGGCGTCCAACGTGGCCACGGCCTCGTCGACGGTGGCACCGGAGCCGGAGATGCGCCCCGCCACGACCCGCATTTCCGCCTCCAGGCGGGCCAGCTCCGCGAAGCCCCACGCGTAGGTTTCGTCCAGGTCGATCTTGGCGCCGAGGAAGTACTGCGAGGCGAGCTCGTAGCGCTCCCGGCCGGCGGCCTGCTTGTCCCGCCCGTGCGGGGCCAGCTCGGTACGCAGGAACTGGCCGAACTCCGCGGTCGCCGCGGTCGCCGCCGCCGCACCCCGACGCAGTTCCGAGCCGAGCGTGCCCTCGGCCCCGAGCCGCTCGACCAGCCCGTGGAAGAAGTTGTCCCCGGTCGGGTCGACCCAGATGTCGCACTGCTTGGCCACCTCGACCAGCTGCACCTTCGAGCTGACCTCACCGGCGGCGAGCGCCTCACGCAGCGTGGTCTTGTAGCCCTCCAGGGCGGCGCCGAAGCCGTTGAGCCGGGCGGCGATGTTGGCCTGATCGTCGCTGGTCGCGGCGGGCATCAGGTCGAACACCATGCGAATCTCGTGCAGCCCGCTGGTGATCACGCTGACCTCGCTGGTCACCTCGCCGGCGTCGTACCGGGCGAGGTCCAGGCCGAGCCGTTCCTGCATGGCCTCCTTGGCGGTCCGTTCCGATTCGGTCTCCGGCTCGGTCACCTCCAGCCCCGCGAGGGTCCGGCGGGTGAGGTCCGCGCGCGCCGCGTAGCCGTCGGGCGAGAGATCGTCGAGCTGGTCGTCATGGCCGGCGATGCCGACGAAGGTCGCGCCGGTGGGGCTCAACGGCGCCCACTCGGCCACGTAGCGGTTGGCGAGTTCATCAATTCGTCCCACGCTGCGACCCTACGTGACCACCCCACCCCGTTGTCGCCCACGTTTGCCGTGTTGGACCTGCGGGTTCGGGCACGGCGCGACGGGTGAAAGGCGCGCGACTTTGTCGTACGGATGCGGCAGAGTGTCAGGGGTGACCACCGATACCACTCCTGACAGAGCGCCGGTCCGCGCCTGGCTGCCCGGCTTCGTCGCCCTCGCCGCGATCTGGGGTTCCAGCTTCCTCTTCATCAAGGTCGGGGTGGCCGAGCTGCACCCGGTTCAACTCACCCTCTACCGGGTCGTCGCCGGCGCGTTGACCTTGCTGGTGGTGCTCGCCGTGCTGCGCGACCGGCTGCCCCGCGAACCCCGGGTCTGGGCGCACCTGACCGTCGTCGCCGCCTTCGGCGTGGCCGTGCCGTTCACCCTCTTCGGTTACGGCGAGCAGCGGGTCGAGTCGATGCTGGCCGGCATCTGGAACGCCACCACGCCGTTGATCGTGCTGCCGCTGGCCGTGCTGGTCTTCCGCACCGAGCGGCTCACAGTGCGCCGTGCGATCGGGCTCGGGCTGGGCTTCGTCGGGGTGCTTGTGGTGTTGGGGGTCTGGGAGGGCATCGGCGGGGCGCACTTCACCGGGCAGCTCATGTGCTTCGGTGCGGCGGCCTGCTACGGCCTGGCCATCCCGTACCAGAAGCGGTTCGTCGCCGGCAGCGCGTACTCGGGTCTGTCGCTCTCCACCGCGCAACTGCTGCTCGCCGCCGCGCAGCTGGCCATCGTCACCCCCTTCGTCGCGGGCCTGCCGCCGCTGCCCACCGAGCTGTCGACGGGGGTGGTGGCAAGTGTGCTGACCCTCGGCGCGCTCGGCACCGGCCTCGCGTTCGTGATCAACATGCGCAACATCCGGCTGGCCGGGGCGAGCACCGCGTCCACGGTCACGTACCTGATCCCGATCTTCGCGGTGCTGATCGGTGCCGTGGCGCTCGACGAACGACTCAACTGGCACCAACCGGTCGGCGCGCTGATCGTGCTGCTCGGGGTCGCGGTCTCGCAGGGCATGTTCGGCCGCCGCCGGACCAGCCCGGTCGTCGGCGTCGGCGCACCCGCCACACCCACCGCCGAACTCGCCCGCCGCTGACAGCTGGTCAGGGGCGGTGGTGCGTCCAGGCCACCAGTTGTTCTGCCGACCAGGTGTTGATCACACGGTCGGCGGGGACGCCGCAGAGGGCGGCGCGTTCGCAGCCGAAGCGTTGCCAGTCGAGTTGGCCGGGCGCGTGCGCATCCGTGTTGATGGCGAACTGGCAGCCGGCCTCCAGCGCCCGGCGGATCAGGCGCTTCGGGGGGTCCTGCCGCTCCGGGCGAGAGTTGATCTCGACGGCGGTGTCGTGCTCGGCGCAGGCGGCGAAGACGGCGTCCGCGTCGAAGTCGCTCTCCGCCCGGGTACGCGCGCGGTGCCCCCGATCGCCCGGACCGGTCACCCCGGCGGGGCGGGACGACACCATCCGGCCGGTGACGTGGCCGAGGATGTCCAGGTGCGGGTTGGCGACAGCCTTCAGCATGCGCCGGGTCATCTTCGACCGTTCGTCCTTCAGGCCGCTGTGCACCGACCCGACCACCACGTCGAGTCGCGCCAGCAGGTCGTCGTCCTGATCCAGGGAGCCGTCGGCGAGGATGTCCACCTCGATCCCGGTGAGGATCCGGAAACCCTCGGGCAGCGCCGCGTTGACCTGCGCCACGTGGTCGAGCTGCCGGCGCAGCCGTTCCGCGGTCAGCCCTCGGGCCACCGTCAGCCGGGGCGAGTGGTCGGTCAGCACCAGGTACTCGTGGCCCAACTCCACAGCGGCCAGCGCCATTTCCTCAATGGGCGAGCCGCCGTCGGACCAGTCCGAGTGGGTGTGGCAGTCGCCGCGCAGGGCGGCGCGCAGCGCCGTGGCCTCGGCGTCCAGGTCGCTGCCCTCGGTCGCCACCAGCCGGCGGAGGTAGACCGGCTCCTCACCGGCGAGGGACTCCGCCACGCAGCGAGCCGTGACGTCACCGACCCCGGCCAGCTCGGTGAGCGTGCCGTTGCCGGCCCGTTCGGCCAGCTCGGCCGCAGACAGGCCGGCCAGTGCCTTCGCCGCCGACCGGAACGCGCGTACCCGGTAGGTGGCCTCGTTGGCGCGCTCCAGGAGGAACGCGATCCGGCGCAGATCGGCGATGGGATCTCTCGCGTCAACCATGATCAGGGCGCCTTCGGGCAGCCGTGCTTGCGTTGCCACGCGATGACCTCGGCGGCCGGTTCGCGATTGCCGCCGCGCCGCCAGGAGTCCAGGTAACGCGCCGGCCAGATCACCCCGCGCCGGATCCACCAGCCGTCCTTGCCGGTGCACGCCGGCGAGATGCCGAAGTGCACGTGGCAGACGTTGTTCGCGTTGCCGGTGCGGCCCACCTTGCCGAGCTGCTGCCCGGCGCGGACCCGCACCCCGACGTCGACGCCGCTGGACACGACGCTCAGGTGCGAGCCGTAGTAGCGCACCCCGTCGTCGCCGAGCAGGGAGACCGACAGGCCGCCGTTGTCCGGGCCCTGTGGCCCGCGCTTGCGGTACCTGTCGACCCGGCTCACCTCCAGCACCGTCCCGTCGGTCACCGCCACGAACGGCTCGCCGCAGTCGGCGAAGAGGTCCGTCCCCGGGTACGCCCCGTGGGTCGGGTGGTAGTCGACGTTGTCGGTACGTACCGGAAAGACGTGCTTCAGCCCGGTGCGGGGTGCCGTCGCCGACGGCCGGGCCGACGACGGCGCCGGCGGGCTCGGGTCGGTCGCCGTCGGTGTGGGCGTGGGCGACTGCGACGTCGGCTGGTCGGCGGTCGCCCAGACCGCCGGTGGCGTCGGCGCGGCGCCGTCGGGCACCCCCGGCCGGGTGGTCGCGCAGCCGGCGGCCAGCACCGGGGCGAGGAGCAGCAGGACCGGGTACGCCGGACGAGCGCGGCGGCTGATCGTCGGCGAGGACATCCGGTCATCCTGGCAGAGCCGGTACCGTGGGTACGAGCGGCACGCGTGAGGGAGGGCAGCGACGGTGACCATTGCCCGACCCGAACCTGGCCCGGATTTCGGTGCCGCCCGCCCGGTGCCGCGTACCCCGTCGGGTCTCTTCCCCTCCGGGCCACCGACCCGGCCCACCTACCGTGAACCGCACCCGATCACCGGCGGTGGTGTCGCCGCCGGCGGCGGCACGGCGGCCGGTTGGCTGCTGCTGTTCGGCCTGCTCGGCACCGACGTGGCCAGCTACGCGTGGTGGACGGTCATCGCCGGCCTGTTGGCCTGGGTCACCGCCCTGGTGTTGGTCCGCTACGGCGACCGAGGGGTGGCCACCGGCGTCGCCATCGTCACGGCGGGTGGCTGGAGCATCGCCGCCGCCGTGGTGGCGGTCCGCTGGGCGACCGGTGGTGACTGGCCGCTGTGGTGACCGGCACGGACAGGCCCCGAAAAGGCACTCGTTGACTGCACCGTGTGCCCGGTTGGCTGCGTAGCGAACGCCGTCTTGACGTGGCCGCCCAGACTCGGCACGCTCGGGGCTATGGCCTGGACCACTCCCCGGCAGGATCCCGATCGCAGTCGCCGTCGCCTGCAGTTGCTGGCGGAGTTGGCGGGCGCCCGGGCGGTCCGCCAGCGCAGCCGGCCGCAGCGGCAGCGCACCGAGCGTCTGCGCCAGCTCATCGCCACCCGCCGTCGAGTCGTCGGCTGATCCGACTTTGTCAGGAATGACCCGTCCTTCGGGGCGTTGACGGGTCGCCTGCCGACTCGACCGGCTAACGTGCACGCGTAACGAGTCGACGCTGTGTCGAGGGCTATTGGGGGGACCGTGTCGTACTTCGCTGCGGCCGTGGTGCGCGACGACAGTGGCTGGACCGCCGCCGAGGTCAGCCTGCGTGGCGCCACCGACATCGACGAGGTTGCCGACCGGCTGCGGGACGTCGACCTGGAGGCCGACGTGTCGCTGCTCTTCGTCGAGGCCGACGACTTGTACCTGGTGATCCTGCGCCTCGACGAGGGCGAGGACCTGCGGGTGTTCGGTTCGGACTCCGCGTACGCCGAGGAATCGCAGCTCGGGTCGCTGCTGGTCGGTGACCTGAAGACCTCGGTCACCGGGCTCGACGGTGACGACGAGCCACGCCCGGTGAGCACCGGTGACGAGGAGAGCGAGCAGCCCGTCGTCGACCCGGAGGCCGACCCGGTCGGTGACGCCGACCTGCTGGCCAACCTGGGCATCTCCGCGCAGAAGCTGCTGACCCTGTGCACGCACGAGGGGATGATGCCGGCGGACGTCACCTCCGAGATCTGCCAGGTGCTCGGCTGCGCCGACGAGGTCGAGGAGCTGCGTGAGGTCTGAGCCGGCCGACGCCACCGATCCGTCTCTGGAGTCGATCCGGCCGGGACAGCCGACCCCCGGTGCGGTGGGCCGCGCCGGACCCGGCGCCCACGAGGGCCTCGCCGACCCGGGTGAGGTCGGCCGACGGCAGCGGCACGAGCTGTGGATGCGCCGCGCCCTGGAGATCGCCGTCGCCGGTCCGCCCGTCGACGACGCCGTCAGTACCGACGTCGACGACGTGCCGGTGGGGGCGGTGCTCTACGGGCCGGACGGCACCGAGTTGGCCACCGGACGCAACGAGCGGGAGCTGACCGGCGACCCCACCGCCCACGCCGAGGTGCTGGCCCTGCGCCGAGGCGCCGAGCGCACCGGCCGGTGGCGGTTGGACGGCTGCACCCTGGTCGTCACCTTGGAACCGTGCACCATGTGCGCCGGGGCGCTGGTGTTGGCCCGGGTCTCCACAGTCGTGTTCGGCGCGTGGGAGCCCAAGACCGGCGCGGCCGGGTCGCTCTGGGACGTGCTGCGGGACCGTCGGCTCAACCACCGCCCCGAGGTCTACGGCGGGGTGCTGGAGGCCGAGACCGCCGCCGTCCTGCGCGCGTTCTTCCGCTGAGGCCGGCCGCCGGTCAGGCCGGCGGCAGAGTGACAGTGACGATCAGACCGCCGCCCGGGCGGGGCTGCGCCTCGGCGGTGCCGCCGTGGGCCCGCGCCACCGCGCGGACGATGGACAGCCCCAACCCGAAGCCCCGTGCCCCAGCCACCCGCTCGCGTGACAGCCGGCGGAACGGCTCGAAAATCGGCTCGACGTCGTAGCCGGGGATGACCGGGCCGGTGTTTGTCACAGTGAGGGTGGGACGGCCGTCGACCAGCCCGGTGCGCACCTCCACCCAACCGTCGGCGGGCAGGTTGTGCCGCAGCGCGTTCTCCACCAGGTTGAACGTGAGCCGCTCCAACAGCACCAGATCGCCGCTGGTCGGCGCCGGGGCCAGCGCCCGCCGTACCCGCACGCCGGGGGCCTGCTTCCCGGCCTGGTCGGTCGTGTGCGCGCAGACCTCGGCCAGGTCGACAGGCGTACGTTCGGTCAGCTCGTTCTCCGAGTCGGCCAGGGTCAGCAGGCCGTCGATCAGCCGCTCATGGCGTTCGTTGACCGCCAGCAGCGACTCGCCAAGTCGCCGGGTCTCGGCCGACGCGTCCGGGCGGGTGATCGCCAGCTCCACCAGGGCGCGGTTGAGCGCCAACGGGGTACGCAGCTCGTGCGAGGCGTTCGCCACGAAACGGCGCTGCCCGTCGAAGGAACGGTCCAGCCGCTCCAGCATCTCGTCGAACGTGTCGGCGAGTTCGCGTACCTCGTCGGGAGGGCCGGTCAGCGCGATCCGCTCGTGCAGACCGCGGCCGGCGGTGTCCGCGCCGGCGATCCTGCGGGCCGTGCCGGTGATCTGGTGCAGAGGCTGCAACGCCCGACCGGCGAGCAGCCAGCCGAACGCGATCGCCACCGTCGACACCACGATCAACGCGATGCCGCCCTGGGTGAGCAACGACTCCAACGCGTTGCGCTTCGCCTCGTCCTGCACCTCCTGCAACAGGGCGCGGATGTCGTCGACGTTCTGCCCGCTGGGCGTCGTGAGGGAGGTCTTCGGCAGGTCGCGCAGTTTCACCCCGAACGGCTGCGGCATCCGCTGATCCACGAGCACGTACGTGACGGCGAGCAGGACCACGCCGGCCAACAGGAAGAGCCCGCCGTAGATGAGGGTGAGCCGGGCGCGGATCGTCAGGCGTTTCATCGGATCTGGTACCCCGCCCCGGGGACCGTCTCGATCACCGGCGGGTCGCCGAGTTTGCGGCGCAGCTTCATGACTGTCACCCGGACCACGTTGGTGAACGGGTCGATGTGCTCGTCCCACGCGCGTTCCAGCAGCTCCTCGGCGGAGACCACCGCGCCGTCGGCGCGCAGCAGCTCGGCCAGCACCGCGAACTCCTTGCGGGACAGCGCCACGTGCCTGTCGTCCCGGCGTACCTCGTGTCGGGCCGGGTCGAGCTGAATGCCGGCGCGACGCAGCGTCGGCGGCGCCGCCGGGCGGGACCGGCGAGTCAGCGCGTGCACCCGGGCCGACAGCTCGACCAGGGCGAACGGCTTGGTCAGGTAGTCGTCGGCGCCCAGCGCCAGCCCCGCCACCCGCTCCCGGACCGCCGCCGACGCGGTCAGCATCAGCACCCGGGTCTCCCCACCCGCGTCCACGATCGCCCGGCACACGTCGTCGCCGTGCACCACAGGCAGGTCCCGGTCCAGGACCACCACTGCGTACTCGTTGACGCCGAGCCGTTCCAGCGCGGCGTCCCCGTCGTACGCCACGTCGACGGCGAACGACTCCCGACGCAGCCACTCGGCGATGGCGTCCGCCAGCACGTTCTCGTCCTCGACCACCAGCACTCTCACCCCTCCATGGTGCTCGGGGTGCGGTAACGGCGGCATAACCGCCGACGGTAACGCCGCAGATACGTCCGTTGCCGTGCACTGGGTGTCACGTTCGGCGAACCGCGTCGGACCTGAGCGGAAGCGGACACCATGCGACGACAGATGCTTGCGATCCCCGTCCTGCTCGCCCTGGCGCTGTCCGGGTGCGGCGCGGGAGGCGACGACGACGGCGGGGTAGCGACCGCCGGTGGGGCGAAGGCCGGGGCCACGGCGAGCGGCACGCCGGTCAGTGACTCGGACCGGCAACTCGCCTTCGCCAGGTGCATGCGGGAGAACGGGGTGGACATGCCCGACCCGGAGGCGGGCGGTCGTCCCGGCTTCCGGTTCGGCGCGGACGTGGATCAGCAGAAGGTCCAGGCGGCCATGGAGAAGTGCCAGGACAAGCTGCCCAACGGCGGGCAGGGACCGCAGCTCAACCCCGAACAGGCCGAGCAGATGCGCACGCTGGCCAAGTGCATGCGGGAGAACGGGGTGCCGGACTTCCCGGACCCGGACGCCGACGGGCGGGTCCGGATCGGGACGGGGGGCAACGCCATCGACATCAGCGATCCGGCCATGAAGGCCGCGCTGGAGAAGTGCCGGCAGCACGCGCCGCAGTTCGGCGGTGGCCGGTGACCGGCGCCATCCGACGCTCGCGGCTGCGCGCCGCCGTCACCGGAGGCGTCGTTCTGCTGGTCGCCGCGGTGGGCGTGATCGCCGCGGTGGGTTTCGGGGGCGGCGCCGACGGGGGCCGCGCCCAGGCCGGCAGCGTGCCACCCTCCACCGCCACTGTCACCCGGCAGACCCTCGCCGACTCGGAGACCGCGGACGGCGAGCTGGGGTACGGCACGACGCGTACCGCCACGGCGAAACTCAGCGGCACGGTCACCGCGCTGGCGGCGACCGGGTCGACGGTACGACGGGGCAAGGCGCTCTACCTGGTCGACAACGAGGAGGTGGTGCTGCTCTACGGCGGGTTGCCCGCGTACCGGACCCTCGCCCCCGGGGTGGAGGGTGCCGACGTCGCGCAGTTCGAGCGGAACCTCGACGCGCTGGGCTACAGCGGGTTCACTGTCGACGACGAGTACACCGGCGCCACCGCGGACGCCGTCCGGGAGTGGCAGGAGGACCTGGGTCTGACCGAGACCGGTCGGGTCGAGCCGGGGCGGATCGTGTACGCCGACCGGGAGGTCCGGGTGGAGGGCCAGCAGGCCGACGTCGGCGATCTCACAAAGCCCGGCCAGGCGGTGCTGACCTACACCGGCACCAGCCGGGTCGTCACCGTCGAGTTGGACGTGGACGACCAGCGGTTGGCCAAGCGCGACGCGAAGGTCACCGTGCGGCTGCCGGACGGCCGGACGGTGGCGGGCACCATCAGCACTGTCGAGACGGTCGTCCAGGCCGCCGCCGCTGGCGCCAACGGGCAGTCCGACGACGCCGAGACGAAGATCGAGGTGACCGTCGCGGTGACCGACCCGAAGGCCCTCACCGACTTCGACCAGGCCAGCGCGGATGTCACGTTCACCGTCTCGGAGCGCCGCGACGTGCTCACCGTGCCGGTGGCGGCGCTGTTGGCGCTGGCCGAGGGCGGCTACGGCGTCCAGGTCGCCGAAGACGGCGCGAGCCGGGTCCTCGCCGTGACCACCGGGTTGTTCGCCGACGGCCGGGTGGAGGTCACCGGTACGGGCATCACCGAGGGCACGACGGTTGTGGTGCCGACATGAGCGACGAGGTGATCGTGCTCGATCGGGTCAGCAAGCGGTACGCCGGCGGCGTCGTCGCGTTGGACGACGTGTCGCTGAGGATCGGCCACGGCGAGTTGGTCGCGATCGTCGGCCCGTCCGGATCGGGCAAGTCGACAATGCTGCACCTGATCGGCACCCTGGACCGGCCGTCGTCGGGCAGCGTCCTCATCGACGGGTACGACGCGGCGAAGCTGACCGACCGGGAGCTGTCCGCGTTGCGGGCCACCCGGATCGGCTTCGTGTTCCAGCAGTTCCACCTCGCGCCCGGCGTCCCGGTCGTGGACAACGTGGCCGACGGCTTGCTCTACTCCGGCGTACCGCTGCGGCGGCGGCGCGACCGCGCGGAGGCCGCGTTGGTCCGGGTTGGCCTGGGCCACCGGTTGGGGCACCGGCCGCACGAGCTGTCCGGCGGGGAACGGCAGCGGGTGGCCGTGGCACGCGCGGTGGTCGGCGAGCCGGCGGTGCTGCTGGCCGACGAGCCGACCGGCAACCTCGACTCCCACTCCGGTGCCGGGGTGTTGGAGCTGCTGCACGATCTGCACCGGGCCGGCACCACCGTCGTGGTGATCACCCATGACCGGGAGATCGCGGGAAGCCTGCCCCGGCAGGTGCGGATGCGCGACGGCGCGGTGCGGCACGACTCGGCCCTCTCGTCGGGCGGGGTCGGCTGATGGCGACGCTGACCCCGGCCCGACTGGGACCGGCGGACGTCCTGCGAGTCGGCGGGGTGGGGCTGCGGACCCGTCCGCTAAGGGCGTTCCTCTCCGCGTTGGGCATCGCGATCGGCATCGCCGCGATGATCGCGGTAGTCGGCATCTCCTCGTCGTCCCGTGCCGAGCTGGACCGGGCGCTCGACGCGCTCGGCACCAACCTGCTCACCGTCGCGCCGGGCAGCACCCTGTTCGGTGCGGACGCGCAACTGCCCGAGGAGTCGATCGCGATGATCGGGCGGATCGGCCCGGTGACCGAGGTGTCCGCCACCGGGCAGGTCTCCGACGCCAAGGTGTACCGCTCGGACCGGATCCCGGCGGCGGAGACCGGTGGCATCGCCACCCAGGCGGCCCGGCTGGACCTGCTCGGCACCGTGGGGGCGGAGGTGGCCACCGGCACCTGGCTCAACGATGCGACCGCCCGCTACCCGGCGGTCGTGCTCGGCGCCACCGCTGCGCAGCGGCTCGGGATCATCACGGCGGACCCACAGGTGCAGGTGTGGTTGGGTGGGCGGCCGTTCACAGTGGTCGGCACCCTCGCCGCCGCACCACTCGCCCCGGAACTGGACACCTCGGCGTTGATCGGCTGGCCGGCGGCGACCGAATACCTGGGCTTCGACGGCCACCCGACCACCGTCTACACCCGCGCGCAGGAGTCTCAGGTCGAGGCGGTCCGGTCGGTGCTCGGCGCGACGACCAACCCGGAGGCGCCGAACGAGGTCGAGGTGTCCCGGCCCTCGGACGCGCTGGCCGCCGCCGAGGCCACCGACGACGCGTTCACCGGGCTGTTGCTGGGGCTGGGCGCGGTCGCCCTGCTGGTCGGTGGGGTCGGCGTGGCGAACACCATGGTGATCTCGGTGCTGGAGCGCCGAGCCGAGATCGGCCTGCGCCGGTCACTCGGAGCAACCCGCGGTCAGGTACGGACCCAGTTCCTCACCGAGTCACTGCTGCTCTCCGCGTTCGGCGGGATCGGTGGGGTGGTGCTGGGCATCGTGGTCACCTCGGGCTACGCGCTGTCGCAGAACTGGCCGACAGTGGTGCCGGCCTGGGCGATGCTCGGCGGGGTGGGCGCGACAGTGGTCATCGGCGGCTTCGCGGGCCTCTACCCCGCCGTGCGCGCCGCCCGCCTCGCGCCGACCGAGGCCCTGGCCGCCGCCTGACTTTCTCCGGCCAGGCGGGCCTGCTGCAAAGAGCGTGATGACTGTGCGACATCTTGATGCCCCACAGTCATCACGCTCTCCGCGGTGTTGCCCGCCTGGCCGGAGACGGCTCAGGCGATGATCGTGTCGAGGGCGATCTCGACCATCTGGCTGAAGGTCTGCTCGCGCTCCTCCGAGGTGGTCTTCTCACCGGTCTTGATGTGGTCGCTGACGGTCAACACGGTCAGCGCGCGGGCCTTGAACCGGGCGGCGATCGTGTAGAGCGCCGCCGACTCCATCTCCACCGCCAGCACGCCGTAGTCGGCGAGGGTGTCGTAAAGGTCCGGCCGGTCGGTGTAGAAGGCGTCCGCCGCCAGGATCGGCCCGACGTGCATGGTGATGCCGCGCCGCTCGGCCACCTCGACCGACGTACGCAGCAGCCCGAAGTCGGCCACCGGGGCGTAGTCGATCAACCCGTCGAAGCGCATCCGGTTCATGTTCGAGTCGGTGGACGATCCGATCGCCGCCACCACGTCCCGCAGTTGCAGGTCCGTGCTGAGGGCACCACAGGAGCCGACCCGGATCAGCGTCTTCACGCCGTACTCGTTGATCAACTCGTGGGCGTAGATGGAGGCCGACGGCATGCCCATGCCGGAGCCCTGGACGGAAACCTCGACGCCGTTCCAGCGGCCGGTGAAACCCAGCATGCCCCGAACCGTCGAGTAGCAGGTAGCGCCCTCGAGGTAGGTCTCCGCGATCCACTTGGCCCGCAGGGGGTCACCCGGCATCAGGACCCGCTCGGCGATCTCGCCCGGCTTCGCGCCGATGTGCGTACTCATGGCAAAGATCCTGCCAGGCCGGCCCGGGCGATACCGGTTCGGCGTCGGAACCGGCGGTCCTGTACCCTCGTCGGCGGTGGCGTGTCCGAGCGGCCTAAGGAGCACGCCTCGAAAGCGTGTGAGGGTTAACGCCCTCCGAGGGTTCAAATCCCTCCGCCACCGCTCATGAAATGCAGAAACGCCCGGTCGATCCGCGAGGATCGACCGGGCGTTTTCGCGTCAGAGCTGTTGCTCGCCACCGTCGACGAAGATCTCGCCGCCGGTCATGAAGCTGCTCTGGTCGGAGGCGAGGAAGAGCGCCGCGTTGGCGATCTCGTCCGGGTGCGCCATGCGCTGCATGGGCACGCCCGAGGCGATGGCCTTCAGCAGCCCGGGGGCCTCCGCGGGGCTGGGCGCGAGGCCCGCGAGCCCGGGGGTCTCGGTCGAGCCGGGGATCAGGGTGTTGACCCGGATCTTCCGGCCGATCAGCTCGGCGGCCCAGGTGCGGCCGAACGAGCGGATGGCTGCCTTGGACGCGGCGTAGACGCTGAACGCAGGGGTGCCGTTGCTGGCGGCCGTCGAGCCGGTCAGCACGATCGAGGCGCCCTCGTTGAGCAGGGGTAGGGCCTTCTGCACGGTGAAGATGGTGCCGTAGATGTTGGTGTCGAAGGTGTTGGCGACGTGCTCGACCGTGATCGAGTCGAGCGGACGGAACTCCCCACCGCCGGCGTTGGCGAACACCACGTCCAGCCCGGCGCCCCGCTCCTCGATCGCCCGCATCACCCGGTCCAGGTCGTCGAGCTTGCTGACGTCGCTGGCGATGCCTGTGGCGTTGGCGCCGATGCTGGCCACGGCCTCGTCCAGCGGGCCCTTGCGGCGGCCGGTGACGAAGACGTAGGCGCCTTCGGCGGCGAAGCGGCGGGCGGCGGCCAGGCCGATGCCCGTGGTGCCCCCGGTGACGAGGGCGGTCTTGCCGTCGAGCTGTCCCACGATGGATCTCCTCTGTTGGGGTGTGGCGGTGTGCGGCCGGCCGGGCCTCCAGCAAGTTCTGTACCGGGCGGTCCGTAACCGACCGTAGCAACCGCCGACCGGGTCCGCAAATTTCTGTACCGATCGGTTTTGTCGCCGCTAGGATGTGCGGGGAAAGGGGGTGGGCTGTGCCGCAGCGAGGGCGACCGCGGGGCTTCGACGCCGACGAGGCGCTGGAGCGCGCGGCGGAGGTGTTCTGGCGCCAGGGGTACGAAGGCGCCTCGGTGACCGACCTCACCGAGGCCATGGGGATCAACAAGCCCAGCCTCTACGCCGCCTTCGGCGGCAAGGAGGAGTTGTTCCGCAAGGCCGTGGCCCGCTACGCCGAAAAAGACATGGAGTACGCGCGGGACGCTTTCACCCAACCGACCGCGTACGAGGTGGTTGCCACCCTGCTACGCGGGAACGTGATCGCCGTTACCCGGCCCGACCGACCGCTCGGTTGTCTGTCGATCCAGGGTGGTGTCGCCTGCGCCACGGAGAACGCGCCGGTCGCCGGGTTCCTCGCCACCAGCCGCCTGGCCGGTGAAGGTGCCCTCGCCGACCGGTTCGCCCGCGCCGTCGCCGAAGGCGACCTACCCGCGCACGCCGATCCGGTCGCGCTCGCCCGCTTCGTCATGATCGTCACGGAGGGGCAGGCGGTGCATGCCGCCGCCGGGGTCAGCAGGGAGGACCTGCGCCAGGCGGCGGAGATCGCACTCGCCGGTTTCGCCGCCGCGTCCGGGGCGCGGCTGCCTGAGCGGGCTGCGGACCCGGCCTGGGCGTCCTCGTTCGAGCAGCCGTCGGCGGCAGCCTTCAGGCGACCGAGAACGTGATCGTTCCGGTGTAGACACCCGCGACGGCCGTCAGGGGGATCTGGACCGAGACCACGGGATCCCAGGTGGCCGAGTTGTTGCCGACGCCGTCGGCCAGAGTGAACGCCGTGCGCTCGACATTGATGATCTCTGCATCTCCCGAGGTGGGTTGGCCTGAGGTGAAGGTGCCGATACCGCTGGTTGCGGTGGCCGGGCCCGACCAGTAGGAGGCGTTGGTGTTGGAGATCGTGTGAACCGGGACGCCGCTGGTGACGAAGTCCGTCGCGACGACGGTGGCGGTCCAGGTCGGCTCCGACAGAAGACGCTCATCAGTCACCGTGACCGGTCCCAGATTGCCCGACGCGACTCCGCCCAGGCTGGCGCTGCCCAGATCGGCCGTCTCCGGCGCGCTGATCGACAACTCTCCCGGCTCCGCGCAGGTCGACCTTGTGACCGTGTCCGTGTCCATGGTGACCGCGCCGTTGATCGCCATCGCCCGGCCGTCCACCTCGAGCGCCGCGCCGACCGTGATCGAGGTGAAGGTGAGGAGGTTGCCGCGAAACAGGGAGTTGGCACCGAGCGTGACGGAGCTTCCCACCTGCCAGAAGACGTTGCACGACTGGGCGCCGTTGAGCAGGTTCACAGTGCTCGACGCGCCCGTGATGAGGGTGCTGGTGGTCTTGAAGATGAAGACCGCGTTCGGGTCACCCTCCGCGTCGAGGTTCAGATCCCCGCCGATGGTGAACGTGCCCGCGGCGGATTCGTACACGCCGGTGGTCTTGGTGGTGCCGGCGAGTTCACTGTCAACGATGTCCGTGGTCGTCCGCGAGACCGCGTCGTTGTAGGCGATGACGAGATCGCTCTGGGCCTGCACGGCAGGGCCGTCGTTGGAGTGGATCGCCCCGTTCAATTGACCGGGAGGGAAGCCGGTCACGGCGGTGCCTGGGCTCACGCCGAGGTCACCGGTGACCATGCTGGGCCCGGTGTTGGTGACAGTCGTGCCGGCGAGGATCGCGAAGTTCGCGGCCGTGCCCAGCGGCACCGGCGGCTCGGCGGCGCTCGCGCTGCGTGGTCCGGCCAGGACGGCCAGGACGGTGGTCGCGGCGACCAGAGTCAGGGCGGTGGCTACCCGGGCCACCCCCGTGACCTTCCGAGATGCGCCACTGTGGGCAAGCGTCGCCATGATCTCCTCGGACAGCTCGATGGGTGGTAGCGCTTCAGCGACTCATAGTTGCATAAACAGGCATTAAAGTGGCGTAACCGGTCATTGCTCTAGTAGCTGTTCCACGCCGTCGAGCAAACGTTGCAGACCGAATTCGAAAAGACTTTCGACATTGAGGTCGACCGCTGTCCGGGTGAGCCGGGCCAGATGAGGAAACTCGCCCGCCGCGAGGAGGCCGCCCAACACGTCGGCCTGGGCCGCCATCCACTCGTCGTCGGTCAGGCCGGTGTCCTGCTCCGCCTCGGCCTCCCGTTCCAGGTTGACCGCCGTCCCGCGAACATGGTTGGCCAGTGCAGCGACCAGGTGGAGTTGGTTGTGTTGACCCAGACCACGCCCGGAGAGCGCGCGCAGCGCCCATTCGGTGTGCGCGACGGCGTGCGGTGCCATCAGCGGGCGGGTCAGCGAGATGACCTGGGCCAGCCAGGGATGTCGCCGGTAGATCGACCACTGGAGCCGGCAGAGCAACTCCAGTTGGGCGCGCCATCCGGGCGGGAACGTGCGCGGCAGCCGATGCGCGGCGAAGGCCGCGTCCGCCATCAGCACGAGAAGCTGCTCCTTAGCCCGGACCTGCCGATACAGCGACATCGTGGGGACGTCCAGCTCGGTTGCGATGCGCCGCATGCTCAGCGCCGACAACCCCTCGGCATCGGCGACCTCCATAGCGGTCCGCACCACCTGGTCGCGGGTCAGCCCCTGGGCGGGAACCCGCCGACCGCCGGCCAGCGCGCCCCGAATCGGCGTGGTCGGCTCTGCGCCGGTCACCACCATGCCCACACCTGGCACCGCCCGCACCAGACCCTCCTGCCGCAGCGCGGTGAGGGCACGGCTGGCAGTCGCCATGGCGACGCCCCACTCCCGGACGATCTGCCGAGTGGAAGGCACCCGGTCGCCCGGGCCCAACTCGCCCGCCATGATGCGCCGCCGCAACTCCCCGACGATGCGCAGATAAGGGGGAGCGGTCTCGTCGATCTCCGCCACGGTCGCCTCCCGTCAGCCTTGCGGTGACCGTAGCGCACTAGAACACCGGCCGACGCCCCCGTGGCTGGTCGCGCCCTTCCTGTCACGGCGTACTAGAGCTCCCTGGCCGGGTTGTTGCCAGCTCGACATGCTCAGCGCAGCCGGGTGCGTACGCCGTACCGGCACCGACGAATGGGGAGAGTCATGACCAGCATCCCGTACCCCCGGTGGGTGGTCGCGTTGGGCGCCGCCGCGATTCTCGCGCCGGCGATGGCCGTCGGTCCGGCCGCCGTCGCGGCCGACCGGCATGGCGCGGCCGTCGTGCGGACCGACCAAGGCGCGGTGCGGGGGACCGTCGCGGCGGACCACCGCTCGTTCCAGGGCATTCCGTACGGGCGCCCGCCGCTGGGGACGTTGCGCTGGGCACCGCCACAGCCCGGTCCGACCTGGACCGGAGTACGTGACGCGACTCGGCCCGGTGCCGCCTGCGCCCAACTGCAAGGGCTGCCGATGGACGCGCCGTCGAGAGCCGAGGACTGCCTTTACCTGAACGTCACCACCCCGCGCTCCTCCGCACGAACGGCTCGACCGGTCCTGGTCTGGTTGCACGGCGGCGACTTCCGGTTCGGTAGCGGCGACGGGTACGGCGGGCAGCGGCTGGCGGCCGGTGGTGACGTCATCGTCGTCACGGTGAACTACCGGCTCGGCGCGCTCGGCTTCCTGGCGCATCCGGCGTTGGCCGGTCGGGACGGAATCACAGGCAACTTCGGGTTGCAGGATCAGCAGGCCGCGCTGCGCTGGGTACGGCGCAACGCGGCGGCCTTCGGCGGAGACCCGGGCAACGTCACCCTGTTCGGCCAGTCCGCCGGGGCGACGAGCGTCTGCGCGCAGCTCGCCGCGCCGGGCTCCGCTGGCCTGTTCCATCGCGCGATCATGCAGAGCAACTCGTGCGCCAACCCGGTCCAGACCCGGGCTGAGGCGATCGCGGCGGCAGAGGAGTTCGCTCGGAGGATCGGCTGCACCGATCCGGCCGCGGTCGCCGCCTGCCTGCGCGGACGTACCCCAGCCCGGTTGATCGAGACGGCCGGCTATCCCGGCGCGGGTGTCGACCTCGGCCCGGTCGTCGACGGCCACACGTTGCCGGTGGACCCGGCCGAAGCGCTGACCACAGGGAGGCTGCACCGGGTGCCGGTATTGACCGGGATGAACCGGGACGAGTCCCGGCTCGCGGTGTGGGGGATGGAACGGGTGGGGCTCAACTGCCCGGCGCCCTCGTCGCCACCGGGGACGGCACTCTCGCGGCAAGAGCCGTCGCCCGTGCCGTCGTCCGTGCCCGTGCCGTCGTCCGTGCCGTCGTCCGAGCCGGAGCCGTCGTCCGTGCCGGAGTCGTGCCCGCTCACCGATGATCAGTACCGCGAACAGGTGCGGGCCATGTTCGGTTTCCACGCGGACGAGGTGCTGAGCCGCTATCCGCGCGACCGCGCACATCCCGCCAGCGCGACGTTGGGCGCCGTGCTGACCGATCACGAGTACGCCGAGCCGGTCTACTCCGCCGCGTTGGCATTCGCGCGACGGGTGTCGACCTTCATGTACGAGTTCGCGGACGAGGACGCGCCGTTCTTTACCGAGGGACCCGAACCGACGTTCGCCACCGGCGCGTACCACTGCGCGGAGCTGCCGTACCTGTTCACGGTCGACTATGCCGAGGCGCTTACGCCGACCCAGCGGCGGCTCTCCGACGAGATGGTCCGTACCTGGAGCGACTTCGCCCGGACGGGCCGGGCGGGCTGGCCTCGTCTGCGTCCCGACGCCCCGTACGTGCGGGTGTTCACCGGTGGCGGCGGATCGGTCAGGACGGACTTCGCGGCGGCCCACTCGTACGACTTCTGGCGGTCGCTCGGGCGCTGATGCGGTCGCCGGCAGGAGCGGGCCGGCCCTCGGGGAATCCGGCCCGCTCATCGGCCCGGATCCTTCAGGAAGGTGAGCACGGCGGCGACCCGGCGGTGCACGTCGCCGTCGGGTGGCAGGTCGAGCTTCGTGAAGATGTTCCCGATGTGCTTGCTCACCGCGCGCTCGGTGATCACGAGCTGGGCGGCGATGCCCGTGTTGGTGCTGCCTCCGGCCATCAGCGCGAGCACCTCGCGTTCCCGGGCGGTGAGGCCGGTGAGCGGATTGCGCCGGGCGGTGACGAGCTGGGCCACGACCTGCGGGTCCAGCACGGTGCCCCCGGCGGCGACCCGACGCAGGGCGTCAAGGAACTCCTCGACCCGGGACACCCGGTCCTTGAGCAGGTAGCCGACGCCGCCTTGCCCGTCAGTGAGCAGCTCGGTCGCGTAGGCACGCTCGACGTACTGGGACAGCAGCAGCACCGGCAGCCCGGGGTGCAGCCGGCGGGCGGTCAACGCGGTGCGCAGCCCCTCATCGCGGAACGACGGCGGCAGTCGGATGTCCATGATTGCGATGTCGGGCCGCTGTCGATCGATTGCGGCGATGATGTCGTCCGGTGTGTCGACCGCAGCCGTCACCTCGAAGCCGGCGGTGCTGAGCAGCAGGTTGAGCCCTTCCTGGAGCAGGACGTTGTCTTCGGCGATCAGGACGCGCACGGCAACTCCACCCGTAGCACGGTCGGCCCGCCGACCGGGCTGCTCAGCTCGACAGTGCCATCCAGTGCCGCGACCCGGCGCCGGATGCCGGTCAGGCCGGTGCCGGTCGACGACTGTGCGCCGCCGATGCCGTCGTCGGTCACGTTGACCACCAACTGACCCGCCCGGTGCTCCACCTGCAGGTCACCACCGGTGGCCCTGCTGTGCCGGGTGATGTTGGCCAGCGCTTCCGCCACGACGAAGTACGCCGCGCTCTCCAACGCCGCCGGCAGTCGTTGCAGCGGGGTGACCCGGACCGTGAGCGGCACCGGACAGTCGGCGGCGAGCGCGTGCACCGCGCCGGGCAGCCCCCGGTCGGCCAGAATCGGCGGGTAGATGCCCCGCACCACGGCGCGCAGCTCGGTCAGCGCTGCCTCGACGCTGGTCCGCGCCCGTTCGACCAGTTGGTCCGCCAGCGCCGGGTCAGTCGCCCGTTGACGTTGCGCGACGCCGAGCTGGATGGCGATCGCCACCAACCGTGCCTGGGTGCCGTCGTGCAGGTCGCGCTCGATCCGCCGTAGCTCCGCGGCGTGGGCGTCGAGTGCGCCGGCCCGGGTGGCGGTGAGCTCTGTGACTCGCCGCTCCAACCGGCTCCGCGACGACGGCGCGAACGACACCCGCGCCGCCCGGGCGTACGCCACGGCACAGGCCGGGACGGCCCACCGGAGAAGTGCCAGCGCGGCGAGCCCGAGCAGGGGCGGCACCAGCAGCGCCTGCGCCCAGCTGCGGATCGGCACGACGAAGGTGAGCGGTGCCTCGACCGGCACGGCCCACCACATCAGCGGCACGATCAACCCACCCAGCGCGAATAGCCAGAGCAGCAGCACACCGACAGCGAGCGGCACACCGGCGATTGCGTGCACCGTCAGCCAGACCGCACTTCGGTAGGTGGCCGGATCGGCAGCGGCGACGCGCAGCCAGGCGGCCCGACTGGCGCACGGCACCCGAGGCTCGGCCGGAGCCGCCCTGCCCAGCAGCCGGTCTGCGCGGCGTCGCTCAAGGCGAGCGAGCGAACGGAGGCCACGCACGGCCGACGGCAGCAGTGCGACGCCCACCGCGAGGAGGCTCAGGCCAAGTGCCCCGGCGAGCGCGCCGATCGCGACCGCCGACGCCACCGCTGTGGCCCCGCCGGTCACCAGGTACGTCGTCGCGAACCATGCCCGCCGCATCGTCACATTCTCCGTCCACAAAGGCGGCCGGGCAGTGTAGCCAGCTACACCATTGATTCGGGCCTCTGCTCCCTCGTGGGTCCGCCCAGCCGTCCCTAGCGTCGACGGCATGAGAAGACCGACACGACGACGGCACACATTCGGCGTGCTCGCCGGAGTTGTCCTGCTCACCCTCGTCGGCGCGGTTGCACCGGCCGCGGCTCGTCAACCAGGGCCGGCGTGCTCCGGCCGACCCGCGACGAGCGCCGCGCTGAACGACCTGACCGGCACCCATCGGTTGGTCGGCGCGGCCATCGAGGTGGACGGGCCCGGGTGCGGCCGCTGGTCTGCTGCCAGCGGCCGGGCCGACCTGCGAACGGGCCGGCCGATGCCTGTCGACGAACGGATCCGGATCGGCAGTTCGACGAAGACATTCACCGCGACCGTGGTCCTGCAACTCGTCGCGGAAGGCCGTCTCGTCCTGGACGCCCCGATCGAGAGGTACCTGCCGGGTCGGGTCCGGGGCAACGGGTACGACGGCCGGCGGATCACCGTCCGCGATCTGCTGCGGCACACCAGCGGCCTGCCCGACCACGTCGACGCGCTCGACTGGGACCGGATGGATCGTTGGCGGTATCGGCACTTCGCGCCGACGGAGCTGATCGCGCTGGCGCTGTCCCAGCCGGCACCCGTCACGAGCTGGCACTACTCCACCACCAACTACGTCCTCGCCGGCATGGTCGTCGAGCGGGTCACCGGCCACGACATCAACGTGGAGATCGCCCGGCGGATCATCGGGCCGTTGGGCCTGCGCGATACCTACTGGCCGGGCGACTCGGTGCGGATCCGGGGGGCCCATCCGCGCGGCTACGCGTTGGTCGACGCCGAGCGGCGGCGCGACGTCACCGAGTTCAACATGTCGTACGGCGGCGCTGGTGGGGCGCTGATCTCGACCCTCGCCGACCAGAACCGGTTCTTCGCCGCGCTGCTCGGCGGCCAACTGTTGGACCCTGTCCGCCTCGCCGAGATGACGGACACCGTGCCGACCGATCCGGATCGGCTGTGGCCCGGCGCGCGGTACGGGCTCGGGACCATCTCGACGCCGTTGGCCGGCTGCGGCGGTGCCCTGTACTGGGGCCACGGTGGCACGACGCCGGGCTTTCGCACCCTGGGCGGGGTCACCGCCGACGGTCGCCGGGCGCAGCTGGTGGTGAACGACGAGCCGGCGTCGTACGAGAGCTGGCAGGCATTGTCCACGACTCTGCACACCGCCCTGTGTGAGGCCCGGTGAACCGCCACCGGACCGATTCCCCAACCGAGGAGATGACGATGACCTGGAAGAGATGGACCGCGACGGCGATGAGAATGGTGGCCGCGCTGACTGCGCTGGGAATCACCGTCACTGCCGCCGGGCCGGTGTCGGCCGGGGCTGACGCCGACGACCTGGCCGGTTCCCAGCGACAACGGCTGGACTGGCACACCTGCCAGCAGGGTTCGGCCGACCAGGCTGGTGCCGAGCTGGATCAGGCCGGTGCGACCTGCACCGAGTTGACAGTTCCGCTGGATTACGCCCGCCCGAACGGCCGCACCATCACCCTGGCACTGTCCCGGCTGCGGGCGACCGACACCGCACACCGGCTCGGCGTCCTGCTGCTGAACACCGGCGGTCCCGGCGCGCCGGGGATGTCGGACGTCCTGCCGATCCGACAGTGGCTGGGTGACGTCGGGGCGAGGTTCGACCTCATCGGGCTGGACCCTCGGTTCGTCGGTCGCAGCACCCCACTCGACTGCGGCTGGCCTACCGGCACCTGGACCCGCTCCGCAGGGCCAGACCGTGCCACGTTCAATCAGCTGACCGCATTCCAACGGGACCTGGCTGATCGGTGCGCCCGCCGCCACGCCGAACTGCTGCCGCACGTCACCACCCGGAATACGGCCCGCGACATGGACCTCCTCCGAGCCGTTCTCGGCGAGCAGAGGCTGTCCTACCTCGGCTATTCCTACGGCACCTACCTCGGCGCGGTCTACACGCAGATGTTCCCCGGGCGCGTGGATCGGGTCGTCCTGGACAGCGCGGTCGACCCCGCCGAGTATGGCGCGCGGGTGGTGCGCGAGGCCGGGCCCGCCAACGAGGTCGCACTGCGCGACTGGGCGGAGTGGGCGGCCCGCCGCCATGACCGGTACGGCCTGGGCAGCACGGGCGGACAGGTGCTGGCCATGGTGGACGGGATCCTCGCAGCGGCAGCCCGCCGCCCGCTACAGGTGGGTGGTTATGAGGTTGACCGGCAGTCGGTGCCGTACCTGCTGCTCAATCGGCTCGGTGACGATCGGGACGAGACCCAGGCCGACCTCGCGGAGACGGTAAAAGTGCTTCGGCAAGCCGTGCTGTCGGGCTCGGCGACACCGACCGCGTCATTGGCGGACACGCTGTCGTTCCTGTTCACCGGTGCCGAGTCGGCGACCGGCAGCGTGCAGGCCGCGATTCTCTGCGGGGATGTGCCGGTGCGCCGCGATCCCGAACACTACTGGCGTGACATTCGTCAGCACCGGAGCAGCGAGCCTCGATTCGGGGAGTTGACCAGGTTGATCAGCCCGTGCGCATTCTGGCCACAACAGCCCCGGGAACGGCCGACTGTGGTGCAGAACGCCGTGCCAGCGCTGATCGTCCAGTCCACGGGGGACACTCGCACGATCTATCGGCACGGCCAGGCCATGCACCGGGCGCTCACCGGCTCCCGGCTGCTCACCCTGCGCGACGCTCGGATCCACGGTGTCTTCGGCAACTACGGCAACGTGTGCGTGGACGATGCGGTCGTCACCTATCTTGCCGACGGAAAGCTGCCGGCCAGAGACCTCGACTGCGTCGGCCACACGTCGCCCTGATCAGTCCGCGCCGGTCAGCACGGGCCCGCTCCCTCGTCGAAGAGGCGGCGGGCCCAGTCCGCGTACCCGGCGATGGTTTTTCGGACCGTGCGCCCGTCGTGCAGAAACAGGTACGCGCGGTCGCCGCTGCGGGCGAGCAGCCCGTCGAGGCGGTGCGTTCCCTGTGGAGCGCGCAGCCGGCTGACCTCCGGATAGCGGTCCCAGACCTGGTTGACGGGCGAGCCCGCCGTTATGCCCTCCGGTGTCCGCATCGGGTCGCCGACCCAGAGCAGTACGAGTTTGTCCTCCACGAAGACCGGGCTGACCGTGTCATGGCCGGCAAGCACCGGCCCGCAGGCATCCAGGCTGGTACGCAGGATGCCGCGTCGGGTCAGCTCGTCCTCGGTGGCACCGAACTCGATGTTCTGTAGGCCGTTCAGGCCGATGATCTCCACGCTGCCGGCGGGCCGGCCATCCGGGATCGGCCTGGTTGGCGGTACGCCGCTGCCAGCGATCGAGGCAGCCGTCATCAGCATGGCAATAAAAGCAAATTGTCGCAATTTCATGGAATCCCCCAGTCCCCAACGGGACGGGAGCGTTCAGGTTGCTGCTGGTGGCCGAATTACTGGTTTTCCCACTGTTCGACTAGCTCATCCCAGTAGTCGGCGCTGAGTCGACGTCGCCCGTGCGCGAGCCAGCCGTCGGTGTTCCGCTCCAGGTGCAACCCCAGTTCGGCGAACCTGTCGATCCAGGTGCCGGGCTCCACGCCGAGCCGACTCAGCGCACCGTTGATCGGCCACTGCTCGCGCGACGCGTCCAACTCGTCGTCGAAGCGCGGGCCCCAGGACAGCACCCCGCCCAACCACACCACCGCCGACTGGTAGCCGACGCCACCACCGAATTCCGCCTCCAGATAGGCCACCGGCCCCGACTGTGACCAGCGAGTCAGCACCTCGACCAGCGCTGTCGACAACACCAGGCCGAACGGGCGGGCGGCGCTCCGGTCGTCCGTCGCGAAATCCGGCAACGACCCGGTCAGCTCGATCACCAACTGCGGGGTGACCGGCAGCAACGCGAAGTCCTGGCGCAGCTCGCCGAGGAACGCATGATCCAGCTCGGCGGTCTGCTCGCGGAGCAGCTCAGCGTCCGCGACGACCGCGCTGAGCTGGTAAGCCATCGAACCCTCCGCCGTCCACAGCCTGTGGATAGAACATGTGTACGACGGTCCCGGACTCGCCGGCCGCGCCTCCGGACGGTACCCGTCGTCCGCGCTCAGGTGCGTACTACCGAATGGCGTTTGCGCAGTCCCGGCCGCGAGAGTGCCGTCAATCGGCGGCCGGCCGGTCGTCAGCCCGCCGGCCAGGATCAAACCAGCCCTCAACCGGCACGGACGGTGCCCGCGCATCGAGCCTTCCCGGCATCAAATCCCCAGATCTTGGACACTTTCCGTTCCGCGCGAACGGAAACTGTCCAAGATCTCGACCGAGTTGCGGGCGGCGGGCCGCAGCCGGCGGGCGGGCCGCATCCGGCCGGAGGGGTGACGGATCGTCGGGGCCGTTCAGGCCCGCCGGGCGAGCTGCGTGACGAACGCGCGCCAGGCTGCCGGCGCGAAGGCGAGCGCCGGGCCGGTCGGGTCCTTTGAATCCCGTACGCCGACGACGCTGGGCAGGTTGTCGGCGACCTCGACGCAGGCGCCGCCGTTGCCGCTGCTGCGGCTGCTCTTGCGCCACCGGGCGCCGTTCAGCTCCATGACTCCGCCACTTCCGTAATGAGTTCGACCGACTGCCAGTGCGACAACACCGCACAAACGATTCAGGGCCGGTCCCCGTTGGGGCCGGCCCTGTCGTTCGTGCTGCTCAGATGAGCGGAGGATACGAGATTCGAACTCGTGAGGGTGTAAACCCAACACGCTTTCCAAGCGTGCGCCCTAGGCCTCTAGGCGAATCCTCCGCGAGCCAGGATACAGGCCCGCGTCGGCCGGGCCACCCCACCACCCCCTGAAGATCGACGGGCGGTCGGGTAGGCTGGGCGTCACCTCCCGTGCGGCGGTATCTCGTGAACCTCCCCAGGGCCGGAAGGCAGCAAGGATAAGCGAGCTCTGCCGGGTGCACGGGAGGCCTTTTTGTCTGTGGGCTGGTTGATCCACTCGACATCCGTGATGTCGCGGTGTCCCGGCCACGCGGACACCGCGGTTTCCAGGAAGCCGAGTCGATCAAGCCTCGGCGGCCAGGAAGCCGAGTCGATCAAGGCCGATAGCCGAGTCGATCAAGCCCGAAGGCCCAGGCGCCCGGGGTGGTGGGTGGTCACCCGCTCCCGACCGGCGCAGAATGGCTCGGTCGAGAGGAGGCGGGACGAGTGACGCTGGCGCTCTACCGCAAGTACCGGCCGCGTACCTTCGCTGAGGTCATCGGTCAGGAGCACGTGACCGAGCCGCTGTCGCAGGCGCTGCGTAGCGGACGGCTCAACCACGCCTACCTCTTCTCCGGCCCGCGCGGCTGCGGAAAGACCTCCAGCGCCCGGATCCTGGCCCGCTCTCTCAACTGTGAGCAGGGCCCCACCCCGGAGCCGTGCGGCAAGTGTGAGTCCTGCCGCTCGCTGGCCACCGACGGCGCCGGTTCGATCGACGTGATCGAGATCGACGCGGCCAGCCACGGTGGTGTCGACGACGCCCGCGAGCTGCGCGAGCGCGCCTTCTTCGCGCCGGCCAGCAGCCGCTTCAAGATCTACGTCATCGACGAGGCGCACATGGTCTCGACCCAGGGCTTCAACGCCCTGCTCAAACTGGTCGAGGAGCCCCCGGAGTACGTCAAGTTCATCTTCGCGACGACCGAGCCGGAGAAGGTCCTCGGCACGATCCGCTCGCGCACCCACCACTACCCGTTCCGGCTGATCCCGCCGAAGGTGCTCCGCCCGTACCTGGAGCAGCTCACCCAGGCCGAGGGCGTCTCCGTCGAGCCGGCGGTCTTCCCGCTGGTGGTCCGCGCCGGTGGCGGCAGCGCCCGGGACAGCCTCTCCGTGCTCGACCAGCTCATCGCCGGTGCCGGTCCGGAGGGCGTCACTTACGCACGGGCCGCCGCCCTGCTCGGGGTCACCGACGCCGCGTTGATCGACGAGATGTGCGACGCGCTGGCCGCCGGGGACGGCGCCGCCGCGTACGCCACCGTCGACCGGGTCGCCGAGGCCGGGCACGACCCGCGCCGGTTCGCCTCCGACCTGCTGGAACGGCTGCGCGACCTGATCGTGATCCAGCAGGTGCCGGACGCCGCCGCGAAGGGCCTGATCGAGGGCCCGGCCGACCAGATCGAGCGGATGGCCGCCCAGGCTTCGCAACTCGGCCCGGCCACGCTGTCCCGCTGCGCCGACATCGTGCACGACGGCCTGGTGGAGATGCGCGGCACCACCGCGCCCCGCCTGCTGCTGGAGCTGATCTGCGCCCGGATGCTGCTGCCCGGCGTCGATGACTCCACCGGCGGCCTCCTCCAGCGCCTTGAGCGGATGGAACGTCGGCTCACCCTGAGCGGCACCGACGCGCCGTCGGCCGCCGCCGGCTCCGCGCCAACCAACCACCCAGGGGTACGCCCACAGCCAGCCACCCCGGTCCCGGCTGCCGCCACCCCGGCACCCGCGAACGCCCCGACCTCCGCACCGCCGTGGGCGGTCGACCCGGCGGCGTCCCCGACCCAGAGCGCCGCGGCCTCGGGCGCTCCCGCCCCGGCCGCTTCGGTCACCGGAGCTCCCGCCTCGCACGCACCCGTCTCGGGCGTGCCGGCCTCGGGCGTGCCGGCCTCGTACGTCTCGGCGGCCGACTCGCCGATCCCGGCGTCCCCCGGTGCGTCAACTGGGCCGGCACCCGCTGACCAGGCCGTACCCGTCTCGCCCGCCGGGCCGGCCCCGCGTCGCGTGGTGCCACCGTCGGCGGTGCTGCCCGACCCGGCCACGCCCGCGCCGCCCCGACCGGGGGCACCGCCCGCCGCGCTGGACGCGGTCGCGGTCCGCCGCGTCTGGCCCGACGTGGTCGGCAAGGTCAACCGGACCAACAAGCGGATCGCCGCCCTGATGCGGGACGCGGTCGTCCGCGAACTCGACGGCGACATGCTGGTGCTGACCGTGAAGTCCACGGTGCTGGCCAAGATGATGGCCGACCACGCGGCGGTGCTCACCGACGCGCTCTACGAGGAGTTGGGCGGGCGCTGGCAGATCCGGTGCGAGGTGGCCGGCGAGCGCGGTGGCGTGTCGTTATCCGGCTCAACGCGCTCGCAACCCGCCGCCCGACCCGCCGCGCCGTCCTCCGGGCCGGACACGCCGCCCGCTGCGACGAACGCCGCGACCCCGGCTGCCGCCGCCGGTCCGACGAGCGCGCCGCCAGCCGCAGCGACCTCGAACCCCGCGCCAAGCTCGAACGTTGCGTCTGCCTCGAACGTTGCGCCTAGCTCGATCCCCGCGTCAGGCTCGAACCCTGCGCCAAGCTCGAACGTTGCGCCTGGCTCGCACGTTGCGCCTGGCTCGCACGTTGCGCCTGGCTCGCACGTTGCGCCTGGCTCGCACGTTGCGCCTGGCTCGCACGCTGCGCCTGGCTCGAACCCTTCGTCAGGCTCGCACGCTGCGTCAGGCTCCAACGTCATGCCGGGCTCGAACCCCGCTCCGGGCTCGAACCCTGCCGGGTCGGGGAGTGTGGCACCTAACGCCCCGAACGCCGCCGACTCGACGAACGCCCCGTTCACCTCGGCGAACCCGGCCGGCGCTGCCGGCTCGGCTTCGCGCGGCGGTGTTGGCGCGGGTTCTGGTGGTCACGGTGCCGGTCGGCAGGGTGCGGCGCCGTCCGCCCCGGCGGCGGACGACGAGGGCGACTGGCCGGAGGCGGCTCGCCCCGGCGGCGGCGCTCCCGCCGTCGAGGCGACGGATGACGAGGACTGGCCTGAGGCCGCCCGTCCGGGCGGAGCCTCGGCCGGAAACGAGTCGAGCCCCCACTCTGCACCGGCGTCGACTGGCGCGAACGGCAGCGCCACGATCGGGAGCGCCGGAAGCGGCAGCGGCACCAACGGCATTGGCACCAACGGCGGTGGTACCAACGGCGGTAGCGCGAACGGTGGCGGCGCGAACGGCACCGGACCGGGCGGTTCGGGCGGTCCCGGGACAGCGGCCGGTGGCGGTAAGCCGGGCGGGCGGGGTAACCCGACACCGGCGGCCCGGCAGCCGGCGACAGCCGGTGGTGCCCCGGTGAGCAGCGCCATCGCCGCGGCTCGCGCGGCGGCGGCGGGGCGCGGTGCGCGTACCGGAGCGGCAGCCCGGCCCGTCGCGGACGCCGAATGGGCCGGCGAGCCGCCCTACGACCCGGACTTCGACGGCCCGGCGCGGGCCGGCCGGCCCGGCGGCGCGGCACCGGCGGCGGCCCCGGCCTTCGAGGGGTTCGACCCGGGCGACGAGCCGTTGGACGAGATCATCGACGAGAAGACGGCGCGGGAGTCGAGCGAGGAGCAGGCGGTACGGCTGCTCCGGGAAACCTTCGGCGCCGAGAAGATCAACGAGATCGACGCCCGCTAACAGCCCCGACTCGGCGATCTTGCAGTTTCGGTCGTCGTCTTGCGAAGAATGCCCCCTTATGTCGAGGCAGAAAGTGCAAGATCGCGCAGGGGAGGGGGTTCGGCTAGCAGGACTCCCAGGGCGCAGGCCCAGAGGGGGAAGGGTAGGACGGCTAGGCGTTCCATGCCTCCTACACCGATCCCGACGCCTTGCTGGGCGAAGAACAGCACAGTCCCGGCCAGCGCGATTAGCCCGGCGGTGAGGGTGAGCGGTCGCCAGCGGCCGAGCGTCGTGCTGTGCGGAGCGAAGCCGGCGAGGAGTAGGCCGACGTTGCCCATCCCCATGATCAGGAATGCGCCGAGGACGTGCAGGTTCTCGTCCACGTCGGCCGGGTAGACGGCTGCGAGGGCGTATCCGCCGGTGGCCAGCAGTAGGAGCGTCTGGGCCGAGCGCACCACACCGCCGCGACCGAGGATCCGCCAGGTCAGCAGGAGCCCGACGGCGAGCAGTACGGCGGTGGCCAGCATCGCGGTGTTCATGAGTGGGTGCCACGGCGAGCAGACGTAGCGGGGGCGGGTGGTGTCCCAGACGCCGCAGTGGGCGTTGCCGAGGTCGCTGATGTTGTGGGTGGCCCAGCTGTAGGTGGGCTCGCGCCACCGCAGCCCGCTGATCAGGCTGGCGACGAGGAAGATGGGCGCGGCCGCGAGCCAGCACAGCGCGCCGACCCGGCCGGTGCGGTTGAGGTTCATGACACGAGCAGACCAGTGCGGCGGCTCCCAGCGCACTACCAGCAGATGGCCGGTTCGGGGTAGGGGTAGCCGTACCCAAGGCTCGGCGTGGGCGGGACGAACCGGGCGGGGCGAGGTCGGTCCCAGCGGATAGGCTGAGCGGCGGTCGAGCAGACGAGTGTGAGAAGGAGCCATCCCGTGCGCCCAGGTGGACAGCCGAACATGCAGCAGATGCTGAAGCAGGCGCAGAAGATGCAGCAGCAGATCGCCGCCGCCCAGGCCGAGCTGGCCGAGGCCGAGCTGACCGGCACCGCCGGTGGCGGGCTGGTCACCGCGACCGTCTCCGGCTCCGGCGAGCTGAAGGCCATCAAGATCGACCCGAAGGCCGTCGACCCGGACGACGTGGAGACGCTGGAGGATCTGGTCGTCGCGGCCGTGCACAACGCCGCCGAGGCGGCCCGAGAGTTGACCGAGCGCAAGATGGGCCCGGTCGCCGGCGGCATGGGCGGCCTCGGCCTGCCCGGTTTCTGAGCCGGCAGATGTACGAAGGTGCCATCCAGGATCTGATCGACGAGCTGGGTCGGCTGCCGGGCGTGGGCCCGAAGAGCGCTCAGCGGATCGCGTTCTACGTCCTGTCGGCGGATCCGGCCGACGTCAACCGGCTGGCCGGCGCGCTGCGCAAGGTCAAGGAGCTGGTGCGGTTCTGCACGACCTGTTACAACGTGGCCGAGTCCGAGCAGTGCCGGATCTGCCGCGACCCGCGCCGCACCGACGAGGTGCTGTGCGTGGTGGAGGAGCCCAAGGACGTGGTGGCGGTCGAGCGGACGGGTGAGTTCCGCGGTCGCTACCACGTGCTGGGCGGGGCGATCAATCCGCTGGAGGGGATCGGCCCCGACAACCTGCGCATCCGGGAGCTGATGACCCGGTTGAGCGGTGGGGAGGTGCGGGAGTTGATCCTCGCCACCGACCCGAACACCGAGGGCGAGGCGACCGCCACCTACCTGGCGCTGATGGTGAAGCCGATGGGCATCTCGGTGACCCGGCTGGCCAGTGGGCTGCCGGTCGGCGGCGATCTGGAGTACGCCGACGAGATCACCCTCGGTCGGGCGTTCGAGGGGCGCCGGGCCGTCTGATTCCCTGACGTACGGCCGGTGGCCGGCACCCGGGTGGGTGCCGGCCACCGCTGTGTCTCTGCCCGGAAATGATCTGACACCTGTCCCCTCATCGGGGCTGTTCGACGTAACAGTTCGGCATCGCGGATGCAGATTGATCGGTTTTTGCCGCTGTTTACCTAAGAATCGAATGCCAAGCGGCGGTTGAGGCACGATTCGATACCAACCGTCTACCCGGCGGTTTCCGGGTGGACGGATCGGGAGCTATGGTCACCGCCATCGGTGACCCCTGTCACCACGTTGTCCGTACCCCCAAGGACGAGGTGAAGCACACATGCGTGCACCCAGGCCGAAGGTCGCGATCGCGGCCATCGCGGTCGCGGCCCTCGCGGTAGCAGGCTGCGCCGAGAGCAACCGCGACGACAAATCCGGCGGTAGCAAGAAGGACACCCTCGTCTTCGGCGTCGCCGGAGACCCGAAGGTGCTCGACCCGAGCTTCGCCAGCGACGGTGAGTCGCTGCGCGTGGCGCGTCAGGTCTTCGAGACCCTGGTCCGACCGGAGGAGGGTGGCACGAAGGTCACCCCCGGCCTGGCCGAGTCCTGGACCCCGGACGCCGCCGGCACCACCTGGACCTTCAAGCTCCGCTCGGGCGTGAAGTTCCACGACGGCACCGACTTCAACGCCGAGGCCGTCTGCGTCAACTTCAACCGCTGGTACAACGCCAAGGGCCTCATGCAGAGCCCGGACGTGACCGCGTACTGGCAGGACGTCATGGGCGGCTTCGCCAAGAACGAGAACGCGGATCTCCCGCCGAGTCTCTTCAAGTCCTGCGCCGCCAAGGACGCCACCACTGTGGACCTGTCCTTCACCCGGGTCTCCAGCAAGATCCCGGCCGCGCTGATGCTCCCCTCGTTCTCCATCCACAGCCCGAAGGCGCTGCAGGAGTTCGACGCGAGCAACGTCGCGGGCACCGCCGAGGACATCAAGTACCCGGCGTACGCGACGGAGCACCCGACCGGCACCGGCCCGTTCAAGTTCAAGACCTGGGACGTCGCCAACAAGACGCTGACCCTGGAGCGCAACGAGGACTACTCGGGCGCCAAGGCCAAGCTGAAGACCCTCATCTTCAAGACGATCTCGGATGAGAACGCCCGCAAGCAGGCGCTGCGCTCCGGTGACATCCAGGGCTACGACCTGGTTGGCCCGGCCGACGTCGAGCCGCTGAAGTCCGAGGGCTTCAACATGCTCACGCGCCCGGCGTTCAACGTGCTCTACCTGGCGATGAACCAGAAGGGCAACCCGAAGCTCGCCGACATCCGTGTCCGGCAGGCCATCGCGTACGCCCTGAACCGTCAGCAGCTGGTCACCTCCAAGCTGCCGCCGGGAGCCAAGGTCGCCGACAACTTCATGCCGGACACCGTCGAGGGCTGGAACGGTGACGTCACGAAGTACACCTACGACCCGGCCAAGGCGAAGGCGCTGCTGGCCGAGGCCGGAGCGTCGAACCTGACGCTGAAGTTCCACTACCCGACCGAGGTCACCCGGCCGTACATGCCGAACCCGAAGGACATCTTCGAGTTGCTCTCGGCGGACCTGAAGGCCGTTGGCATCACCGTCGAGGCGATCCCGCTGAAGTGGAGCCCGGACTACCTGAACGCCACCACCTCGGGTAGCAAGCACGACATCCACTTCCTGGGCTGGACCGGTGACTACGGCGACGCCTACAACTTCATCGGCACCTTCTTCGACCGGCCGAAGGACGAGTGGGGCTTCAACAACAAGGCCCTGTTCGACCAGTTCAAGGACGCGGACAGCACCGCTGACATCGCGGCCCGGACCGAGAAGTACAAGGCCCTGAACAAGTCCGTGATGGAGTTCCTGCCCGGTGTGCCGATCTCGCACTCGCCGCCGGCGATCGTGTTCGGCAAGGACGTGACCGGCGTCAAGGCGAGCCCGCTCACCGACGAGCGGTACGCGACCGCCGAGTTCAAGTAAGTCCTGATCTGACGCAGCAAGGAACGCGGGCGGGCGCTGTCGCACAGCGCCCGCCCGCAACCCTCCGCACCCCTTCGAGGCCGCCGTGTTCCGGTTCATCGTCAGGCGCCTGCTTCAGCTGATACCCACGCTGTTCGGGCTCTCCCTCCTGCTCTTCATCTGGCTCCGCCGACTCCCCGGCGGCCCCGAGACCGCCATTCTCGGCGAGCGCGGCACACCCGAGATGCGGGCCGCGATCCGCCGCAACATGGGGCTCGACGAGCCCATCCTGGTGCAGTACGGCCGTTTCGTACGGCGGATGATCAAGCTCGACCTGGGCACCTCGACCTCCACCAAGCGGGCGGTCACCACGGAGTTCATCGAGCGTTTCCCCGGCACCGTCGAGCTGACCATCACCGCGATGATCATCGCCATCGGCGTTGGCATCCCGCTGGGCTACCTGGCGGCCCGTCGTCGCGGCCGTTTCCTGGACCACGCGTCCGTGGGCGGCTCGCTGATCGGCATCTGCATCCCGGTCTTCTTCCTGGGCTACGTGCTCAAAGCGATCTTCTCGGAGAACCTGCACTGGTTCCCGTCCAGCGGCCGGCAGGACCCGACTCTCGGGGCGACCCGGGTCACCAACTTCTTCGTCCTGGACGGGTTGATGACCCGTGAGTGGGACGCCGCAGCCGACGCCCTCTGGCATCTGGTGTTGCCCAGCATTGCGCTGGCCAGCATCCCGCTGGCGATCATCGTCCGGATCACCCGGGCGAGCGTGCTGGAGGTGCTGAACGAGGACTTCGTGCGAACCGCCGAGGCAAAGGGCCTGACCCAGCAGACGGTTCGTCGCCGGCACGTCCTGCGCAACGCCATGCTGCCGGTCGCCACCTCGATCGGTCTGCTCGCGGGCGGCCTGCTCTCGGGCGCGGTGCTGACCGAGACCGTCTTCGCCTTCAGCGGCATCGGAGCGTTCGTCGCCGAGGCCATCGGCCAACGCGACTATCCGGTGCTGATGGGCTTCATTCTGATCATCGCGGTGGTGTACGTGCTGGTGAACCTGCTGGTCGATCTCTCCTACAGCTTCATCGACCCGAGGGTGAGGGTGCGATGACACTCAGCCCAGGCAAGAAGCGCGAAAAGATCGACCGGCTCTCCGAGTTGGCCGCCCGTGACGACGAGCGGGGTGTCAGCCTCTGGCAGGAGGCGTTCCGCCGGCTGCGCGGTAACCCGGCCGCGATCGTCGGCGCCGTCATCCTGGCGCTCTTCGTGCTGGTCGCGGTGGTCGGCCCGTTCCTCGTGCCGTACGCGGCGACGGACACGATCGGCATCCGGGAGGGGCTGATCAAGCCGGGTGTCATCCCCGGCCCGACCGGTGAGCACTGGTTCGGTTACGACCACCAGGGCCGGGACGAGTTCAGCCGGATGATCGTGGGTGCCCGTCAGACCCTGCTGGTCGGCGTGGTCTCCACCCTGATCGGTCTGGCGATCGGCGCCCTGATCGGTGGCGTCTCCGGCGCCGCGGCGGGTCTCGGTGGCCGGTGGGGGCGGTGGATCGACACCACCCTGATGCGCTTCATCGACATGCTGCTGGCGATGCCGAGCCTGCTGCTGGCGGTGAGCATCGCAGCTCTGCTCGGGGCCAGCCTGACCACTGTGATGATCGCGGTCGGTGTGGTCTCGGTGCCGGTGTTCGCCCGGCTGCTGCGCGGCTCGATGATCTCCCAGGCCAACAGTGACTACGTGCTGGCGGCGACCTCGCTCGGCGTGAAGAAGTCGAAGATCGCGCTGACCCACGTGGTGCCGAACTCGCTCGCCCCGGTGATCGTGCAGGCCACGTTGACCCTGGCCACCGCGATCATCGAGGCTGCGGCGCTCTCCTTCCTCGGCCTCGGCAATCCGGACACCGCCGTGCCGGAGTGGGGGGTCATGCTCGCCGACGCGCAGCAGTACCTCGGCATCCGGCCGTCACTGGCGATCTATCCGGCCGTCGCGATCATCATCACCGCGCTCGGTTTCACCCTGCTGGGTGAGGCGATGCGTGAGGCCCTCGACCCGAAGCTGCGGAAGTAGGCCCGTATGTGTGAAGCGCGAGGAGTGAGCTTGCGAGCCCCGCAGTCGCGAACTGTAGGCCGCTTGTGTGAAGCGCGAGGAGTGAGCTTGCGAGCCCCGCAGTCGCGAACGGAGGGCCAGTAATGGCACTGCTCGAAGTTGAAGATCTCGCCGTCACGTTCACCCGCCGCGGTCAGCGGGCCGTGCACGCGGTCGACGGGGTGTCCTTCTCGGTCGACGCCGGTGAGGTGGTCGGCCTGGTCGGCGAGTCCGGCTGCGGCAAGAGCGTCACCTCGCTCGCGATCATGGGCTTGTTGCCCAAGCAGCCCGGCCTGCGGGTCGGCGGCAAGGCCGTATTCGACGGCACCGACCTGCTCCAGCTCGACGACCGGTCGCGGCGGGACATCCGGGGTCGGGACATCGCGATGATCTTCCAGGACCCGCTCTCCTCGTTGAACCCGGTGATCCCGATCGGGTTGCAGGTGACCGAGGTGCTCAGCCGGCACCGGGGGATGAAGGGCGAGGCCGCGTCGAAGGAGGCGGCGGCGCTGCTGGACCGGGTCGGCATCCCCGACCCGAAGCGGCGGCTCAAGGAGTACCCGCACCAGCTATCCGGTGGGATGCGCCAGCGTGCGCTCATCGCGATGGCGGTGGCCTGCCAGCCACGGCTGCTGATCGCCGACGAGCCGACCACCGCGCTGGACGTCACCATCCAGGCCCAGATCCTGGAGCTGCTCAAGGAGCTGGTCCGGGACTCCGGCACCGCGCTGTTGATGATCACGCATGACCTGGGCGTGGTGGCAGGCATGTGCGACACCGTCAACGTGCTCTACGGCGGCCGGGTGGTGGAGACGGCCCGCCGTCGTCCGCTGTTCCGCCAGCCGCGTCACCCGTACACAGTGGGTCTGCTCGGCTCGGTGCCGCGCCTGGACGCCGGGCGGGGCGAGAAGCTCAACCCGATCCCCGGTTCGGTCCGCGACCTGCTGCCCTGGCCGGATGGATGCGCGTTCGCCCCGCGCTGCGCGCGCCGGATCGACGAGTGTGTGGGCGAGCCGCCGGAGCTGGTGCACGCGCACGACGGACGGAGCTACCGGTGCGTCAACCCGGAGCCGCTGCCGGGCCTGGTGCCCGCCCCGCGCGAGGAGTCAGTGTGAGCGAGCGTAGCGAGCGAACCATCAGGCACAGCAGCGTGGCGTCTCGCGCCGGCGCGGAGCGAAGCGGAGTGCTGGCGTGAGTGAGAACGACATCCTCGTCGAGGTGCGCGACCTGAAGGTGCACTTCCCGATCAAGCGGGGGGTGCTCTTCGACCGGGTGGTCGGCCACGTGAAGGCCGTCGACGGGGTCGACCTGAGCATCGCGCGCGGCAAGACGTACGGCCTGGTCGGCGAGTCCGGCTGTGGCAAGTCCACATTGGGTCGGGCGCTGCTCCAGCTGACCCCGCCGACCGCCGGTGAGGTCAGCTTCGACGGTGTCGAGCTGACCACGCTGCCGTCGGGCAAGCTGCGCAGCATGCGTCGCCGGATGCAGATGATCTTTCAGGATCCGATGTCCAGCCTCGATCCTCGGCAGAACGTGGAGTCGATCCTGACCGAGGGCCTCCAGACCCACGGGATCGGCACCGACCGCACCGACCGGCGGCGGATCATCGGCGAGACCCTGGACGCGGTCGGGCTGCCGCGCTGGGCGCTGTCCCGCTACCCGCACGAGTTCTCCGGCGGGCAGCGGCAGCGCATCGGCATCGCCCGCGCGTTGGTGCTCGGGCCGGAGCTGATCGTCGCCGACGAGCCGGTGTCGGCGCTCGACGTGTCGATCCAGGCCCAGGTGGTCAACCTGCTGGACGAACTTCAGGACAGCCTGGGGCTGACCTACCTGGTGATCGCGCACGACCTCGCGGTGGTGCGCCACATCTCCGACACGGTCGGCGTCATGTATCTGGGCGCGCTGGTCGAGGAGGCACCGAGCGACAGGCTCTACACCGAGCCGCTGCACCCGTACACCCGGGCGTTGATGTCGGCGGTGCCGGTGCCGGACCCGGACGTGGAGGACCGCCGGGAGCGCATCCTGCTCGCCGGTGACCTGCCGTCGCCGGCCAACCCGCCGTCGGGCTGCCGGTTCCACACCCGCTGCCCGTGGGCGCAGCCCACCCGCTGCGCCGACGAGCGACCGGTGCTGCGGGACATCGGCGCCAGCCGGGTGGCCTGCCACTGGGCCGAGCAGATCGCCAGCGGCGAACTGCGCCCGCACGGGGTCAGCGCGCAGATCGTCCGGCCCGAGGGCGAGGGGGACGCGCCGGCCGTGGTCTCCGCGCCCACCGAGCCCGGCTCGTACGTCTGAGACTGGACGCGGTGCCCGGCGCTCGTCAGCCCTCGGGGCGGTTCAGCAGCCCCACCGCGACGCCGTGCACCGCGTCCAGCCCGGCCGGGTCGGCCAGCGTGACCGACGCGCCGGTCACCGCGTACCACTCGTCCGCGTCCTTGTACTGCACCCGCACTGTGACTGTGCCGTCCGCGTACTCGGTGCGCAGCGTCAGGTCGCCGGTGACGACCCCGACCTCGTCGGTCATCACGCCGCCGGGGCCGGGCACGATGTCGGTGGTGCGGCTCTGTGGGCCGGCCGCGCCGCCCGAATCCGCGACCATGCCGGCACCAGGCACGGCGGCGGGGGTCTCGGCGGTGCCGTCCGCTGTCATGCCGGCGGCGGACGGGCCGGTGTCCCCGGCGGCGGTCACGAGTCGCTCCCCACTGAACAGCCCTCCAACATGTCGGTCAGGGCGGCCTTCTCGGCGCTGGTCACCGTCAGCTTCCAGTAGTGCTTGACCGTCACCCAGTCTTGCGCATATTTACACCAGTAAGACCGGTTTGCCGGCTTCCACTGGGACGGGTCCTGGTCACCCTTTGACCGGTTCGAGGACGCCGAAACCGCGAAAAGCTGCGGACGGGTGGTGTCGTTGGCGAAATCGCCGCGCTTCGCGTTGTCCCACTCGTCGGCACCCGAGCGCCACGCGTTGGCCAACGGCACCATGTGGTCGATGTCCACGTCGGAGGGATCCGAGAAGCTGCGACCGTCGTACACGCTCTCCCAGCGCCCACCGACCACGTTGCAGCCGGAGAGCTTCACGTCCTTGCCGTCGCGCTGGAGGATGCTGTCCCGCACATCGCAGTTCTTGCCGGTGTCCCGCCAGTGCGGAAAACGCTCCCGGCTGTAGCCCTTCATCGAGCCGGCGGTAGCGACGGCGAGCTGGCTCAGCTGCTCCGCGGCGTTGCCGCCGTCGCTCGGCGGCGGTGTGGTCGGCTCATCCTGCGGGACGCAACCGGCCACGCCGAGCGCCAGCGCCGCGGCAAGCGCGGCCACCGCCGCTCGCGGTCCTGATCTGGTACGCACAGACGACACCTCTCCAGCTTGGGGGCTCCCGGCGATTGCGCACAGTACCCGGGCACGGTTTCGGCGTTTCGTGGCGTCTCCCACATGATGCAAGGCACATTGGTGGGATGACCGCACCCGTACCGGCGTCCCCCCTCCGGATGGGCACCACTGCCGGCCGCGGCACGCTGCTCGCCGCCGTACTCGCCTCTGGCATGGTCTTCCTCGACGGCACCGTCGTCAACGTGGCGCTGCCGAAACTCGGGCAGGACCTCGGCGCGAACGTCGCCGATCTCCAGTGGACCATCAACGGCTACCTGCTGATGCTGGCGGCGTTCGTGCTGCTCGGCGGCGCGCTCGGCGACCGCTTCGGCCGGCGACGCATCTTCCTCATCGGCGTGGTCTGGTTCACCGCCGCCTCCGTGCTCTGCGGGCTGGCCCAGGACACCGGCATGCTGATCGCGGCCCGGTTCCTCCAGGGCGCCGGTGGCGCGCTGCTCACGCCCGGGTCGCTGTCGGTGCTCCAGGCGAGCTTCCATCCCGACGACCGGGGCCGGGCGATCGGTGCCTGGGCCGGGCTGTCCGGGGTGTCCACAGCGCTGGGCCCGTTCATCGGGGGCTGGCTGATCGACACGCTCTCCTGGCGCTGGATCTTCTTCCTCAACCTGCCGATCGCCGTGCTGGTGCTACTGGCCGCCCTGCGCTGGGTGCCGGAGAGCCGGGACGAGAGCGCCTCCCGCACCGAGGGACGGGATCGGGCCCGACGGCGGTTCGACGTGGCCGGAGCCCTGCTCGGAGCGCTCGCCCTCGCCGGCGTCACCTACGCCCTGATCGACGCGCCGGCCCGCGGGTTCGACTCCGCCGAGGTGCTGATCGCGGCAGTGGTCGGGGTGCTCTCCGCGGTGGCCTTCGTCCTGCTGGAGCGGCGGCGTGGCGACGCCGCGATGCTGCCCACCGGGCTGTTCAGCAGCCGGCTCTTCTCGGTGCTGAACCTCTTCACAGTTGTCGTCTACGCGGCGCTCAGCGGCTTCACCTTCTTCTTCGCCGTCTACCTGCAGAACGTGGTCGGGTGGTCGGCCTTCCGCACCGGCATCGCGTTGCTGCCGATGACCCTGCTGCTGTTGGTCGGCTCCGCGCGCGCCGGTGCGCTGTCGGCGCGGATCGGCCCACGGCTGCCGCTCGCCATCGGACCGGTGATCGCCGCGGTCGGCCTGCTGCTGCTGCGCGGCGTCGGACCGGGCGCGTCGTACTGGCGGGACGTGCTGCCCGGTGTGCTGCTCTTCGGCATCGGGTTGACCCTGGTGGTGGCGCCGCTGACCGCGTCGGTGCTGGCCGCCGTGCAGGACCGGTTCTCCGGAGTGGCCAGCGGCTTCAACAACGCCGCGTCCCGGGCCGGCGGTCTGCTCGCGGTGGCGGCGCTGCCGCTGCTGGTCGGGCTCTCCGGCGCCGGGTACGAGCAGAAGGCCGACCTGACCGACGCGTTCCGGGGCGCGATGAAGTGGTGTGCCGGGCTGCTCGTGGCCGGCGCGGTGCTGGCCCTCGTGCTGGTCCACCGACCGCCCCGGAAAGCTCCGCCGTCCCAGCCCTGCCATTCGCTGCCCGTCGCGACACCCCCGAAGTAGGGAACCACCCCGGGGGTGTCGCGCGTAGGTCAGCGGCGGGCGCGGTTGACGGCGCTGGTGACCGCCTTGATCGACGCGGTGACGATGTTGGCGTCGGTGCCGACACCCCAGACCGTCTTCCCGTCCACCTCACACTCCACGTACGCGGCGGCCTGCGCGTCACCACCGGAGGAGAGCGCGTGCTCGTGGTAGTCGAGCACCCGCACGCCCACTCCGACCGACTGGAGCGCGTTGACGTACGCGTCGATCGGGCCGTTGCCGACGGCGGCCAGGGACCGCTGCTCGCCGCCCACACCGACCTGGGCCTCGATCTCGACCTTGCCGTCGGCCGTGCCGATCGTGTAGCCGGCCAGCCGGACCGCCGGGTCGGGCTGGTGGTCGAGCAGGTAGTGCGTCGCGAAGATCTCCCACATGGCGGTCGGGTCGACCTCGCCGCCGTCGTGGTCGGTGACCTGCTGCACCACCCCGGAGAACTCGATCTGGAGCCGGCGCGGCAGGTCCAGTTGGTGCTCGCTCTTCATGATGTACGCGACGCCGCCCTTGCCGGACTGCGAGTTGACCCGGATGACCGCCTCGTAGGTGCGGCCCAGGTCCTTCGGGTCGATCGGCAGGTAGGGCACCGCCCAGGTGTGCTCGTCCACAGGTACGCCGGCCGCCTTCGCGTCGGCGGCGAGGGCGTCGAAGCCCTTCTTGATGGCGTCCTGGTGGGAGCCGGAGAAGGCGGTGTAGACCAGGTCACCCGCGTACGGGTGGCGCTCGTGCACCGGCAGCTGGTTGCAGTACTCAACCGCTCGCCGGATCTCGTCGATGTTCGAGAAGTCGATCATCGGGTCGATGCCCTGGGAGAAGATGTTGAGCCCCAGCGTCACCAGGTCGACGTTGCCGGTGCGCTCACCGTTGCCGAACAGGCAGCCCTCGATGCGGTCCGCGCCGGCGAGCAGGCCCAGCTCGGCGGCGGCCACCCCGGTGCCCCGGTCGTTGTGCGGGTGCAGGCTCAGCACCACGCTGTCGCGGCGCGGCAGGTGCCGGTGCATCCACTCGATCGAGTCGGCGTACACGTTGGGGGTGGCCATCTCGACGGTGGCCGGCAGGTTGATGATCAGCGGCCGGTCCGGGGTCGGGTCGATCACGTCGATCACCCGGGAGCAGACCTCCAGCGCGTACTCCAGCTCGGTGCCCGTGTACGACTCCGGCGAGTACTCGTAGAAGATCTCGGTGTCCGGGGTGTGGATCTCCGCGTACTTCTGGCAGAGCCGCGCGCCGCTGGTGGCGATGTCGGCGATGCCGTCCCGGTCCAGCCCGAAGACCACCCGTCGCTGGAGCGTCGAGGTCGAGTTGTAGAAGTGCACGATGGCCCGCTTGGCGCCGCGCAGCGACTCGAACGTCCGGTCGATCAGGTGCTCGCGGCACTGGGTGAGCACCTGGATGGTGACGTCGTCCGGGATCATGTCGTCTTCGATGAGCTGCCGGACGAAGTCGAAGTCGGTCTGGCTGGCCGACGGGAAGCCGACCTCGATCTCCTTGTAGCCCATCTGGACCAGCAGCTGGAACATCCGGCGCTTGCGCTCCGGCGACATCGGGTCGATCAGGGCCTGGTTGCCGTCGCGGAGATCCACCGCGCACCAGCGGGGGGCGGCGTCGACGGTGCGGGTCGGCCAGGTGCGGTCCGGCAGTTCGACCCGGAACTGCTCCCGGTACGGCTGGTAGCGGTGGTACGGCATCCGGCTGGGGCGCTGCCGGGCGATCGGATCGGTCTCAGCGTCGGTGACAGGTTGAGCCATCTCAGAGTGCTCCCTGGAACATGTGGCGTCAGCAGATCGGAAGGTGTCGGCGAGATGCCGGGCGACGATGCGCGGCGGTGCCGAGAAGAAACTCGGATGTGCTGGACGGCGCGATGCGACTCCGCGACGAGGTGCCGGCCGGTCAGGCCTCGTCGCGGCGGCTAAGGAGGAGCAGCGCCTGCCACATGACCAGGTCACCCTACGTGATGGAACGGGGGGTGGAAAGACAGGTCCGGACTATGGGACCGGAGTCATGGGCTGCTCCGCGACCTCGGCACCCAGCCGTGGCGTCCGTTCGGCCCAGCTCACCGCGGGCACGATCGCCAGCCCTACCAGCACGAAGATCGCTGCCGTCGGTAACCAACCCCACCCGCCGGTGGACACCCCGAGCGCGGTCAGCCCCGCCGGCGCGATCAGGTACTGGACCTGCACGCCGAGCCCGAGCGCCCCCACGTACGCACCGCGCTGGTCGGCCGGCGGCAGGGTGGCGGTGAGCCCCCAGGTACCCGCCGACTCGATCAGCTCGGCCAGGATCAGCAGCAACGCGGCGGCCACCAGCACCACCACGGTGAGCGCCCCGCGAGTGACGCCGGAAACCGGCAGCACCAGGCAGAACAGGGCGACCAGCAGACCGCCCCGGCGGGAGGCCCGGGCCGCGCCCGCCGCAGTGTCCGCGCCCCGGCTGACGCGTACCTGGAGCAGCACGATCAGGATCGTGTTGAGCAACACCAGCCCGGCGATCACCGTCTTCGGGGCGTCGGTGTGGGTGAGGATCCATAGCGGCAGGACCGTCAGGTAGAGCACCCCGTGCGCGGTGAGCAGCCCGGACAGCACTGACACCGCCATGAACGGCCGGTCCCGGAGCACGGCGAGCCGACTCATCGGCTCCGTCGGTCGGGCCACCTGCGGCAGCCGGGGCAGTCGCCGCACGAACAGTGCCGTCACGAGGAAGACCGTCGAGATGAACCAGACCATCCCCCGGTACGCCGTGATCGTGTCCACCGCCAGCACCAGGCCGCTGATCACCGCGCCGAGCCCGAAGCCGACGTTCAGCGACGAGCGCTGGTACGCCATCGCCGTGACCCGTTCGGCGGGCGGGAGCGCGTTGATCGAGTAGACCTGCCGGGCCACGCCGACAGCGGCGTCCACGGCGGCCAGCGCCACCACCACGGCGAGGAACCCCGCGAAGCCGCCCACGAACGGGTAGGTCGCGAACAGCGCCGCATTCAGCACCAGCCCCACCACCCAGACCCGCTGCGGTCCGTACCTGTCGGTGAGCCCACCCAGCGGCACCGTGCCCAGCAGCGACACCCCCGCCGCGATGGACAGCCCCAACCCGACCTGGGCGGCGCTGAGCCCGAGCGCCCGGGTGAAGAAGACGGCGCTGCCGGCATGGAACAGGCCGCTGCCGACGGCGTAGACCATGGCCTGCACCGCCAGGGCGCGGGTCAGCCCGGCCGGCGGTACGACGTCACGAACGGCGGTGCGGATGGTTTCGGTAGCCCCCATGAGCGGAGTGAAGCCGGCCCCCATCGTTCCGGTCGAGTCTTTTAGGCTGGACCGAATCCTGCTCCGGGGGGGGCGTGTGTCCGAGTTGCGGTTCAGCCTGGCCGACGTGGCGGGTGTGCGGCTCGCCGTGTCACCTGTCAACGAGACGGTCATGAGCATGTGGGCGCTGGCCAAACCGGTCCGCTACGCGGTGCACCTGCCCTGGATCGACCGGGCTCGGGTGACGTTGCGTCGTCCCGAGGTGGCCGACCGGGTCCGACCTCTGGTGGGGTTGGTAGTGCCGGGTCGCTGGCTGCCCGACTTCCTCACCCCGGCGGCCCGACCGAACGTGGAGATGGCCGAGCAACTCGACCAGATCGCCGCGACGCCGCCGGCCGTGGTGGTCCAGGACCTGCTGGCGACCACCTCGCGCCGGCCGCTGACCCCGTTCGGGCGGGCGCTACTGGCCGACCCCGGCGGGCTGCTGCCGCAGGTCGTCGACGCGGTGCGGGTCTGGCACGACGAGGCGATCGCCCCGGACTGGCCGCGGATGCGGGCGCTGCTCGACGCCGACGTGGCGTACCGGGCCGCTCAGCTCGCCGAGAGCGGTGCCGGTCGGTTCTTCGAGCAGCTCCACCCGAGCCTGCGCTGGCACGGCGACCGGGTGATCAGCGACGACACGTTCGAGCGGGACTTCGACCTCCGCGGTCGTGGGCTGGCGCTGAACCCGACGGTGTTCACCGAGCGGCACGTGCTGTGGAACCTGCTGGAGGATTCGCTGCCGGCCGGGGCGTACCCGGTTCGTGCCGTCGGGACGCTCTGGGAGGCGACCGCTCCGCCGCCCGGCGACCCACTGGCACGGGTGATCGGGCCGGGCCGGGCCGCGCTGCTGCACCTGCTCGAGACGGCGCTGACCACCACCGACCTGGCCCGACTCACCGGGATGTCCGCCGGGAACGTCTCCCAGCACCTGGCCGCGCTGCACGGCGCCCGCCTGGTGTCCCGGTCCCGCGAGGGTCGGCACGTGCGCTATCGCAACACCGAGGCCGCGGCGGTCCTGCTCCGGGCCAGCCGGGGCCTGTGACCCCGGCGCTCGATCAGCGCAGCAGCAGGTCGGCAACCGGACGGCGGCGGCGCAGACCGGTCTCCCGGGCACGCAGCTCGGCCGGGAGGGCGAACGGGTCCCCGAGCCGGCCGACGGCGGCGACCACCAACGGGCGGACGCCTCCGGGCAGGTCGAGTTCGGTGGAAAGGCCGGCCCGGTCGAAACGGGTGAGCTGGTGCACGTGCAGGCCGAGCGCGGTGGCCTGCACGGTCAGGTGGGCGATCGCCTGCCCGAGGTCGTACGCGGCGCGCTCGGTGTCGAGGCCGGTGTGGGCGCCGACCACAAGGGTCGCGGCGTGCCGGATCCAGGTCTGGTCGTCGACCGGGAGGCTGATCAGGATCCGTTTCCAGGTTTCGTCGTCCCGGTGGCCGAGGGCGAACCGCCAGGGCTGCCCGTTCTCCGCCGACGGGGCCCAGCGCGCGGCCTCGAGCAGCGAGGCGGACTCCTCCGGGGTCAGCTCGGCGCTCGGGTCGAAGGCTCGTGGACTCCAGCGGTAGGCGAGCAGCGGGGTGAGGTCGGCCATACGACGGATCGTCCTGTATGGGCGATTCGCCCTCTCGGGCAGGGGTGGCTGAATGTGGGCAAGAGCACCCGTAACGGGACGAAGGTCAGGGCGTTGTCGCGCCCGTGCTCTCCGACGGGTCCGGGGTCGGCGGCGCCGCGGTGTCGAGCGGCTCCCGGTCGACCACCACCGGGCCGGCCAGCTGCACGGTGGCCGGCGCCGGGCCGGGTGGAGCGGCCAACCGCAGCGTCCCGGCCCCGGTGCGGACGCCGGTCGGCGTGCCGTCCCGGTCGTAGCAGTAGATGCCCACGTCCAGCGGGGCGTTGAGCGACGCCGAGGTGGAGTCCACCGAGTAGCAGGTGCCGGTGACACCCTCGGGCGCGTCGGCCGGGGCCACCGCCAAGGGCGCGCGTCGGTCGGTGAGCACGTCCAGCCAGTCGGTGAGCGGGTGCTGGACCCGGGGGTCCGACCGACGTGGGATCGCGTCGTCGCGATCACCCAGGCGTACGCAAGTCGCCGACTCGGCATGACCGGCCGACGGGAGGGCGCACTGGAACAGCCCGTCGGCCGTCTCGGCCATCGAGACGTCGGCCGTGCCACCCAACGCGCCCCCCGGCACGTCGACCCGCCAGCTGCCGTCGTTGGCACTGGTTAACACGATGGTGCGATCGGGTCGACCCGTCTGGCTGTACACGTACTGGGCCACCAGGTGGCGGTCCTGGGCCGCCGCGGCCAGCGCGGCCAGCTCATCCCGCGCGGCGTCCACGTCGACCGGCCCCGGATCGGCGGGCGGCGGAGCTGGGGGCTGCTGCGCACTGGTGCAGCCGGCCAGGAGCGCGGGCAGGGCGAGGACGAGCGGCCCGAGCACGCGGCCGGCCGAGCGGATGAGGACGGGCACCGGCCCATTCTGGTGGGTGCGGGCGATCGGTGGGTGCCGACGCGTACCGTGGCTCGCCCCGGCGTGTCGGGCGAGGCCGTGTCCGCGTACCGCCCGACCTGGTGGGATCCGGCCCGGCCGGCCCCGGGCGGGCCGGATGGTGGGATCACCTGACCCGGCGTCGTTACCCGCCGGATACCCTCAAGGGGTCTGACACGCGCCGCCGGCCCCGGTTCCGGCGGCGTCGGCACGCTCAGGGTCGCTGGGAGGGAGTGCACCGTCGTGGCACTCGTGGTGCAGAAGTACGGCGGGTCCTCCGTCGCCAACGCCGAGCGGATCAAGCGGGTGGCCGAGCGCATCGTCGCCGCCCGCAAGGCCGGCGACGACGTGGTGGTGGTGGTCTCCGCGATGGGCGACACCACCGACGAGCTGCTCGACCTGGCCAACCAGGTCAGCCCGCTGCCGCCGGGCCGCGAGCTGGACATGCTGCTCACCGCCGGGGAGCGGATCTCCATGGCCCTGCTGGCCATGGCCATCCACAACCTGGGGTACGAAGCCCGCTCGTTCACCGGTTCGCAGGCCGGCGTGATCACCACGTCGGTGCACGGCCGCGCACGGATCATCGACGTCACCCCCGGGCGGCTCAAGGGCGCGCTCGACGAGGGGTCGGTGGTCATCGTGGCCGGCTTCCAGGGCGTCTCACAGGACACCAAGGACGTCACCACGCTGGGCCGCGGTGGTTCGGACACCACCGCCGTGGCGCTCGCCGCCGCCCTGCACGCCGACGTCTGCGAGATCTACACCGACGTGGACGGCGTCTTCACCGCCGACCCGCGGATCGTGCCCAACGCCCGGCACATCCGGCACATCACCTATGAGGAGATGTTGGAGCTGGCCGCGTGCGGCGCGAAGGTGCTGCACCTGCGTAGCGTGGAGTACGCCCGGCGGGCGGGGTTGCCGATCCACGTCCGTTCGTCATACTCGACCAACACCGGCACGATGGTCACCGGATCGATGGAGGACCTTTCCGTGGAGCAGGCACTGATCACCGGGGTCGCGCACGACCGCAGCGAGGCCAAGATCACGATCGTCGGGGTGCCCGACGAGCCGGGTGCCGCCGCGCGGATCTTCGACACCGTCGCCGGCGCCGAGATCAACATCGACATGATCGTGCAGAACGTCTCCACCGAGGGCACCGGTCGGACGGACATCTCGTTCACCCTGCCCAAGGCCGACGGCCCCACCGCGATGGCGGCACTCAGCAAGATCCAGGAGCCGGTCAAGTTCAAGGGCCTGCTCTACGACGACCACGTCGGCAAGGTCTCGCTGATCGGCGCGGGCATGCGCTCGCACCCCGGTGTGGCGGCCGGCTTCTTCGCCGCGCTCGGCGCCGCCGGGGTCAACATCGAGATGATCTCCACCTCCGAGATCCGGGTCTCCGTGGTCTGCCGGGACAGCGACCTCGACGCCGCCGTCCGCGCCATCCACGACGCGTTCGAGCTGGGCGGCGACACCGAAGCCGTGGTCTACGCGGGGACGGGTAGGTAGCGCCGATGACGGCGCTGCCCACCCTCGCCGTGGTCGGAGCGACAGGTGCCGTCGGCACCGTGATGTGTGAGCTGCTCACCGGGCGACGCAACGTCTGGGGTGAGATCCGGCTGCTCGCCTCCGAACGCTCCGTCGGGCGCCGGGTGCGCTGCCGGGGCGAGGAGATGGTCGTCCAGGCGCTGACCCCCGAGGCGTTCGACGGGGTCGACGTGGCCATGTTCGACGTGCCCGACGAGGTCTCCGCCGAGTGGGCCCCGATCGCCGTCTCCCGAGGCGCGATCGCTGTCGACAACTCCGGCGCGTTCCGGATGGACCGCGACGTCCCGCTGGTCGTTCCGGAGATCAACCCTGAGCAGGTCCGCAACCGGCCGCGGGGCATCATCGCCAACGCCAACTGCACCACGCTCGCGATGATCGTCGCGATCGCGCCGCTGCACCGCGAGTACGGCCTACGAGAGCTGGTCCTCGCCTCCTACCAGGCGGTTTCCGGCGCGGGCAAGTCCGGCGTCGACATCCTGCACGACCAGCTCGCCAAGGTCGCCGGCGATCGGGCGTTGGGCTCGCGCACCGGTGACGTGCGGCAGGCGGTCGGCGACGACCTGGGCCCGTTCCCGGCACCCATGGCGCTCAACGTGGTCCCCTGGGCCGGCTCCCCGGCGGACAGCGGCTGGTCATCCGAAGAGATGAAGATCCGCAACGAGTCGCGGAAGATCCTCGGCCTCCCCGACCTCAAGGTGTCCGCCACCTGCGTCCGGGTGCCGGTCGTCACCGCCCACTCGGTAGCCGTGCACGCGGTCTTCGCCACCGAGGTCGACGCCGAGGGCGCCCGTGAGGCGCTGCGCAACGCCCCCGGAGTGATCCTGGTCGACGACCCCGCGGCCGGGGAGTTCCCGATGCCGATCGACGCCGTCGGCACCGACCCGTCCTGGGTCGGCCGGATCCGCCGCGCCCTGGACGACCCCCGCGCCCTCGACTTCTTCGTCACCGGCGACAACCTCCGCAAGGGCGCAGCCCTCAACACCGCCCAGATCGCCGAGCTCCTAGCCAAAGAACTCCGAACCCCCTAACCCCCGCCCTCGCCCCCGCGCTCCCCGCCCTCGCCGCGGCGATCTTGCAGTTTCTGCGGCGGCATAGGGGATGAATGCGGACAAGACGACGACCGAAAGTGCAAGATCGGCGAGAGCTCGGGGCTTGGGGACTCGCGAGGGGCGGTGGGTTAGGCGGCGGAGAGTAGGACGCCGTCTCGGCCTTGGCGTTTTACCGCGTAGAGGGCCTGGTCGGCTCTTTTCAGCGTGCGGTCTGGGGTTTCGCCGGGGCGGGGGAGGGCGACGCCCACGCTGATCGTGCGGCCGATGCGTCGGGCCGCCTCGGTCAGCCGTTCGGCGATCCGGACCGCCTCCTCCGGGCGGCTCACCTCGATCACCGCGACGAACTCGTCGCCACCGATCCGGTACAACTCGTCGCCGTGCCGCAGCGCCTCCTCCAGCGCCCGGGCCAACCCGACCAGCACCCGGTCGCCGGCCTGGTGGCCGTACGTGTCGTTCACGGTCTTGAAGCCGTCCACGTCGATCGCCAGCAGGGCCGTACGTCCGGGGGTGGCCGCCGCGATCCGCTGCCCGAACGGGCCGGTGTGCCGCAACCCGGTCAGCGGATCCGAGCTGGCCTGCTCCCGCAGCCGGGCCAGCGTGCGCAGTCGGTCCACGCTCGTCCAGGCCTGGCCGGCGAGCAACTCCATCAGGCTGACAGTGGTCGGGTCCGGACGCAGCGCGCGTTCGTCGGCGACCAGCAACACCCCGCCGGCGTCCGTCGGCCCGACCGGCACGGCGACCAGCGTGCGTACCCCCGCCCGGGTCAGTGGACGGTAGTCCTCGGTGGGGGGATGTCCGGCCTCGCCCAGCGTGTACCCGGCGCCGTACCGGTGTGCCCGGTCGACCATCCGGTCCAGGGCGGCCGGACCCGCCCCAGCCAGCTCGGCGCGGATCCGGGTCTCCAGGTCACTCGGCGTCGCCGGGGACGGGCCGAGCTGACCGCCGAGCAGGAGCAGCGCGGTGGAGAGCGTGGAGACCTCCCGGGCGGCGCGGGCCGCCACCCCCATCACCTCCCCCTCGGTCGGTGCGGAGGAGAGCGCGGCGGCGTGCCGGAGCAACTTCTCGCTGCGGCTCTCTGCCGGCGGGCCACCGAGGGCGGCGATCCGCGCGCCGAGCCCGTCGGCGAGCCGCTGCGCGGTCTCCCGCCACGGCTCCAGGTCGGTCGGCTCACTCCACTGCAGGTCGAGCACGCCGATCGCCCGACCCGTCGGGTCCAGTACCGGTACGCACAGCTCGGCGGTCACGTCCGGGCGTACCGGCAGGTAGTCCGGGTCGACTGTGACGTCCGGGACGACGGCGGGAGCGCCGGTGGCGTACACCCGGCCGACGATGCCGGTGCGTGCCGGCACGGTGGCGAAGACCTGCCAGGCCCCGGTCGCCGCGACGCAACGCAGGCGGTCGTGGACCGCGAGCAGCACGGAGATGGTCGCCGGGGTGTGGCGGGACAGCGCGGTGACCGTCCACCGACACGCCTCCGGCGTGCTCGACGCCATCGGCAGGCGGGCGGTGACGTCACGGATGACTCGCTGATGATCCACTCGCACGTCGTTCCAGGTAGGGGAGGGGCCCGGCCGACGCCGAACCGCTCGATCAAGCGTACTCACGGTGGCTGGAACAGTCGGGTTTCGTACACACGTGCTATCCACAGGCTGTGGACGCAGCCTGTGGACGCACGCCCCCCGGGATGCCGCGCCTGGCGATAGCGTGGAGCATCCCGGCGCCGAGGAGGCGAGCCCATGCTCATCGCCCAGCTCAGTGACCCGCATCTGACCACCGGCCTGCTCGCCGCCGAACCGGCCGCCGGGTTGCACCGAGCGCTCGGCCGGGTGCTGGCGTTGCGACCCCGACCGGCCTGCGTGGTGATCACCGGCGACCTGGTCGACCACGGCCAGCCCGACGAGTACGCGGCCCTGCGCGAGGTGATCGGCCGGTTCCCGCTGCCGGTGCACCTGACCACCGGCAACCATGACGACCGGGAGTCCCTGCTCGACGCGTTCGGGGGCACTCCGTGGCTCGGCGGCGGCTTCTCGGCCTACTACCACGTCGACCACGAGGCGGCGTCGGTCGTGGTGCTCGACTCGCTCGTCCCCGGCAGCGACGGCGGCCAACTCGGCGAGGAGCAACTCGGCTGGCTCGACGGGGTGCTGGCCGGGCGGCCCGAGGTGCCCGCCGTGCTCTTCCTGCACCATCCGCCGGTCGCGGTCGGCATCCCCGCGGCGGACTCCATCCGGCTCGCCGACGGTGACGCGCTCGCCGAGGTGATCGGCCGGCACCCCCACGTCGTACGGGTCGCCGCCGGCCACCTGCACCGCCCGGTCACCACGGCGTACGCGGGCACGGTCCTCACCGTGGCGCCCAGCACGTGGAAGCAGAGCACCCTCACCATGAGCGCCGACGAGCAGATCGGTTGGGTCAACGAGCCCACCGCCTTCCTGCTGCACTCGGTCGAGGCCGGCGGCTGCGTGACCCACACCGTGCAGGTGAGCCACTCCGCCGGGCAGACCTGCGGCTTCTGAGGGCGTCGTCGTGCTGGCCTGGTACGTCTCGTACGGCTCGAACATGCACGCGGCCCGACTGGGCTGGTACATCGGCGGCGGCTGCCCACCCGGCGGAAAACGGACGTACCCGGGCTGCCGCGACCGGCGTCCACCGAGCCGGTCGACGCCCGTGTCGCTGCCCGGCGGCATCTACTTCGCCGGCGAGTCCGGTGCCTGGACCGGCGGCATGGCCTTCTACGACCCGCACCTGCCGGGCGAGGCCGCGGCCCGCGCCTACCTGGTCACCCTGGAGCAGTTCACCGACATCGCGGCACAGGAGATGTACCGCCCGCCGGGCGACACGGTCGACCTGATCCCCGCCACCGGCGCGGCCATCGACGCCGCCGTCGCCAACGGACGAGCCACGCTCGGCCCGGGACGGTACGAGACGCTGATCTGCCCGGGCAGCCGCGACGGCGTTCCGCTGCTCACCTTCACCGCCCCCGAGGGGGCGTCAGCCGTGCCGTGCCGACCACCCGCGCCGATCTATCTCGGCATGATCGCCCGGGGCCTACGCGAGTCGCACGGCTGGCCGGCCGAGCGGATCGCCACCTACCTGGCGGCCCGGCCCGGCGTGGCGGGCGCCTGGCCACCTGACGCCGTAGCGGCCCTGGTCGAGAAGGCGCTGGTCAACAGCTGACCCGCCCAGGCCCGCCGCCCGCCGGCCGGGTGGTGCGCTGGCGCCGTCAACCGAGGAGGAACTCGCGCAGCGCTGGGGCCAGCGTCGTCGGCGGCACATCGTGGTAGCCGCCGTCGAGGCTGACGGACCGGCCACCCGGAACCGCCTCGGCAGCCGCCAGGCTCGCGTCCCGCAACCACTGTGGACTGCCGGTGCTGTCCACCGCGAGGGTCGGTGTGGTGATGGCCGCCAGCTGGCCCTCGGGGAGTCGTCCTCCGGCGGTGATGATCGCGTCGTACACCAGGGTGTGCGCGACCGCGGTCAGCCCACCCCACATCGGTTGCGACCTCATCGCGGTGATCTGCTCGGCCGGCAGCCCCACCGAGGCGCCGAGGAAGGTCTCCACCGCGCCATCCCGGTCGTCGGCGGCGATCAGCTCGATGAGCTGTGGGGTGATGTTCTTGCGGACGCCCACGTGCGAACCAACCTGGAACGGCGGCTCGAACAGGACCAACCCGGTCACCGGCAACCCCTCAGCGGTGGCGAGGGCGGCCAGGACCGCGCCGGAGGAGATGCCGTAGACGGCGGCGGAACCACCTGCTGCCGCGATCAGGGCAGCCAGGTCGTCGATCTCGCGGCCGATCTCGTACGGCATGGTGTCACCGCTGTGGCCCCGACCCCGACGGTCATAGCCGAAGACTGTGAAATCCGGTGCCAACGCCGCACCCAGGTCCCGGGTCGCGTTGCGATCACTGAACGCGCCGCCGACCAGGATGACCGCCGGCCCGGCACCGGATCGTTCGAACGCGATGGGCGTGCCGTCCGCCGATCGCACCTGCTCCACCACCGGAGTCGATCCGCTCACGATGCCTCCTGTCCGCGTTGGCTGTCCCGTCCTTTCTAGACCCTGGGTCCGACACTGTCCGGCAGACCGCGTTAAACGCCGATCGATTCGGGCCTCGGCGTCCGCGCTGCTCCGATGTGCTGCCCGGGTCGACCGGTCGGCATCCGGATGAGAGGCTGTCGGGGCGGGGGCCATGCTCAACCGCCGCCATCCGCGACCCTTTCGACGGCGTCCGTCGGCGGCCCCGGTCGACCCACAGGCCGGGCACCGTACGCGCCGATTCTCACGAGGAGATCCATGTTCATACCCGGGATGCGTCGGGCCGCTGTCGGCCTGACCGCGCTCGCGGTGGCCGCCCTCGGCGCGGTCGCCACCAGCCCTGAGCAAGCCGACGCGCGGCCGAAGCCGGTCGACGTCACACTGCTGGCCCTCAACGACTTCCACGGCAACCTCGAACCGCCGAGCGGATCCAGCGGCACCATCGCCGGGCAGCCCGCCGGTGGTGTCGAGTTCCTGGCCACCCACCTTGCCGAGCTGCGTGCCGCAGCCAAGAAGAAGAACACCATCACGGTCGCCGCCGGTGACCTGATCGGCGCGTCCCCGCTGCTCTCGGCCGCGTTCCACGACGAGCCGACCATCGAGGCGCTGAGCATGGCCGGGCTCGACTACGCCAGCGTCGGCAACCACGAGTTCGACGAAGGCGCCGCCGAGCTGCTGCGAATCCAGAACGGCGGCTGCCACCCGGTGGACGGCTGCGTCGACGGCACCCCGTACCGCGGGGCCGGCTTCCAGTACCTGTCCGCGAACGCCTTCACGACCGCGACCGGCAAGCCGCTGATGGCCCCGTACGCCATCCACAAGGTGCAGGGCGTCAAGGTCGGCTTCATCGGCATGACCTTGGAGGGCACCCCGCAGATCGTCAGCCAGCAGGGCGTCGCCGGCCTCAGCTTCGCCGACGAGGCGGACACCGCAAACCGGTACGCTCGCGAGCTGCGCCGCAAGGGCGTACAGGCGATCGTCGTCCTGCTGCACGAGGGCGGCACCCAGGCCGCGACCGGTGGGATCAACGACTGCGTCGGCATGACCGGCCCCATCGTGGACATCACCAACCGGATGGACCCGTCGATCGACGTGGTGGTCAGCGGGCACACCCACCAGGCGTACAACTGCGACATCAACGGCAAGCTGGTCACCAGCGCCAGCTCGTTCGGTCGCCTGGTCACCGACATCGACCTCAAGATCGATCGTCGGAGCGGGGACGTGCTATCCGCAGCCGCGAACAACGTCGTGGTCACCCGTGACGTCGCCAAGGACCCGCGGCAGACCGCGCTGATCAACCGGTACAAGACGGTGCTCGGCCCGGTCGCCGGACGCGAGGTCGGCGTGACCAGCCAGGCGATCACCCGGAGCCAGGAAACCCTCTTCGGTACGAGTCTGGGCGAATCGCCACTGGGCAACCTGATCGCCGATGCGCAACTCGCCGCCACCGACAACGAACAGAACGCAGTCGCCGCCTTCATGAACCCGGGCGGGGTCCGGGCCGACCTCGACGCCGGCCCGGTCACCTACGAGGAGGCGTTCACGGTGCAGCCGTTCGCCAACAACCTGGTGACACTGGACCTCACCGGCGCGCAGCTCTACTGCGTACTGGAACAGCAGTTCGTCACCGGTCGGACCCTGTACCCGTCCGCCACCGTGGGCTACGTGGTCGACCCGAACGGCACCACCGGCACGGTCGCCGAGCCGTGCGCCGGCACCCGCGTGGTCCGGGGCAGCCTCACCCTCGGCGGCACCGCCGTCGACACCGCCGCCACCTACCGGGTGACGGTGAACAACTTCCTGGCCGGCGGCGGTGACGGCTTCAGCGCCCTCACCGGCGGCACGAACCTGGTCACCGGCCAGATCGACCTGGACGCCTTCGTGGACTACCTGACCGCCCAGTCGCCGGTCTCCGCACCGACGCTGGACCGGATCCGCACCACCGCCGAGGTCCCCGCCACCTGACGGCCGACCCCGCGATCATCGGGCCCCGGAGCACCAGCTCCGGGGCCCGACCCGTCCCAGACACCGCCCACCCGTGTCCGCGCTCGGGTCCGTGTCCGCGCTCGGGTCCGTGTCCGCGCGATCTTGGCGCGCGACAAGATCAATGAGGAAGATCCGCGCAACATCAGGGTTGTTGGTGCCTCCCGCGCGCCCGAGGCACCAACATCCGGGAAGTTGCTCGGATCTTGGCGCGGGGCGCGAGGTTCGGGGGTGTTCGAGGTCAGGCGGCGGGGGCGGGCGCGGGGTTGGGGGACGCCGGGGTGGTCGTCGCCAGGCCGTCCTGCTCGGTGGTGAGCAGCCGGCGCAGGGACAGCGCTACCAGCGAGGCGAGCAGGCAGCCGCCGACCACTGTCGCAACCCAGACCATGCCGTTGGCGGCGGCGAGGAGCGGGCCGGCGGTCACTGGGCCGATCACACCGCTGATGCCGAAGATCATCGAACTCATCGCGTTGTACCGGCCGCGCAGCTCGTCGGTGGCCAGCGCGTTGGTCAGAGCGGGCATCACCGGGGACAGCATCGTCTCGCCGAAGCCGAAGATCGCCGAGCAGAGCACCACGCACAGGGCGGCCAGCGCGGCGTTCTCACCGCTGACCAGGCCGGCAGCGCCGAGGACCAGCCAGGCGGCGGCGAACACCGCTCCCACCACGGCCAACGCCCGGGTGCGGCTGCGCCCTTCGATTCGGCGGATCACCAGCAGTTGCGCGAGCACGATCATCACGGTGTTGGCCGCGAGCGCCCAGGCCACGACCCGGGGGTTCACCTCGGCCACCCGCACCGCGTACGCGGCGAAGCCCACTTCCACTTGCGCGTACCCGCAGGTGGTGAGGATCAGCCCGAAGATCACCAGCCGCCGGAACGGGCGGTCACGGAGCACCGTCAGGTAGCCGCCGGGCGACGGCTCGTCGGCGCCTCGACGTTTGCCGAGTCGGTGGCCCACGCCCGGCAGGGTGAGCAGGATCAGCGCCGGCAACAGGTAGGTCACAGCGTCCAGCAGGTAGATCGTGTGGAAGGTGCCGGGCCGGGCGGTGTCGACGATCGCGCCCGAGGTCATCCCACCGATGCCGATGCCGAGGTTGAGCAGGGCGAAGTTCAACCCGAAGACGCGTTGCCGCTCATCGTCGTCGGTCAACGACGCGAGGATGGTGTTCTGCCCGGACCAGATCGCCGAGCTGCCGATGGCGATCACCGTCATCACCAGCAGGGCCGAGCCGGTCGAGTGGACCAGCGCCAACGAGCCGGTGCCGATCGCCTCGATGAGCAGGCAGGGCACTACCACCCGGCGGGCGCCGATCCGGTCGATCAGCGTCCCGCCCAGCGGTGACAGGGCCAGGGTGACCACGCCGTACCAGCCGATGACGAGCCCGGCCCGGGTGTCGGTGAGCCCGCGTACGTCGGTCAGGTAGATGAACAGGAACGGCAGGGTCAGACCCCGCCCGATCGCCGACAGCAGAGTGCCGAGGAGGATCCGGCGAGCTTCCGAACGGCGGGGCAGGGCACGACGCAACATGCCCGCATTCTGTTCGGTGGGTCTGACGCCACGCGAACCGTTTTGCCCACGTCTCGCGGCCATCGGGGCCGCCGGGTGACCAACCCCACGTTGATCCACTCGCCGTGATCGCGGTCGGGCGGTGTCCGCCGGGTCTGCGATGCTGGCTCGATGACCGGCACCTGGCGACATCTGCCCGCTACCGCCCGCGCCATCGCGGTGACCGCGACGACTGCCGTCGCCGCCGCCCAGGCACGCGACGGTCAGGCGTACGACGAGGCGGTCGGCGGTCTCGCCGCGGACGAGCGTTCCGGCCTGGTGCTCGGCGCGGTGGTCCGGTTGCTGCTGGAGGAGAGCCATCCGGACGGGTTGACCGGCGACGACATCCGCCAGGTGTTGACCCGCTGCGTGCAGGAGTCGACGCGGTGGCGAACGGACGTCGACCCGCACGTGGTGCTCGTCCTGCTGGCCGGCGCCTTGGGGGTGTACGACCCCGACGGCGACGAGTCACCGCCGGACGCCTCGGCGCTGGCCCGACACGCCCCGCTGCTCGTGGCCGACCTGTTGGCGGCGACCAGCGTGCCGTTGGACGACTACCTGGCCGCCGCGTTTACGGAGATCGAGCGCACCGAGCGGCAGGACTGAGATCGCGCGTACCGACCGGCAGGACTGACCGGCCTGCGTCACCTCGAACGGCGTGGCGCGGACGTGCGTCAGGCCGGGTCGGGGGCCCGCTGCGCCACGACCTCCAGGTATTCTGCCGGGATGCGGACCGTGGCGTCGGTGGCGCGGTTGTGGGTGCGGGCCAGCTCCACCAGATCGGCGTGCAGGTCCGGGCGTCGTTCCTCGGGCAGTGCCTCGAACGCCTTCAACGTCGGCCCGTAGTTGACTCGGAAGAAGTCGGCGAACTCCTCAGGTGTGCCGAAGCGGAAGACGAACTCCCGGCGTACCGCCCGCAGTTCACTGACGGCCGCGCCGAGCAGCTCGCGGACCCGGCCCTCGTCGCCCCACTCGGCCGGCGGGCGCAGCCCCGCCGGTGGCGGCACGTGCCGCCCCACCGTGCGGAACAGGTCGCCGATGAAGCCCTGCGGCGTCCACGACGCCAGCGCCACCGTGCCGCCGGGCCGGCAGACCCGGACCAGCTCGGTCGCCGCCCGCTCCTGGTCCGGCGCGAACATCACGCCGACGACGGAGAGCACCGCGTCGAAGGACCCATCGGCGTACGCCAGGCGCTCCGCGTCGCCGGTCACGAACGTGATCGGGAGTCGTTCCGCAGCGGCACGGGCCTTGCCGCGTTCCAACAGTTCGGGTACGTAGTCGACGCCGGTCACGATGCAGCCGCAGCGGGCGGCGGCGATGGCGGCGTTGCCGGACCCGGTCGCCACGTCGAGGACGCGGGCGCCGGCCGACAGGTCGGCGGCGGTCACCAGAAGCTCGGAGATCGGGTGGATGAGCGCGGCGACCGCGCCGTAGTCACCGCTGGCCCACGTCACCTGCTGGCGTGCCTTCACGGCGATGAGATCGGGTGCGATGGTCATCGGTGGTCCCCCTCGGACATTGTGGTGTGCCGCTGACGTTAGGGGCGGCCGCCCCTCGGGGGATCGGTAGAAACACCTATATTCGCAGCTCGGACGCGATCAATCCTGGTTCCACGTGTCGGTCGCGGGTGTCCCCTGGGCATCCTGCTTGGCCACCTGTCCGCTGGCAATCGTCCCGCGGGACGCGTCGAGCGCCTCCACGACCAGGCCCGCGGTCGGGCGGGGCACCTGCATGGCCGTCCCGGACCCGCTGACGGCGCTCCGCGCCACCTCCTGCCCGTCGCGCAGGACACGCACAGTGGTGGCGGCTGCCGGCGTCACCACGAGCAGGAGCTGCTGACCCTCGCTACCGCCGGTTTCAACGCCGATGGGCACGGCCAGCACGCCGGCGGGATCGGTCGGGTCGGCCGTCGTGGTGAAGGAGGTGCCGGTGCCGAGCACGCCGTCGGACCGTGGCTGATCGGGGGCGATCGACACCTCACCGATCCAGTCGCCGCCCACCCTGGGTGCAGCCAGGACCGTCACCTGGCCGTCCTCCACCGACGGCTCTCCAGCGTTGGGCGACCCGTCGGTCAGCCAGGCAGGCAGGCCAGCAACGTGCCCGCCCCACACCACGCTCGGAAGGGCGGTCAGGCGGTAGCCCTCGGACTGGGCCAACTGGTACACCAGCTCCCGGGCACGTTGCTGCCCGACACTGCCGCGTACACGGGACATCGCCGTCGCGAGCTGAGCGTCGGTGATCGGCTTGGTGGCCAACGAACCCGGCCCGGGCGTTATCTGGCGGGTCACCGCGCCGCAGTCGACCCGCCACCACTCGGGCCTGTGGGTCTTCGCGGTGCGGATCAGGTAGGACCCGGTCGGCTCCGGGGCCCACCGGAAGGTGTTTCTGTCGGGCAATGGTGAGCTGAGGAAGACGCAGCCGGCCGGGGCGATCGCCACGTGTGCCGCCTCCGCGTCATCCACGGCCAGCCTCTCGTACGGTTCCAGCGCGTCGCTGACCCCCCGGATGGCGGCGGTGCTGGCCAGTTCCTGGGCGCTGGCACCCTTGTCGGCGACCAGCCACACCGCGGCGCTCGGCCAGCCGGTGACCGGGTCGGGCTGGTTGCGGACGAAGGCGGCGAGGGCGACCCGGTGGCCGTCCACGTCGTCCGCGAAGAGGATCTTGACCCCGCTCACCGGCACCTTCAGGCGGGAGAACTCTCCCCGGCGTTGGGCCGCCAACAACAGTTCGGAGAGCTGACGCACAAAGCTGCTGTCCCCGGCGACGGCACCGCGCGGCGGCGACTGGAGGAGTCTGTCCGACCACACCAGCACTGGTGCGATGGACTCGGTCGGGTCGGCAGGTAGCGGCTGCGTGGTCCGGCCCGGGCTGGCGATGGCGAAGGCGGTGCTTCCCACGGAGACCACGAGGGCCAGAACCAGCCCGCCGAGGCGTCGCTGCCGGTTCCGTCGGTATCGCGCCCTCGCTCGGCCGTACGGGTCTGGCTGCGGGGTCAGTGTCCTGCTCAGCTCGGCCAGGGCCCGGCTCAGCTCGTCGTCGACCGTCATGGTGTTACCCCCGTCATCTTCGTCGTCCCGGTCGGTGCTGGATCAGCTGACGCTGGTGTCGAAGTCGGGAGCTGTGCCGACGGGGGCGCGTCCGGCGCCAGCGCCAGGCGCAGGCGAGCCAATCCACGTGACGCGCGACTCTTGACCGACCCGACGGAGCAGCCGAGAGCGGTCGCGACCTCGGCCTCCGGCAGATCGACGACGTACCGAAGCACGATCACGGCACGGGTACGAGGTGTCAGCGCTCGCATGGCCTCGTAGAGAGCGCGCCGTTCGGTGACCAACTCGGTCATGTCCCGGGTGGGCCGCTCGGGGAAGAACGCCGTCACCACCTCGTGCATCCGGTGGCGGCGCCAAAGGCTGATGTGCTGGTTGATCATGACTCGTCGCAGGTAGGCCATCGGGTCGTCGACCCGCCGCCACCGACGCATCACCTTCACCAGCGCGGCCTGCACCAGATCCTCGGCATCCTGGGTCGAGCCAGTGAGGTGGTACGCCACGCGCAAGAGATCCATGTAGCGCGTCTCGACGAACTCCCGAAAATGCTCGTCGTCACCTGCCATTAGCCCCCGCCTCGATTGGTTACCTCTCACGACTCCGTCGAGGGCCAAAAGGTTGAAGGCCGGCAGCAGATGGTGAACGTGATGCGGTTGCCGCTGGGACCTGCGCCGCTGCGGACCGTAGATATGCCGGAGGGCACATCCATGGATCGGATGTGCCCTCTTGCCTCTGGTCGGGGTGGCCGGATTCGAACCGACGACCTCTTCGTCCCGAACGAAGCGCGCTACCAAGCTGCGCCACACCCCGAGGCGTGCCGACAAATAGTAGCCCACCCGCCCCGATGGTCAAACTCGGTATCCCCGGCGGGCGGTCAGCGGGGGATGAGGGTGAGGATGCTCGCCTCCGGGGGGCAGGCGAAGCGGATCGGGGCGGTCGGGTGGGTGCCGAGGCCGGCGGAGACGTGCAGCCAGGAGTCCGAGCCCGGCCACCGGTGCAGGCCGCGCGCCATCGAGCGGGGTAGGCCGCAGTTGGTCACCAGCGCCCCGAAGCCCGGTACGCAGACCTGACCACCGTGGGTGTGCCCGGCCAGCAGCAGCCCGAAGCCGTCCGCCGCCATCTGGTCGAGGACCCGTGGCTCGGGTGAGTGCGTCAGCGCGATGGAGAGGTCCGCCGACGACGACACCGCGCCGGCGACGGCGGGGTAGTCGTCCCGATCGATGTGCGGGTCGTCGACGCCGACCAGGTCGAGTTGTCGGCCACCGGCCTTCAGCGTGGTCCGGGCGTTGTTGAGGTCCGCCCAGCCGGCGCCCGTGAACACCTGCCGCAGCTCCTCGTAGGGCAGCTCGACGCCCTCGGTGTACTCCCGGTCGGGCAGGAAGTAGGTGAAGGGGTTCTTCAACACCGGCCCGGTGTAGTCGTTGGAGCCGAACACGAACGCGCCCGGGTAGTCCAGCAGCGGTTGCAGGGCCCGCAGCACCCCGGGCACCGCGCCCGGGTGTGCCATGTTGTCACCGGTCACCACCACCAGGTCGGGGTCGAGGGCGGCCAGCGACGCCACCCAGCGCTGCTTGCGCGCCTGGTCGGGCATCATGTGCAGGTCCGACAGGTGCAGCACGCGCAGCGGCTCCGCGTCGGCCGGGAGCACCGGCACGTCGTACCGCCGCACTGTGAACATGTTGCGCTCGACGAGCGACGCGTACGCGAGCGTGGCCGCGCCGATCGTGGCGGTTCCGGCGGCGAGCCGGAATAGTGTGCGCTTTCGCATGGCGTTCAGGGTAGTTTGACCGTCCATGAGCACGCTGAAGGACCGCCTCACTGCCGACATGCGTTCCGCGCTCAAGGCGCGCGACGAGCTGACCACCTCCACGCTGCGGATGGCCCTGGCCGCCGTCGGCACCGCCGAGGTCGCCGGCAAGGCCAAGCGCGAGCTCACCGATGACGAGGTGCTCGCGGTGCTGACCAAGGAAGCCAAGAAGCGTCGGGAGGCGGCCACCGCCTTCGCCGACGCCGGCCGCGCCGAGCAGGCCGCGAAGGAGAGCGCCGAGGGTGAGGTGTTGGACCGCTACCTGCCCAGGCAGCTGTCGGACGCCGACCTGACCGAGCTGGTGTCGGGGGCGCTCGCCGCGGGCGGCTTCACCGGCAAGGCCCAGATGGGCCCGGCGATGAAGGCAGCCCAGGCCGCGGTGGCGGGCCAGGCCGAGGGTGGCCGGGTGGCCGCCGAGGTACGCCGACAGCTCGGTCTCTGACCCGCAAGCGTCGGCGGCGCGGCGCGACGGTTGTCGCAGCCGCTCGCCGGTCCGGACAGACGAAACGGGCGGGCACCCGAGGAGGGTGCCCGCCCGTCGTGTCCTACTCGTCGGCTCAGCCGCCGGGGCGACCACCGGGTCGGCCCCCGGGCGGGCCGCCCGGATTGCCGTCGGTGTTGCCCGGCGTGCCACCGCCGCTGCTGACCTCGATGGTGACCACACCACCCTTGCTCGTGCGTCCGTCCGGGTTGGTGCCGGCCGCTTCGCCCTGCTTGCAGGAGGACGGCACCTTCGCGCTGGAGACGACCGGCTCGAAGCCGGCACCCTTGAGCCGGGACTTCGCGGTGTCCACCGAAACGCACTTCACGTCGGGGATGCTGCGCTGGTCACCCACGGAGATCTTCTCGCCCGGTGCCGCGAAGTCGACGCGGTCCTTGCCCTTCATCGCGTCCCGCAGCGTCTCCCACACCGGTGGGTTGATGCCGTCCTTCTCCGCGTGCTTCATCTCCACGTTGGTCTGCGGCCAGTCCGGGTCGGCCATGATGCCCGCCACCGCGTACTGCTTGGTCATCGCGACCAGCGCGGCGGTCTTCTCCGAGTCGGTGGTGCCGGACTTGCCGGCCACCGGGAAACCGACGTCGCCGCGGACATTACCGGCGGTGGCTCCCGCGCACCGGGAGGACGACGACTTGTCACCGACCGGGCATCGGGCCGCGTCCACCGCGGCGCGGGCCACCTCGGTGCTGAACCGCTTCTCGCAGCGCGGGTTGGCGATGTCCAGCTTGTTGCCCTCGGGGTCGCGGATCTCCTGCACCGGGATCGGTTCGCAGTACTTGCCGTCGGCGGCCAGAGTGGCGTAGGCGTTGGCCAGGTCCAGCGGGGTGGTCTGCGAGACGCCCAGGGTGAACGCGCCCCACTGGTGCGCGCCCTTCTCCAGGTCCAGGTCTTCCTGGGACCGGAAGTTGATGCCCAGCCGCTTGGCGGCCTTGACCACGTTCTCGGCGCCGACCTGCTGCTGAAGCGGCACGAAGTAGGTGTTCACCGAGCGACCGAACGCGCTCCACATGTTGTGTACGCCGGCCATGCTCTCGGTCGAGTTGGTGGGGCAGTAGAAGTTGGTCCCCGGGCAGGCTGCCGGACCGGGTCGGATGATGTATTCCGACTTGAACTGCTTCGGCGCGTTGATCGTGTGGCTGAGCGGGACGCCCTTCTCCAGCGCCGCGACGATTGTGAACATCTTGAACGTCGACCCGGCCTGGTAGCCGGTGATGCCGTCACCGCCGGTGAGCAGCGGGTTGACAGTCGCCGGGTAGTTGCCCCGGATCTTCTTCTTGCTCTTCGCGGGATCGCTGGAGATCTTGTTCTTCGGGTGCTTCGGGTCGTCGAGCTTGAACTGCCGGTTGACAGCGAGCGCGCGCACCCGGCCGGTGCCCGGCTCGACCACCGCGACCATCGCCGCTTCCTTGCTGTTCTCGCTCTTGGCCTTGCGGACCGCCTTGTCCGCGGCGCGCTGGGCCTGGACGTCGATCGTGGTCACGACGTTGTAGCCGCCGCTCTTCAGCCGGCGCTCCCGGTCGTACCTGGTCGAGCCGAACGTCTCCTGGTCCATCCACCAGCGGTAGAAGTAGTCACAGAAGAAGCCCCAGCTGTTGACGTTGGCGGCGACGCAGCCGTTCGGGGTGCGCTTGTCCTTCACCACCAGCTTGGTCGCCTTGGCGACGTCCGCCTCCTGCTGGGTGATGGCCTTGATGTCGACCATGTTCTGGATGACGTAGTTGCGCCGATCCAGCGCGAGCGGGTAACCGGCCTCGGTGGTCGGATCGTTTGTCGTCGGCGCCTTGACCATGCCGGCCAGCAACGCCGCCTCTTCGATCTTCAGCTTGCTCGGCGGCTTACCGAAGTAGACCTGGCTGGCGGCGAAGATGCCGTACGCGCCGTTGCCGAACGAGGCCAGGTTGAGGTAGCGGGTGAGGATCTCGTCCTTGGAGAATTCCTTGTCGACCTGGAGGGCCAGCTTCATCTCGCGCAGCTTGCGGGCGCTGGTGTCCTCGGTCGCCGCGACCACGTCGGCCGGGTGGGTGGCCGAGTAGGCGATGGCCAGCCGGACGTACTGCATGGTCAGCGTCGAGGCGCCCTGCTGGCCGGAGCCCTCGGTCTGGTTGTTGACGAACGCGCGGGCGACACCGTTGATGTCGACGCCGTTGTGCTTGTAGAAGTCGTGGTCCTCGGCCGCGATGATGGCCTTCCGCATGGGCTCGGAGATGTCGGCGAGCTTCACGTCCCGTCGGTTCTCGTCGTACATCGTCGCGAGCGGGGTCTTGCCGTCCGACGCCAGCAGGTAGCTGATCTGTGGCGCGCGGGCCACCGTCAGCTCCGTGGGCAGAGCACCGAATGTCTCGGCGCCGGCCTTCGCGGCCAGGCCGGACATCGCTACCGCGGGGAAGGCCGCCGCAGCGACCACCACGCCGGCCAGCAGGCCACACACGAGTAGCGATGCGGCGTTGGTCAGCACATTGTGGTCACGTTTCCGCATCCAGGTCACCTCGGCATGGTACGCGAGTAGGGAACGAGGGGCGCTGGGGCGTTCTTTCCCCATTTCCTGCGCGCGCTGCCCTCGTTGTGCTAAACGCACGACCCCCGGTGCTTGGTTGCGTGTGAACTGGCGTGAGTCTCCTCCGATTCAGTGAGGCGGCGCAGCGTTATCGCTGACCTCGGCGGGGTAACCGGCGGTCGAAGGCCCGGGAAGCCGGGAGTGTCCGAAATGATGGATTTCGTCGACAACGTTGCGTAATCAGTCGACTACAGAGCATGATGGGGGCGGCGACAGCGCCACATGTCGTCCGTGCCGCCTTGGGGAAGGCAGGCCGGGCGATCGGGGGGAATTGCCGGCTGACGTGCATCGACGAGGTCGGTAGGTACTGCAAGGGGGGACGTGTACACATGGGCATGATCACTGACTGGCCGTCGCTGGCGGCGTGTCAGAACGGGGACCCGGACGCGTTGTTCGTACAGGGCGCCGAACAGAACGTGGCGAAGCGGATCTGCCGGAGCTGCCCAGTTCGGTACGAGTGCCTGGCCGACGCGCTGGACAACCGGATCGAGTTCGGTGTGTGGGGCGGCATGACCGAACGCGAACGGCGGGCGCTACTGCGTCGTCACCCTCAGGTGACGAGCTGGCGCAAGATGTTCGAGGCCGCGATGAAGAAGAACAGCAAGGACAAGGCCGGCAAGGACAAGATTCTGGTCAGCGCGGCCAACTGACGCCGGTCACGGCCGGCTGATCGCCGCGCCGATCGTCCGTAGCCCGTCGACGTCGTGCACGTCGGCGGGCTGCGCCGTGACCGACACCGCCGGCACGGCCGGGAACGCCTCGGTGAAGCGCGCGGCGACCTGCTGCTCGCGTACCGCCTGGCGAGCCAGCGTCGCGTGCGCCCGCAGCACGTCGGCGGTGGCCTCGTGCCCACCCAGCTCGGTCAGCCGCTCGGCGGCGACCCGGCTCTGCTCGGCGTCCAACTTCGGAACCGACGGGCGGTGCACCCGGTTGAGCACCAGCCCGGCCAGCGGCATCCGCTCGTCCCGCAGGCGGCCCGCGAAGTAGGCGGCCTCCCGGACCGCGTCCGGCTCCGGTGTCGCGACCAGCAGAAAGGCCGTCTCCCGTGCCTGCAGGATGCGGTACGTCTGCTCGGCGCGCTGCCGGAAACCACCGAACATCGAATCCAGTGCCGCCACGAAGCCGGACAGGTCGGTGAGCAGCTGTGCGCCGAGCACCTTCTGCACCACCTTCGAGAACATCCCGAACGAGGCCGTGACCAGGCTGAACATGCTCCGGCCGCCGCTGCGCGCCGGGGCCAGCAGCAATCGCAGCATCCGGCCGTCCAGGAATCGGGAGAGTCGAGCCGGCGCGTCCAGGAAGTCAAGTGCCGAGCGGGACGGTGGTGTGTCCACCACGATCAGGTCCCATTCGCCCCGGGCGTGCAGCTGGCCCAGCTTCTCCATCGCCATGTACTCCTGCGTGCCGGCGAAGGTCGAGCTCATCGCCTGGTAGAACGGGTTCGCGAAGATCTCCGCGGCCTTCGTCGGGTCGGTGTGCTGCAACACGACGTCGTCGAAGGTGCGCTTCATGTCCAGCATCATGGCGTGCAATTCGCCGCCACTGCTCTCGACGTCGATGCCCTTGACCTGGCGGGGGGTGTTGTCCAGCTCGGTCAGGCCCAGCGACTGGGCCAGCCGGCGGGCCGGGTCGATGGTGAGCACCACAGTGCGCCGACCGTGGTGCTCGGCGGCCCGCAGCGCCAGAGCCGCGGCCGTGGTCGTCTTTCCCACCCCGCCGGCACCACAGCACACGACGATCCGCACGCCCGGGTCGGCGAGGATCTGGTCGACGTCCAGCTGCGGCGCCGCGTCTTCGGAAGGCACCAATCGAGCGTATCGGGCCGGTGGGTCCGCGCGCCCGTGCTGCGCTCAGGTGTGAGTCATTCGGCGCGGACGAGGGCCTGGGCCAGCGTCGCGAGCCCCGCCCGGTCCACCCCGTCGGGCAGCAACGGCAGCTCGATCATCGGCAGCCCCAACTCCACCAGGTCGGCGCGGAGCGAATCCTCCAGTTCGCGCCGGATGAGCTGGTCACGTGCCTCATCGTGCAGCCCGGTCACGATGTCCCGATCGGCCGGCAGCCCGGCGGCGACCAGCCCGCGCCGCAACTCCGCGGCGGTGACCGCCGGCCCGGCGGGCAGCGGGGGTCGGACGCCGTTGACGAGCACCCTCCCGACGCCGAAGCCGAGGGCGGTCAGGTCGGCGATCGCGTCGACCGTCTCCTGGATCGGCATCTCCTCCAGCAGCGTGACCACGTGCACCGCGGTCATCGGGGACCGCAGCAACGCGGCGACCCCCTCGCTCTGGGTCTTGATCGGGCCCACCTTGGCCAGCCGGGCGGTCTCCGCCGTCACGTTGAGGAATCGGCCGATCCGCCCGGTCGGCGGGGCGTCCAGCACCACCGCGTCGTACGCGCGCCGCTGCCCGGTGGTGCGGGTGGTGGCCTCCTTCACCTTGCCGGTGAGGAGGACGTCCCGCAGGCCGGGCGCGATGGTGGTGGCGAAGTCGATGGCGCCGAGCTTGCGTAGTGCGCGGCCCGCCGCACCCAGTTTGTAGAACATGTCCAGGTACTCGAGCAGCGCCTCCTCGGCGTCCACCGCGAGCGCGCGCACCTCACCGCCGTCCGGCGCGTCGGCGAGGTGCCGTTCCTCGTAGGGCAGCGGGTCGATGCCGAACAGCTGGGCGATGCCCTGCCGCCCCTCGACCTCGACCAGCAGGGTGCGCCGGCCACCGGCGGCGAGCGCGAGGGCCAACGCCGCCGCCACGCTGGTCTTACCGGTGCCACCCTTGCCGGTCACCACGTGGAGGCGGGCGGGCCAGCCGGTACCGGCCGGGTCGATCGGGCGCTCAGCTGCACACACCCGTCGAGCCTATCCAGGCGTCGCGGTCACGCGACCTCGCAGACCCACCAACCCGTCTTCTGCACCACAGTGAAGCGCAACTCCTGGTCGGCCACCTTCTCGTCGGCGGTGGTCATGGTGAGCCGGGTGGAGACGGTGGCCCGTTCCCCGGTCTGGTTGTCCACCTTCGGGGTGGTCCACCGGAAGCGCGGGTTCTGGTACGTGGAGGCGTACTTCTCCACCTCGGCCACCTTCGCGGCGATCTTGTCGTCGTCTCGGGAGGCGGCGCAGACGCGACTGGCCGCCCTGGTCGCGTCGCGATCCTTGTAGACCGCGGTGAGGAACTCGTCGACGGCGACCGTCGGCTCCTTGGCGCCCTCGCCGGTCTCGGCATCGCGCAGGGTCAGGAAGGCCACCACACCGCCGCCCACGCAGAGCACCATGATCACGACCAGTGCGATCGCCGCGATCAGCAGACCACGCTTCTTCTTCGGCTCGGCCGTGCCCGGGTAGGGCGGGTAGGCCGGCGGGGGCGGGGGGATCGACGAGGGGTTCGGGGCGCCCGACTGTGTCGATGCGGCGGCCGAGGTGGGGCCGCCGAGCCCTTCCGGCTGCCCGGCGCCGGTGGGCTGCCCGGGGAAGGGCGGCTGGCCGTTGCCGGTGGGCTGCCCGGGGAAGGCCGGTGAGGCAGGGGCGGCGGGGAGCGCCGGCGGGGCGGGGGATGCGGGAAGGGCGAGCTGCCCGGGCGGCGGGGCGGGGGTCGGCTGGCTGGGGATGGCCGGCGCGCCGGACTGACCGGCGGGATCCGGGTGGGCCGGCGGGTGAGCGGGTGGGCCGGCCTGGTCGCCGCTGGGCGGGTGGGTCATGTCGTTCCCCCAGGGGTGCGGCGCCCGCCGCCACCCCTGGCGTCGAGCGTGATCGAGCGGGCGGCCGGGCGCTGCGCGACCGTCCGACCGGAAGGGTAGCGGTCGATGACCGGCTCGGTGTCGCCCCTGCCGGTCGGTTGGCCCCAGCGGTCCGGTGAGCGGTACCCGCGTCGGTTTCGGTGTCAGGCCCCCGACCTGCGGTGTGTCGCATATGTGACTGTTGGTGACCTCTTGTGCGCGTCCTGCTGGCGGGACTGCGGTCACAGACCTACCTTCGTCCCGGTGCGGGGGCCGGAACGGACGAATGGGTCCGGGCCGGAAGCATGGTCCGAGAGGTACGACCGGAGGCAGTGCATGCGCGACGCGGACAACATCCCTCGCACCCAGTTCCCGACGAACGACCGGCCCCGCCGGCCCGGGTCCGTGGTCGAGGCCGGCGGGCAGGTCACCAACCAGCCGATCAACGAACGGTCGTACCGCCGGATGCCGGAGCAGGCGGAGACGGCCCGGGTGCCGAGCCAGCCCGCCGAGCGGACCCGCGAAGACGACGAGCCGGGCTTCGTCATCCACCTGCCGATCCGGGTGCCGAACCTGGCGGCGGCGACAGTGCTGGCCGGCCGGGTCGCGGTGTCCCTGGGGTTCCTGCCCGAGCTGGACGCCGGCGAGACCACAGTGTCGAACGCCGACGATCAGAACAACCGGCACCGGGTCTTCTGTGACCTGCTGCTGCCCGACCGGTCCCGCTGCCCCCAGGGGTACGAGCACGAGGGGCACTGCGGGGAGCTGCCGGCCACGCCGGAGCAGCGTCCCGTACCTCGCCCGGCCAGCGGACCGTAGGCTGTCCCACGAACAATTCCGCACCAAGAGGGAGCCCTTCAGCGATGCAGAAGTGGGAATACTCCACGGTCCCGCTGCTGGTCCACGCGACCAAGCAGATCCTCGACAACTGGGGCGAGGACGGGTGGGAACTCGTCGCCGTGGTCCCCGGCCCGAATCCGGACCAGCTGGTCGCCTACCTGAAGCGGCCCAAGGCGTGAGCGCGAGGAGTGCAGCGGAGCGGAGCCCCGCAGTCGCGAACATCGGGGTGGCGCCGTGAGCAACGGTCCGCACGCGAAGCTCGCCGAGTTGGGTCTCGAACTGCCCGAGGTCGTGCCGCCGGTGGCCAGTTACGTCCCGGCGGTGCAGTCCGGGCAGCACGTGTACGTTTCCGGCCAGTTGCCGATCGCCGAGGGCAAGCTGCTCGCGACCGGCAAGGTCGGCGCCGGGATCTCCGCCGACCAGGCGAAGGATCTGGCCCAGCGGTGCGCGCTCAACGCGCTGGCCGCGGTCGACTCGCTGGTCGGCCTGGAGAACGTGGTCAAGGTGGTCAAGGTGACCGGGTTCGTGGCCTCCGCGCCCGGCTTCACCGGTCAGCCCGCCGTGATCAACGGTGCCTCCGACCTCTTCGGCACCGTCTTCGGGGAGGCCGGCCGCCACGCGCGCAGCGCGGTAGGTGTGGCCGAGTTGCCGCTGGACGCCCCGGTGGAGATCGAACTGATCGTCGAGGTCGCCTGACGCGTCCCCATCGCCCCGCGATCTTGCACTTTCTGCCCCGACGAAAGCCCTGAACGGGGATGAATCAGGGGCCGCAAGTGCAAGATCGTGGGGTGTGGCGGGCGGGGTCGTACGATCGCAGCCATGAGCGGGCACGTGACGGGGGCGGTGGCGGCGCTTGCCGACGAACTGCCCGGCTGGGTTTCACTGCTGCGTGCGCCCAACCCGGGGCCGATGACCCTCGACGGCACCAACACCTGGGTGCTGCGTGCCCCGGCGGCCGAGTACGCCATCGTTGTCGACCCGGGGCCGGCGCACGAGGGGCACCTCACCCGGATCGCCGAGCACGGCCCGATCGGGCTGATCCTGATCACCCACGGCCACGCCGACCACACCGAGGGCGCCGCCCGCCTGAGCGAACTGCTCGGCGGGGTGCCCGTCCTCGCCGTCGACCCGACGCACACCATCGGCGGTGAGTCGCTGACCGAGCCGGGCGAGCACCTCGGCGGCTTCGGCTTGGAGATCCGCCTGCTGCAAACGCCAGGGCACACCGCAGACTCGGTCTGCTTCCTGGTCGAGCACGACGACGAGCGGGTGGTGCTCACCGGTGACACCATTCTCGGCCGGGGCACCACTGTTGTCGCCCACCCGGACGGGCATCTCGGTGACTACCTGACCAGCCTGGAGCTGCTGTCCGCGTACCGGGGAATCCCGGCGCTGCCCGGACACGGCCCGGCGCTGGCCGACTGCGCCGCCGCCGCCGACTTCTACCTCGCCCACCGCCGGGCCCGGCTCGACCAGGTCCGGGCGGCGGTCGCCGCCGGCGCCCACACCCCCGCCGACGTGGTGGCGACGGTCTACGCCGACGTGGACCGCTCGCTCTGGTGGGCGGCCGAATGGTCGGTCCGTGCCCAACTGGAGTATCTGGGCGTCGACACCGGGGAATCCGCGCCCGGGGTCAGTGGGTTGGAGCACATGTGACCTGCCCCGTGTGTGGAACCGTTGCCGTTCCCGGCGCGCGGTTCTGCCACAACTGCGGTGCCGCGCTGCCGGCCGCCGCCACGTTGCCGGCGGCCGAGCGCCGGGTGGTCACCGTGCTCTTCGGTGACCTCTCCGAGTTCACCTCCTGGTCGGAGGACCTCGACCCGGAACGCGTCGGCGCGGTCACCGACCGGGTGCTCGCCGCCCTCGCGGGTGCGGTGAAGACGTTCGGCGGGCACGTCGACAAGCTGACCGGTGACGGCATCATGGCGGTCTTCGGCGCCCCGGTGGCGCACGAGGACGACGCCGAACGCGCCGTCCGGGCCGCCCTGTCCATGCAACGGGCCGTCCGCCGGGTGCTCGACGACGAGCGGGGCGGCGGCGCGCCGCTCGGGCTGCGGGTCGGGCTGAACACCGGCGACGTCATCGCCGGCATCCAGGCCGCGATCGAATACACGGTCATCGGCGACACGGTGAACACCGCGGCCCGGCTCGCCGACGCCGCCGCGGTCGGGGCCGTCTACGCCGGTGGACGCACCGCCGCCGCCACCAGGCACGTCTCCTCCTGGCGGGCGCTGCGCCCGCTGCGGCTCAAGGGCAAGCGTGAGCCGGTCGAGGCGTACGAGCTGTTGGGTCTGCTGGATGCGCCGGGCACCCGCTCGGGGCTCGGCGACGAGGCGCCGTACGTCGGCCGGGAGACGGAGATCGGTCGGGTCGCCGGTCGGCTCGCCGAGGTGATCGACCAGGGCGACCCGCGGGTGCTGCTGATGACCGCCGAGGCGGGTATCGGCAAGTCCCGGTTCGCCGCCGAGGTGGAGCGCCTCGCCGCCGGGTACGACGTCGGTGCTGGCCGCTACGCGGCGCACACCGGCGCCCGGGTGCTCTCGGTGCGCTGTGCCGCGTTCGGTGAGCGGCGACGGCTCGCGCCCCTGGCCGACCTGGTACGGGCCGCCGTCGGTCTGCCCAGCGACGCGTCCACCGCGCTGACCCGCCCGGCGGTGGAGGAGCGGCTGCGCCGGCTCGGGCAGCGGCTCGCCCGCTCCGGTGCGGAAACCGCGCCGATCGCCACGGAGCAGCTGCTCGCCCTGCTCGGCTATGCCGAACTTCCGGCGCACTCCGGCACCGACAGCGGTGAGTGGGGCGGTTCGGGCATTCCGGCCGCGGATGCCGAGGTGGTGCCGAACGCGGTCGCCGACCTACTCAGCGGGCTCGCCTCGGAGGCGCCGCTGGTGATCGTTGTGGACGACCTGCACGATGCCACCCCCGAGACGATCAGCGCCCTCGGGTTGACCCTGTCCAGGCTCACCGGCCCGGTGCTGGTGCTGCTGCTCGGCCGCCCCGAGTTGGTGCGTACCGCCGGGGCGCTGACCCGGGTCGCGGACGCCGAGGTGCATTCGCTGCCGCCGCTGCGCGGCGCCGACGCGGCCCGGCTGCTCACGACCTACCTCGGCGGCGGCAAGCTGCCACAGGCCGACGCCGACCGGTTGCTCGCCACCGCGCAGGGCAATCCGTTCTACCTGGCTGAGCTGGTCACCCTGCTTATCGAGCGGGGTGCGCTCACCACCGAGTCGGTGCGCGGCGCTGCCTCGACGCGGGGTGCCGCAGGGGATCGGTCCGGCTCCGGCGAGCGGGAGCAGAGCGGGTCGGCCGGCTGGCGGTTGGTGCCGGGTTCGCTGGGCAGCCGGCTGCTCTCCCGGGACCTCGCCGCCGTGCTGGCGGCCCGGATCGACGCGCTGCCGCCGGACGCCCGGTCGGTGTTGCGTGACGCGGCGGTCACCGGCGACACGGTGCCGACCGGCGCGTTGGAGGCGATGCGGGAGCAGTACGGCCGCCGGGACGGTCGACCGTCGGCAGTGGTCGCCGTGGAGCTCGACCGGGCGGTCGAGGAGTTGCTGCAACGTCGCATGCTGCACCGCTCGCGTACCGGCTACTCGTTCGCGACACCGCTGATGCGGGAGGCCGCGTACGCCGGGGTGAGCAAGGCCGAGTTGGCCGAGCGGCACGCCGCGCTGGCCCGCTGGGCGGCGCCGGTGGACGACGCCACGGCCAGCACCGTGGGCGGCTTCACCGACGAGGCCCGGGACGACTTCGTGGCGACGCACGTCGAGCGGGCCGCCACGCTCGCCGACGCGGTGAAGCTGCGCCCGGACGCGCCGGCCCGGGCGGTGGTTCCGCTCGGTGTCGCCGCGCTCGGTCGGGCCGCCCGCCGGTCGCTGTCCGCCGGTGAGCCGGCCATGGCCGTCGAGTACGCCGAGCGCGCCACCGAACTGGCCCGCGACGGGGTGCCGGCAGCCGATCGGGTGGTGCACGCTCGGGCGCTGCTCCAGGTCGGCCGCGTCTCCGACGCGTTGGCGTACGCGGAGAAGATCGCCGCGAACGCGGGGGACGAGGTCACCCGGGTCAGCGCCCTGCTGTTGGCGGGGCAGGCCCAGGAGACCCTCGGCGACCAGGGCCGGGCGGTGACCGCCTGGCAGGAGGCGTTGCAGGTGGCCACCGAGGGTCGGCTGCCCACGCAGCGGGCAACGGCGATGCGGCGGCTCGGCATGGCCGACTTCGTGGCCGGGCGGCTGAGTCAGGCAAGCAGCCGGTTGGCTGCCTCGTACCAGGTCAGCCTCGGCGCGCAGGACCGACGCGGGCAGGCGTGGTCCCTGCAGAACCTGGCCTGGGTGACCACCACCCGGGGTGACTTCGCCGGCACCGACGCGGTGCTCGGCAGAGCCGCCCGGCTCTTCGCCGAGCTGAAGGACCCGTACGGGCGGGCCTGGCTGCGCGGCACCACGGCGTTCGCCCGGCTGCTCGCCGGCCGGCTGCGCGAGGCGTGTCGGATGGCGCAGGTGTTCCTGCCGTTCGGCGAGCGGGTCGGTGAGGCGTGGGCGGTGGGAACGTTGCGCGCGGTGGCGGCGTTCGCCACTGCCGAGCTGGGTGACCTGGCCGAGGCGGACCGGGAGGCCCGGCGGGCGTACCGGGAGTTCGCCGCCGCCTCCGACGACTGGGGACGCGGGTTCGCCCTGGTGGTCCGGGCGGTGGTGGCGCGCGGGTTGGGCGAGCCGGAGCACGCGGCGGACCTGCTCACCGACGCCCTGGCGTACGCGGAGCGCACCTCGCATCCGCTGCTCACCGGGATGGCCGGGACACTGCGTGGCTTCGTCGCGTTGGACATGGGCGACTGCGAGACGGCCGAGCGGGTGGCCCGCTCGGTGTTGACCGCCGTGGAGCCGCACAACCCGCAGGCTCCGGCGCAGGTGGCGCCCCGGGTGTTGCTGGCGACGGCCCGTCTCGCCGCCGGCGACTCGGCGACCGCGGTCGGGCTGCTCGCCCCGGTGGCCACTGCCGCAGCGAACGCACCGTCGTTGCTCTTCTCCCGCCGCCAGACGATGGCCCAGTACGCTGCGGCGCTGCTCGCTCACGGCCAGCGGGAGCAGGCGTTGGACTGGGCCCGCCGAGCGGTCACCGCACCGGCCGAGGACGTGCGCAGCCAGGTGATCGCGGCGAGTGTGCTGGCCGAGGCGTTGGCCGCCTGCGGGCACCCAGCGGAGGCGCTGTCCTGTGCGCAGGAGGCGGTCCGCCTGGCGTACGCCACCGAGCAGCGCAGCGAACGCGCAGCAGCCGACGCCCTACAAGCCCGCCTGACAACCGCCCAGGCCTAACCCACCCACCCCCACCCACCCACCCCGTTGATCATGAAGTTATTGCCCCGACACGCCGACGCGCAGGGCAATAACTTCATGATCAGCGCGACCCCCCGGGGTGAGGTGGAGGGTTTTGCCGGTTCTGGGGATGTGGTGGTCGGGGTGAGCGGCTAGCGTGTCACCACCGCGTACGGGTCCACAGTGGTGACCGTCGCCGTGCCTGGGGAGGCCCTTCATGAAGCTGCCGCGATCCATCGCGGGCTGGACCATCGCGGTCTTCGGCGTGTTGGCGCTGGTGATGGGCGCGGTCGGGCTGCTCTGGCCGGAGGCGCAGCTGCGCATGCTCGGTTTCGAGGTGCCGGAGACGCGGGCCGTCGGTGACCACACCGGGACGTTCCTGCTGGCGTCCTCGATGGCGGCCTTCAACATGGGCGTCTACTACCTGCTCGCCACGGTGACCGAGTGGCGGGCGTTCTACCGGTTCACAGTGGTCTTCCGACTTGTCACGTTCACCGTGTTCACCATCGCGGTGCTGGCCGACATCGCTCCCGACCGGTTCTTCGGGGTGGCGGCGTGGGAAGGGCTGGGAGCGGTGGCCACCGCCATCGGTCTGCGCCTGGATGCCCGCCGGGGCAGCCCGGCCGGTGGGATCGGATCGACCGAGGGTGCCGGAACGACTGCGGTCGCCGAGGAGGGTACCGGTCCCGCCGGTGCCGCTCCGGCGGACGCGGTGCGCTGAGCCATCGGTCGGGTTGGGTATTTTCGAGCGGTGACCGACAACCCGACCGGCGGCCTGCCAGTGCCGATCGTGCCCGGCCTGACTGATTTGCGGGTCTTTGCCCGGGGCGGGTACGCGACCGTCTACCAGGCCACCCAGATCTCCGTGGGCCGCGAGGTCGCCGTGAAGGTGGAGAACCGCACGCTCGACAGCGAGCGGGACCAGGCCCGCTTCCTGCGCGAGGCGCGGGCGGCCGGGCGGATGTCCTCACACCCGCACGTGGTGGACCTCTTCGATGTTGGGGTCACCATCGACCAGCACCCCTACCTGATCATGGAGCTCTGCGACGGTTCGTACGCCGAACGGATGCGCACCTCGCCGCTGGGCCCGGTGGAGGCTCGCGACCTCGGCATCAAGATCGCCGACGCGCTGGCCCACTCGCACGCCGCCGGGGTGCTGCACCGGGACGTGAAACCGGCCAACATCCTCTACTCGCACTTCAACTCGGCGGTGCTCGCCGACTTCGGGCTCGCCGTTCTCGCCGAGCACCGGGACGCCTCGGTCACCCTGGAGGTGCTCACCCCGGCGTACGCGCCGCCGGAGATGTTCAGCCACAGCCCGCCGTCCCCGGCCGTCGACGTGTACGCGCTCTGCGCCACCCTCTACGCCGTGATGCACGGCCGGCCGCCCCGCTGGCAGTCCGAGCGCAACCCGAGCCTGGTCACCGTGCTGGAGATGTTCAACCAGCCGCTCCCCGCCCTGCCCGGGGTGCCGGACGAGCTGATCGACGTGCTGCGCGTCGGCATGGCCAACGAGCCGACCGAGCGTCCCTCCGCCCTGGAGCTGCACGACCTGCTCACCAACCTGCCACTCGGCTCGCCGGCGACACCTGTCAGCGGCGCTCCGGTCAGCGGTGGCGCGACGCTCTCCGGCCCGTACGCGGCCGGCCGGCCGGTGCCCCGCCCGCCCATCGAGGACACTCAGCGAACTCTGCCCACCGGTCGGCGTTGGCGGCGTTGGCTCTTCGGCGGCGCCGGGGTGCTCGCGCTGGCCGCCTCCGCGACCGCCGGGGCCTGGGTCGCCGACCGGGCGCCACCACCCGCTCCGTACCCGTCGGCGACGCAGATCGCCGCACCGGCGACCGGGCCGCTGCCCGGCTGCGCGACCGGCACCGGTGTGCCCACCGCCCTGCCCGATGGCGCCCGCTGCCTGCCCGAGCTGGAATGCTTCGGCCCGATGCGGATCCGCGGCAGCCGCGCCGAGGCGGCTCGGCTGTCCTGCGCGGGCCGACACACCTGGGAGACGTACGCCGAGGGCATCCTGCCGGTGTCGCTGGTCGGCGCCGACTACGAAGAGGTGACCGCCGCCGAGCCGGTACGGCAGGTGTGCAGCTCCACGACGTTCCGCCTGACCACCGGGATCGCCGAGGCGACCGGCTGGCACCTGGAGGTGCTACCGCCGGTCGACGGCAGCATCGACCGGACCTACCGGTGTCTGGCGGGGCGCGGCGTGGACGCGCTCACCGCGCCCACGCTCACCGGCCGCTGAGCCCGTCCGACCCACGTCGGCGGTCACGCACCGCACGCAACGCGTCCCGGGGATCCAGGGCGTCGAGGGTGTCCGCGTCGATCCCGTACGGCATCAGCTCGGGCGGCCCGAACGCTGCCGACCGGTCCGCCGGCTCCGGATCGTCGACCTGACGAGCGGCGGAGACCGCGACCCCGGCGACCATGGTCATCAGCACGCACAGCAGCGCGAGAACCACGCCGAGGAGATCCTGTCGGCGCCACACGACCAGCATGACCAGCGGCGCGAGGGCTCCCAGCGCGGCGAGCACCGCCACCGCGCGTGCATCTGGTCTGGACAATCGGCTCACCCGTCCAGCATGTCGTGACGAGGCCCGCTGTCAACCGCTGAGCCGACCGCCGCGCCGATCGGCGTCGATCCGAGCACCGGCCCGACATGGGCCCACGGCATCCACACGGATTGGACAAGAACGGCTACTCTCGGTGTCCCGCAGGCTCTTCCGGCAGCGAGGTCGCCCATGAGCTCAGGCAGTTCGCAACCCCGACTCCGGTCGATCGCGTCGACGCTGGCGGTCGCCCTCACCCTCGTGCTCGCCGCCGCCGCCGGTTGCGACAGCCGGAAGGAACCGGAACTGCCCTCCGTGCAGGAGAAGATGCGCGAGACGCACATCTACGGTTCGTCGAAGCTCCGGATCGGTGTCGCCACGAACGAGCCGCTCATGGGCGATCTGCGAAACGGCCAGCACGTCGGGTTCGACGTCGAGATCGCCAGGTACGTCGCGGCCTCCCTCGGCTACGAGGGGGACCAGCGGCTGGAGTTCGTGTCGGTCGCCACCGAGGACCGCATCCCGTCGCTCCAGGGCGGCACCGTCGATCTCGTGGTGTCCAGCTTCTCCATGACGGAGGACCGTAAGCAGTTGGTCAGCTTCGCCGGGCCGTACTTCGTCACCACTCAGGAGGTGATGGTGCCGGTCCGACTGAAGGACAAGGTCCGCACCATTGAGGATCTGCGGGACCCGGCCTACAAGGTCTGCACCAGCGGCGGCTCCACCACCGAGGCCGAGTTGGAGAAGCACCAGGTCAAGACGTTCGTGGTCAAGGACGTCGGCGACTGCGTCGATGGCATCCGGAAGGGCCGGTACGACGCGGTCAGCTCCGACGAGTCGATCCTTGCCGGTTTTCTGGCCAGCTTTCCCAAGGAGTTCGAGATCGTCGACATGCCGTTCGGCACCAGCGAGTTGCTGGGCGTCGGCGTGCCGATCGGTGATCCCGCGCTGCGCGACCTGGTCGCGTACTTCCTGCAGAAGAGCTACGAGCAGGGCCGCGACGGAGATGCCAGCCCCTGGCAGACCGCGTACAACCGGACCCTGGGCCCGTGGTTGAAGGCCGAGAAGCGCCAGCCGCAGCCGCTGGAAGTGCCGAAGCTCGTCGACTTCGACGACAAGGCGCCCGCGAAGTGAGCACGGCGTCGACCGCCACCGGCGGCGACGGGCCGGTCCCGCCGCCCCGTACCTCCGCGCCCGGCGTCGCCGTCGACTCTTCGACAGTCGACGGTACGGCCGCGGCAGCGCCGGTCGTCGACCGCCCGGCGGTCGGTGACGTCACCTGGCCGGCCGGCGTGCCGGTCGCCGAACCGGCCGAGCCGGTCGTCGCCGACGTCGGGCGGGTCCGCTGGGATCCGGCCGAGCGACGTGCACGGGCCAGCCAGTCGTTCTGGACGGCAGTGGTGGGCGTACCGGCGATCTTCTCGGTGCTCCGCCTCGGCGTGGAGGCCGGCGGGGAACTCCAGACCACGCTGCTGCTGGTGGCCAACGTCGGGCCGGTCAACCTGCTCGCCGGCTTCCTGACCACGGCGGCCCGGCTGCTCTCCACCGGCCTGGTGGCCGTCTTCGCGCTCGGCGCGGTGCTGGCCGTCAGCGCGGATCGACTTCCGCCGGGCACCCGTCGCCGTCCGCTCTTCGCCCGCTGGGCCGACATCACCCCGGCCTGGGTGGTGCTGGCCAGCTTCCTGCTCGCCCTGATCACCTGGCCGTTGCTCTACCTTCCGCTGCTGTTGCCGGCGTTCGTGGCCGCGTTCCAACTGCGTCCCGGGCGGCTGCACGAGCGGGTCGTGCCTCGGCTGCTACTGATCGGCGCTCTGCTCGCCGGGTACGGCTGGCTGATGCTGCCCACCCTGCGTGCGGCGGTGCGGCAGGGCGACGAGTGGTTGGCGCTGGCGCTCATCGTGGTGCCTCCGTTGCTGGCCCTGTTCATCGCGGGGCCACTGCCAGGCATGGTGATCCGGCCGCTGGCATCGGTGACCGAGGTGGCGGTGCTGGCCACCCTGGTCTGGGCCGCGGTGCCGGTGATCAGCACACCTGTGTTGCCGCTGACCGTCACCACTGTCGGTCCGGAGAGTGGGCCCACCGAGGACGTACGCGGGCATGTGGTCACCACCGACGACGTCAACATGGTGATCCTCCAGGAGAAGGGCGGCGTCCGGTACGTCCCGGTCGGCCTGGTCCGCGCCCAGGTGCTCTGCCCGAGCGAGGAGGAGCTGCCCCGCCACCAACTGCGCGTTCACGACTTCCACGTCGAGGATTCACTGTTGGAGGGCATGGGCCGCCGGGTCCGCCCGGTGCACCGCATCGACGCCGCCTGCCGTACCCCGGCCTGACCGCCGCAAGCAGACTTCACGGTAGGAGTCTCACCGTATATACAGTCGGACGGTATATGCTGCGGGTCATGGCGAAGGCTTCCATGCATGAGTCCACCTATCTGATCCTCACCGCGCTCGTCGAGGCCCCACGACACGGGTACGCGCTCCTCGACGAGGTTCGCCGAATCTCCGACGGGCGCGTCGACCTGCGTGCCGGCACCCTCTACGCAGCCCTCGACCGGCTGCGGACCGATGGTCTCGTCGACATCGAGCGCGAGGAGCAGGTGCAGTCCAGGTTGCGCCGGTACTACCGACTCACCGCGCCGGGGGCGCGTCGCCTGGCCGAGGAGTCGGCGCGTCTGCGCAGCAACGCCGACGCGGCGAGCGTGCGACTGCGCCGTGCCGGTCTCATCTTCGACGGCGGTGTGGCGTGACGTTGGACCACATCTACCGACGGCTGATGGCCTGTTATCCCCGCGCCTACCGCAGGCAGTACGAGGACGAGATGGTCGGCGTCTTGCTGGACGACGCGGCCCCAGGCCAGCGCAGGCCGGCGGCGCGAGACGTGCTCGCCCTGCTCGGCGGGGCGCTCCGGGCGCATGTCCGCCAGGCTGGTGCGCGATTCTCGGCCGACCCGTGGCGGGAGGCGGCGCAGGCGCTAGCTCTGATCGCCGCGCTGACGTTGTTCGTGCGCGCTGCACGCGTACCGGTGCTGCACCTCGCCATGCTCGCGGAGAGCTACCCCGTTGGGATCGGGGAGCCGGTCGTCCTTTGGCCGGGTGGCCCGGTGTCGGTGCTGTGGCTCATCGTGGCGGTGTTGGCCGTGGTCGGCTGGGCTCGGGCAGGAGCCGCGGTCGCCGTCTGCGGAGCGGCGTTCGAGGTGGTTCGGGTCGCCGCGGACTACGGACAATATTCGACAGTGTTCCATCTGTGGCCCGCCGTGCTCGCCGCGATGGTCCCGCTGGCGCTCGCGGTCCGCGCTCCCCGTTCCGCCGCGGCGGCCCTCGCGCGCTGGCGGCTTGGCACACTGGTGGCAGCGACGCTGGTCAGCGTCGCTGCTCCGAGCGTCGCCCAGGTGACGGGTGCTGATAACGACACGGCTCCCATCTACGGCACGTGGATCTTCACCTCCGGTGTCGGCCGGATCGAGGCAATCCTGCTGACGGCGGGATACCTGCTCTTCGCCCTTGCCATCCTTTCGGCGCCGGCGGTGTTGCGGCGGCGCCTGCTGGCGCTTGTGGTTCCGGTGGGCGTCACGCTGCTGCTCACCCGGGTGGGCTTCGGTGCCACGGGGACGTTCCTGAAGCGCTCCACCCACGACGGTGTCCTCGCTGCGCTCACCCCGGCGCAGTGGCTGGTGTTGGTGCTGACGCCCACGCTGTTCTTCGCGGTGGCCGTGGCGATCCTGCACCACCGGGAACGGCCGGGCCGCCGAGGAGCGTGAGGAGGTCGCACCAGGCTGCCTGCGGCAGGCGGACCGGTCGACCGGTCCGCCTGCGGGGCGGCGTCAGTACGACTTGTCCTGACCGAGGACGTGTTGGGCCACGAAGTTGAGGATCATCTCGCGGCTGACCGGGGCGATCCGCCCGGCCCGGACCGCGCCGAGCAGGGTCGCCACCCCGTACTCGGTGGTCATGCCGGCCCCGCCGAGCACCTGGACGGCGGTGTCCACGGCGAGCGCGGCAGCCTCCCCGGCCGCGTACTTGGCCATGTTGCCGGCCACCCCGGCCTCCAGGTCGCGGCCGGCGTCGTACAGGGTGGCCGCTTTCTGGATCATGAGGCGGGCCAGCTCCACCTGCACCGCCGCGTGTGCCAGCGGATGCGACACCCCCTGGTGGGAGCCGATGCTGCGACCACCCCAGACCTTGCGGGTGGCGGTGTACTCACTGGCCCGCTCGATGGCGTACCGACCGGTGCCGGCGCCCATCGCGGCCACCGTGATCCGCTCCGGGTTGAGCCCGGCGAAGAGGGCCGGCAGTCCGGCGTCCAGCGACTCACCGAGCAGCGCGTCGGCGGGCAGCCGCACGTCGTCCAGGTAGAGCAGGAACTGGTTCTCCGGGGAAACGATCTCCATGTCCAGCTTGGACCGGGTCAACCCGGCCGCATCGGTCGGCACCAGGAACAACGCCGGCTTCAGCTTCTGTGGAGACGCATCCGCTGAACCGGCTGGGCCGTCATCGACGGCGACGCGCGCCACCACCAGCACGTGACCGGCCTCGTCGACCCCGGAGATGTAGCACTTGCGGCCGTTGAGCAGCCAGCCGTCGCCGTCGCGGCGAGCCACAGTGGCGAGCCGGTGGAAGTTCGAGCCGGCCTCCGGCTCGGTGATCGCGAAGACGATCTTCTGCGAGCCGTCGGCGAGGCCCGGCAGGTGCCGCTTGCGCTGCTCCTCGGTGCCGTGTCGGCTGAGGACTGTCGCCGCGATGGCGGGGGAGACCACCAGCAGCAGCAGCGGGCAACCCGCCGCCGCCAACTCCTCGCAGACGATGGCCAGCTCGGTGATGCCGCCGCCCCCGCCGCCGTACTCGGTGGGGATGTTGACCCCCAGGTAGCCGAGCCGCCCGGCGTCCGCCCACAGTTCGGTGGTGTGCTCGCCAGCCTTCGCCTTCTCGACGAAGTAGCTGTGGCCGTAGCGGCGGCCCAGCGCCCGGACGGCGTCGCGCAGCTGGTCCTGTTCGGGGGTGAGGTCGAAGGTCATCGGCTGTCCTTTTCGTCGACAACTGCCAACACGGCGCCCGTCTGCACCTGACCGCCGGTCGGTACCGGCAGCTCGGCGACCACGCCGTCGATCGGGGCGAGCACGGGATGTTCCAGCTTCATCGCTTCCAGCGTGAGCAGCGGATCGCCGGCCGTGACCCGCTGGCCGACCTGGACGTGCACCCGGGTCACCACGCCGGGCAGTGGCGCGAGCAGCGACCCGGCCGCCACCGCCGCGGTGGGCAGCGGGAGACGCGGCAGCTCGGCCAGGCTCGCCGCCCCGTCCGGGCCGTCCACGAAGACAGCCGACCCCACAGGGTGTACGCGGTACGCGCGCCGAACTCCGTCGACGTCGAGCACCACCCGGTCCGGGGTGACCTCCACGAGCACCACATCGGGCGCTCCCGCTGATTCGGCGGCGTCCTTCGTCGGTGTGCTGGCCCAGTCGGCGAGCCGGCCGGTCCGATCCAGGCGGTAGCGGATCTCGATCTCGTCGCCGCCCGGCCCGACGAAGCGGGTGACCTGCGGGACGGCTGGCACGTTGCGCCAGCCGGAGGGGAGCCCGCCCAGCACCTGCGCGGTTGCCCGGCGATGGGCCGCACCCGCCAGCGCGGCGGCGAGGGCGGTGATCGGAAGCCGGTCGGCGGGGAGCAGCGGGGCGAAGACCTCCGGGTGCCGGTCCAGGAAGCCCGTGTCGATCTCCACGGCGGCGAACGCGGCGCTCCGCAGCACCCGGACCAGTAGATCCCGGTTGGTGGTCACCCCGTGCAGCTCGGCCCGGGCCAGCGCGCTGGCCAGCAGCCGGGTCGCCTCCGCGCGGGTACGACCCCAGGCGATCACCTTCGCGAGCATCGAGTCGTAGTGCACCCCGACCACCGAACCGGCCACCACACCCGAGTCGAGCCGCAGACCCGGCCCGGCCAGCCCACCGAACTCGGTCGCCACCCCGCCAACTGTGAACCGGTGCAGGGTCCCGGTGGCCGGCCGCCAACCCGCCGCCGCGTCCTCCGCGCACAGGCGTACCTCGATCGCGTGTCCGGCGCTCTCCGGCAGGCTCGCCGGCAGCGGCTCGCCCTCGGAGACGAGCAGTTGCAAGCCCACCAGGTCCAGCCCGGTGCACAACTCGGTGACCGGGTGCTCCACCTGGAGCCGGGTGTTCATCTCCAGGAAGAAGAACTCACCGCCCGGGGCGAGCAGGAACTCCACGGTGCCCGCGCCCAGGTAGTCCACCGCGTGCCCGGCGGCCACCGCCGCCTCGTGCAACGCCGTCCGCACCCGCTCGGGCACGACCGCCGGCGCCTCCTCGACGATCTTCTGGTGGCGCCGCTGGATCGAGCACTCCCGGTCACCGAGGGCCACCACCCGACCGTGCGAATCGCCGAAGATCTGCACCTCGACGTGCCGGCCACGCTCGACGTACCGCTCGATGAAGACAGTGCCGTCGCCGAACGCGGCAGCCGCCTCCCGGCTGGCGCTGGCGGCGGCCTCGGCCAGTTCGTCGGCGTCCCGCACGATCCGCATCCCGCGCCCGCCGCCACCCGCGGACGCCTTCACCAGCACCGGGAAGTCAGTGACCTCGTCGGTGTCGGTCCAGCTCGGCAGCATCGGCACGCCCGCCTCGGCGAGCAGTGCCTTCGCCGCGAGCTTGTCGCCCATCGCGGCGATCACCTTGGCCGGCGGCCCGACCCAGGTCAGTCCCGCGTCGGTCACGGCCGCCGCGAACTCCGCGTTCTCGGCGAGGAAGCCGTAGCCCGGGTGGACCGCGTCCGCGCCGCTGCGCCGGGCCGCGTCCAGGATCAGGTCGACCCGCAGGTACGTCTCGGCCGGCGAACTCCCCGGCAGGCGTACGCCAAGGTCGGCCTCGGCCACGAAGGGCGCGTCGGCGTCCGCGTCGGAATACACGGCGACGGTCTGCACGCCCATCGCCCGGCAGGTGGCGAAGACCCGGCGGGCGATCTCACCCCGGTTCGCCACGAGCAGTCGGTTGATCATTGCGCCCTGAGCCTGCCTTTCGTTCGCGACTGCGGGACTCCGCTTCGCTGCGTTCCTCGCGCTCACGGTTTACATCCGGAAGACGCCGAAGCCGTCGGCGCCCTCCACCGGTCCGTTGTGGATCGCCGAGAGGCAGAGCCCGAGGACGGTCCGGGTGTCCCGGGGGTCGATCACCCCGTCGTCGTAGAGCCGGCCGGAGAGGAAGAGCGCGCCGGACTGCGACTCGATCTGCTGCTCGACCATCATCCGCATCGCCGCGTCGGACTCCTCGTCGTAGTCGCGCCCCCGTGCGGCAGCCGCCTGCCGGGCCACGATCGACAGCACCCCCGCGAGCTGCGCCGGGCCCATCACCGCCGACTTCGCGTTCGGCCAGGTGAACAGGAACCTCGGCTCGTACGCCCGGCCGCACATGCCGTAGTTGCCGGCCCCGTACGAGGCGCCCAGGTTCACAGTCAGGTGCGGCACCGTCGAGTTCGACACCGCGTTGATCATCAGGGCGCCGTGCTTGATGATGCCGCGCTGCTCGTACTCGGTGCCGACCATGTAGCCGGTGGTGTTCTGCAGAAAGACCAACGGGGTGTCCGAGGCGTTCGCCAGCTGGATGAACTGGGCCGCCTTCTGCGCCTCCGCGCTGAACAGCACCCCTCGGGCGTTGGCCAGCACCCCCACCGGGTACCCGTGCAGCTCGCCCCAACCGGTGACCAGCGCATCCCCGTACGCCGGCTTGAACTCGTCGAAGTCGCTGCCGTCGAGGATCCGGGCCAGCACCTCCCGGGGGTCGAACGGCACCTTCAGGTCGGCGCTGGTGATGCCGAGCAACTCCTCCGGGTCGTACTTCGGCGGCTGCGGCACCGCCGTACGCCGCGACGGGCCCCGCTTGCGCCAGTTCAGCCGGCGGACGCACTGCCGGGCCAGCCGGATGCCGTCCCGCTCGTCGGCGGCCAGATAGTCGGCGAGCCCGGACGTGCCGGCGTGCATCGCCGCGCCACCCAACGACTCGTCGTCGGTGACCTCACCGGTCGCCATCTTCACCAGCGGCGGACCGGCCAGGTAGACCTGCGACCGGTCCCGAATCATGATCACGTGATCGGACATCCCCGGCACGTACGCGCCACCGGCCGTCGCGTTGCCGAAGACCACGCTGACCGTCGGAATGCCGGCCGCCGAGAGCCGGGTGAGGTCACGGAACACCCGGCCACCGGGGATGAAGATCTCCGCCTGGGTGGGCAGGTCCGCCCCGGCCGACTCGACCAGGTTGACCATGGGCAACCGGTTGGCCAGGGCGATCTCGCCGGCCCGCCGGGTCTTCGCGAGCGACCACGGGTTGACCGCGCCCCCGCGTACCGTCGGGTCGTTGGCGACGATCAGGCACTCCACGCCCTCAATCACCCCGATACCGGTGACCACGCTGGCCCCGACCGGAAAATCCGAGCCGTACGCGGCGACGGGCGACAACTCCAGGAAGGGGCTGTCGGCGTCCACCAGCAGCTCGATCCGCTCCCGGGGGAGCAGCTTTCCGCGTGCGTGATGCCGCGTCACGTACTTCTCGCCGCCACCCGCCCGCGCCTGATCCAGCGCGGCGTCCAACTCGGCCAACCGCTCCAGCAACGCCGCCCGGTTCGACACGTACGAGGGTGCGGACGGATCGACCGCACTGTCCAGGATGGTCACCGTGCCTCCTTCGTTCGCGACTGCGGGGCTCGCAAGACCGGCTCACTCCTCGCGCTCACCGTGCCTCCTTCGTTCGCGACTGCGGGGCTCGCAAGACCGGCTCACTCCTCGCGCTCACAGGCCCATGCCTTTCGCGATGATCTCGTTCATGATCTCCGTGGTGCCGCCGCCGATGCCGAGGATCCGCGCGTCGCGGTAGTGCCTCTCCACCTCGGCGTCGCGCAGGTAGCCGAAGCCGCCGTGCAGCTGCAACGCCTGGTCGACGACGTGGTCGCAGGCGGCCACCGCCACGTTCTTCGCCATCGCCACCTCGGTCACCACCGGCTCGCCGGCAGCGACCCGACCCGCGACCTCGTGCACGTACGACCGGGCCGCCTCGGCCCGCGTGTGCATCTCGGCCAACCGGTGTCGGATCAGCTGCCGGCTGGCCAGCGGACGCCCGAAGGTCTCCCGATCCCGGCACCAGCGCACCGCCAACTCGACGCAGCGCTGCGCGGTCGCGTACGCCTGCGTCGCCAGGGACAGCCGTTCCGCCGCGAAGTGCTGCATGATCGCCAGAAAGCCGGTGTTCTCCGCGCCGATCCGGTTGGTGACCGGCACCCGCACGTCCGCGAACGACAGCTCGGCGGTGTCCGAGCAGTGCCAGCCGAGCTTCTCCAACCGGCGTCCCACTGTGAACCCGGGCGACCCCTTGTCGATGACCAGCAGGGTGAGTTCACCGCTGCCGGGGAAGTCGGTACACACCGCGGTGGTCACGAAGTCGGCCCGGTGCCCACTGGTGATGTATGTCTTCGACCCGTTCACCACGTAGTGGTCGCCGTCGCGGCGGGCGGTAGTGCGGATGCCGGCCACGTCCGAACCACCGTCCGGCTCGGTGATGGCAAGCGCGCCGATCATCGTGCCGGACAGGGTGGGCCGGACGTACCGCTCGATCAGACTGTCGTCGCCCGGGGACGCGGTGCCGCCGAGCCGACCGCCCAGCGAGCCACCGGTGCGGGCACCGGCCGCAGCGACCATGTGCGGCAACGCGATGCCGTGCGTGAACAGGGCCGCCACCAGCCCGGACGAGCCGCCGGAGCGGATCAGCTCCTCGGTCACGATGATCGAGTCGAGCAGGTCACCGCCGCTGCCACCGACCGACTCCGGGAAGCCGATGCCGAGCAGGCCGAGCTTCGCGGCGGTGGCGTGCAGCGCCCGGGGCACCTCGCCGGACCGCTCCCAGTCGTCCAGGTGCGGCAGCACCTCCCGGGTCACGAACGCCCGGGTCAGCTCGCGTAGCTGCCGGCGCTCCGGGGTGTCCACGATGCTCACCGGCTTTCCCCCGTCGGAAGATCGACCGGCAGGTCGACGATCCGGGCGCGCAGCAGCTCGCCGAGCGCCTTGGCCTGCGGGTCGAATCGGGTGGAGGCGGCCACCCCCGCGCCGAGCAGGCCCTCGATCACGAAGTTGACCGCGCGCAGGTTCGACAACTCGTAGCGCCGTACCGACAGCGGCGCGGTCTCCGGCAACAGCTCGGCCAGCCGTTCGACTGTCAACCAGGTCCGCAGCCACGCGTACCCGGCATCAGTTCGTGCCCAGACGCCGAGGTTGGCGTCGCCGCCCTTGTCCCCGGAGCGCGCGCCGACCACCTCGCCGAGCGCCCCACGCCGGGTCGGGCCGTCGACCGCAGCCTCGCCGCCCGGGGCGGATTCGTCCTGCGGGGTGGGCGCGGTACGGATCGGCGGGGCGATCGGCACCCGCTCGCCGCCGGGCAGCACCGCTACGTGCACCACCGCGTCCTGCGCCACGGCGTCGGCGGTGAAGACGCCGTACGGTGTCGCGTCGCCGGGCAGCGTGGTCAGCGTGCAGCCCGGGTACGAGGCCAGGGCCAGCTCCACCGCGGCGGCCGAGAAGGCCCGCCCGGCCCGCGCCTTGTCGGCGTCGCGCAGGTGTACGTGCAGCAGGGCGCTGGCCGCCTCGGTGTCGGCGGCGTCCGGATGGTCGGTCCGGGCCAGCGTGAACTCCAGCCCGTCCTTGCCGACCGCCTCCTCGACCTGCCCACGGACCAGGGCAGCCTTCGCCTCGACGTTCAGCCCGCAGAGGACGAAGGTCATCGAGTTGCGGAAGCCGCCGAGGTTGTTGACGCCCACCTTCAGCGTGGGCGGTGGCGGTGTGCCCCGTACGCCTGCGACCCGGACCCGGTCCGGCCCGTCGGGGCGCAGCGTCACAGTGTCCAGTCGGGTGACCACGTCCGGCCCGAGGTAGGACGGCCCGCCGATCTCGTAGAGCAGCTGGGCGGTGACCGTCTCCACTGTGACCGCGCCACCGGTGCCCGGATGTTTGGTGACCACGGACGACCCGTCGGAGTGCACCTCGACGATCGGGAATCCGGGCCGGTGACCGCCGTCGGGCAGCTCGGTGAAGAAGCTGAAGTTGCCGCCGGTGACCTGTGCGCCGCACTCGACGAGGTGCCCCGCGACAGTGGCTCCGGCCAGCTCGTCGAGGTCGTCGCGGCCCCACCCGTACCGGGCGATGGCCGGGCCGACCACCAGCGACGCGTCGGTGACCCGACCGGTGACCACCACGTGCGCACCGGCGTCGAGGCAGGCGGCGATCCCGAACGCGCCGAGGTAGGCGTTCGCGCTCAACGCGTCCGGTCGCTGGATCGTGTCACCTTCGACGTACCCGATCTGGGCCGGCAGCCCGAGCCGTTCGGCGAGCTTCGCGATGGCGGCGGCCAGGCCAGCCGGGTTCAACCCGCCGGCGTTTGTCACGATCCGCACCCCTCGGTCGAGGGCGGTGCCGAGGCAGGTCTCCAGCTGCCGCAGGAACGTCTTCGCGTAGCCCAGGTCGGGGTCGCGCAGGCGGTCGCGGGCGAGGATCAGCATGGTCAACTCGGCCAGATAGTCGCCGGTCAGCACGTCCAGCTCACCGCCGTCGAGCATCTCCCGCCAGGCGGTGAACCGGTCGCCGTAGAAGCCGGAGGCGTTGCCGATGCGGATCATGCCCGTACCCCGTTTCCGCCGGCCGGCTTGCGGCCGTCACCCGGCGGCCCGGCGAAGGCCTGAGCCACGTCGAGCCACTCGTCGGCGACCGGCCCGGTGGCGACCAGAGCGAGGTCCGTGCGGTGTCGGCGCTGGGTGACCAGCTGGCAGAAGTCCCGGGCCGGGCCGGTGACCCGGTCGGCGGCGTCCGCCGGACCCCAGGCCCACGTGTCGCCACCGGGCCCGACCAGCTCCACCCGGACCGGCGCCGTCGGCGCCTCCCGGCCGTGCGCGGCGAAGCCGTGCCCGAGGGTACGCACGCCCAGGTGCGCCACGTGCCGAAGTCGGTCGCTGTCGGGGCGGACCACGTCGAGGGCGTCGGCCACGTCCGTGCCGTGCGCCCACGTCTCCATGATCCGGGCGGTGGCCATCGAGGTGGCCGACATCCGGGTGCCGTACCAGGGCAGCTTGCCACCGGCCGGAACGGCGGCCAGTGCGTCGACGAGCGCGGTTCGCCCGGCCCGCCAGCGGGCGAGAAGGTCGGCCGGCGGGGCGAGGAATTCCTCGGCGCCGACGTCGACGAGTCGGGTCACGTCCGACGCGGCGGTCACCGTCGCGTAGAACGCCTCGGGATCGGTGGCGGCCAACAGCGCGACGTGGTCGGTCCAGGCGAGGTGGGCGATCTGATGCCCGATGCTCCAGCCCGGCGCGGGGGTCGGCCTCGTCCAGTCGTCCGCGGGCAGTGGTGCCACCAGGGCGTCCAACTGGGCGGACTCGTCGGCCAGGTCCGTGAGCAGGTCGCTGAGGTCGACCATGGTGCCTCCGGTCGGTGGTGGCCGGTACGGCCGGCGGTCAGGGCGTGAGCAGGGTGGCGAGCTGGCGCTTCCAGGTGGTCAACAGGGCAGCCCGGCGGGTGGAGTCGTCGCTGAGCAGGTTGGCCACCCCGAGCCCGCGGAGCAGGTCGAGCGTGGCCTGCACCGCTTCGCGGACACCGGGTCGACGCTCGTCGACACCGAGCAGGGCGACGGTGAGCCGGTGCATCTCCCGCCCGACAGTCGCCTCCAGCGGCACCAGCGCGTCCCGGAGTTCCCGATCGGTGCGGGCGGCGACCCAGAGTTCCAGTGCGGCCACGAACAGCGGCCCGGTGAACGCCACGGCGAGCAGGTCGACGACCCGGTCCAACCGTTGTGGCCCAGCCGGCAGCGCCTCGGCCTCGGTGCGCAACTCGTCGGCCCGCCGCTCGGCCAGATGGGCCACGGCGGCCGTCACCAGCGCCGCCTTCGTCGGGTAGTGGTGCAGCTGCGCCCCACGCGAGACACCGGCCCGCGCCGCGACGACGGTGGTCGTGGTGCCGGACCAGCCGTGCTCGATCAGGCAGTCGACGGTCGCCTCCAGCAGCCGGGCCTGGGTGGCGCGGCTGCGTTCCTGCTGAGGGACACGCGTCGATGCGGTGGGCACGGGGACAGCCTGGGGCCTACGAAACAAACAGTCAAGACTGACTTTTTCTAGGTCCGTGTCCCTCGGGTGGGTGCGGCGGGTGGACTCGCGATGGTGTGGCGGGGCGCACGAGGTGGCTCGGGTGCGTTGGTCTCGCTTTGGAGCTGATGTCACAAACGACTCAGCTCCAAAGGCTCCCCGACCCGTATCCCGGCTCCCGCCCAGCGGTGCTCGGACTGCCGCTCCGTCGCGCTCGGACCGCCGGCTCAGTGGCGGTCCGACCACGGCTCAGCGGCAGTCCGACTGCTCGCTCAGCGGCCGTCGCGGGGGCCGAAGGCGGTCAACGCGTCGGCGTCGCTGTGCTGGGAGCGCAGGTACTCGTCGGCCCAGGCGGTGGCGTCGGGAAAGGTCGACTCCGTCGCCACCCGGGCGCAGGCCGCGTCCACGTTGAAGGCGGTGCGGCGCAGCTGGACGCCGGGCCCGAGCAGCGCCCACCACGCGCCCACACCCCCGTACGGCATGCCGATGCTGCCCGGGTTGACCACCAGACGCCGATCGACCAGCCGGGTGAAGGGCATGTGCGTGTGGCCGCAGACCACGGTGGAGACCTCGGCGGGAAGACCATCGAACACCTCGGCCCAGCGCGCCATCCGGGAGTCGACGAGCACGACCTCCTCGTCATTGCGGGGCGTCGCGTGGCAGAACAGCGTCGGCCCGAGGCCGTCCACCTCCAGCGTCACCGTCGCCGGCAGCGCGGCGAGCCGGGCGACCTGGTCGTCGCGCAGCTGGCCGGCGGCCCAGTTCGACACCTCGATCGACGCGGGGCGGCCGGCCCGGGCCTCGACCAGCTCGCGGTCGGCGTTGCCGCCGACCCAGCACACCCGGTCGCCCAGGCCGGCGAGCACGTCCAGCACCTCGACCGGTTGCGGGCCCGCGGCGATGTCACCGCTGAGCACGATCAGATCGGCGGCGGCGACGTCCGGCTCGGCCAGTACGGCCTCCAGCGCCGGCAGGACGCCATGGATGTCGGAGAGCACGGCAACACGGTTCACCATGGCCCCACCCTCACCGCTGACACCGCACCCGGGCCAGCGATTCTGCGTCGGGCAGACATGGCAAACGTCCCCGCCTGCTGCCGGTGGCGGCAGGCGGGGACGTTTCGTGCCGCTCAGACGCGGGCGCGACGGGCCAGGCGCTCCGGGTCCAGGATGATGATGCTCTTGCCGTCCAAGCGCAGCCAGCCGCGCGAGGCGAAGTCGGCAAGCGCCTTGTTGACGGTCTCCCGGGAGGCGCCGACGAGCTGGGCGATCTCCTCCTGGGTGAGGTCGTGGGTCACCCGCAGAACGCCCCCGTCGCGGGTGCCGAAGCGGCCCGCCATCTGGAGCAGGTTCTTGGCGACCCGGCCCGGCACGTCCGTGAAGATCAGGTCGGCGAGCGAGTCGTTGGTCCGGCGCAGCCGCCGGGCGAGCACCCGGAGCAACTGCTCGGCGATCTCCGGGCGGTTGTTGAGCCACGGCCGCAGCGCCTGCTTACGCAGCCGCACCAGCCGGGTGTCGGTAACCGCGGTGGCGGTCGCCGTACGCGGACCCGGGTCGAAGAGCGACAGCTCACCGACCATGTCCGACGGCCCCATCACCGCGATCAGGTTCTGCCGGCCGTCCGCTGCGCGGCGACCAACCTTGATCTTCCCGGACAGCAGGATGTAGAGGCTGTCACCGGGCTCGCCCTCATTGAAGACGATCTCGCCCTTGCGGACTTCGATCGTCTCCATCTCCTTGGCAAGCGCCTCGGCAGCTTCCGGGTCAACACCCTGGAAGATCCCGCTGCGGGCCAGTACCTCGTCCATTGCGCACCTCCGGTTGCGCGTGCCGTCCGTCGGCCGGGGCCGCCGTCCGCTGATCCCCTCGCGCGCCGCCAAGTCTAGGCGCACGTGAGCATGAATCAGAGGTCGCCCCTGGAATCTTGATCGGTGGGCGTAACCTGCCCGACGTGCTGAGCGACCCGATTCTGACCAGCCGCGCCGAGGACGGGCGGCACGTTCCGCTGCTCGTCTGGCGCGCGGGCGTGCCTCTGCGGTCGGTCAGCAGTGGCCCGCTGGGCGGTGGGATCGGGGTCCGGCGGTGGGTGCTGAACGCGACAGTACCGATGTCGTACGACCGGGAGGACCCGGCGGCGCACCTGGCCTCGCTCGCCGCTGAGCTGGCCCTCGACGGGCCCGGGGTTGGTCTGCTGACCGGTGTCGACGTGACCGAGGTGGTGGCGCGGACCGACACCGGGGTGCGGGCCTGGGCGACGGTCGGACTCGGCACGCCGGTGCCCGCGGCCGCGCCGACGCCGGCCGCGCTCGCCCAACGCGTCGGCACTGTCAACATCGTGGTGTACGTGCCGGCCCGGCTCGCCGACTCGGCACTCGTCAACGCGGTGGCGACCGCGACCGAGGCGAAGACCCAGGCGATCACCGAGCTGGGGGTGCCGGGGACCGGCACGCCCACCGACGCGGTCACAGTGCTCTGCCCGGCGGTCGGGCCGGAGGCGGCGTACGGCGGTCCGCGCTCCACCTGGGGCGCCCCGCTCGCCCGAGCGGTGCACGCGGCGGTGCTCGCCGGTGGCGCCCGGCCGGTCGTGCCGTGGTCCGAGCAGGTCAGGGGCGCAAAGTCCACCCGATCGGCTGTCGTCGGCGCGTTTAACGACCGGTAGGGTCGCGGGCGATGTATGCTCCCGCCCCCCTCGCGTCCCGCCCGCGTCGCCGCGTCGCCCTCGGCCTCGCCGCGCTGCTGGCCGCCCTCCTCGTGGCCGGCTGCACCGACCCCGGTGGAGAGGCGCCCGTCTGGCAGCCCGGCGCGGGCGGTGGTGGCACCGGCGCTCCGGTGTCCACGGCCGGCCCGAAGGCCACCGGGCCCGCATCCGCCGGTCCGGGAGGCGCGATCTCGCTCTCCGCCACCGGCGACATCATCATGGGCAACGCGCCCAGTCGGCTGCCCGCCGGCGGCGGTAAGGGCTTCTTCAACTCGGTCACCGAGGCGCTCAAGGCCGACCTGGTGATGGGCAACCTGGAGGAGCCGCTGACTGTCGACACCGGCACCGGCAAGTGCGGGGCCAACTCCACCCGTTGCTTCCAGTTCCGCGCCCCGCCGGAGTACGCCGCCCACCTGCGTGACGCCGGCTTCGACGTGCTCAACCAGGCCAACAACCACGGCTATGACTACGGGCCCAAGGGCTACGAGAACACCCAGAAGGCACTGAAGAAGTACGACCTGGAGCACACCGGCGCACCGAACGAGATCACCGTGGTCGACGTCAAGGGCGTCAAGGTCGCCGTCGCCGGCTTCTCGTCGTACGTCTGGTCCAACAGCCTCGTCGACATCGCCAAGGCGAAGGCGGTGGTCGCCAAGGCCGCCACCATGGCCGACCTGGTCGTGGTGCAGGTGCACATGGGCGGCGAGGGTGCCGACAAGACCCGGGTGAAGCCGGGCACCGAGATGTTCCTGGGCGAGAACCGGGGCGACCCGGTGAAGTTCTCGCACGCCATGATCGACGCTGGCGCCGACCTGATCGTCGGGCACGGCCCGCACGTGCTGCGCGGGATGGAGTTCTACAAGGGGCGCCTGATCGCGTACAGCCTGGGCAACTTCGCCGGCGGCGGCAACTCGCTGAGCAACGACGGTCGCCTCGGCTGGGGCGGGGTGCTGAAGGTGTCGCTCAAGCCGGACGGCAGCTGGGCCGGCGGCTCGTTCACCTCGACGTACATGAACTCCGCCGGCAAGCCGACGATGGACCCGGACGACCGGGGTCTGGGTCTGGTCACCGAGTTGAGCCGCGCCGACTTCCCGAAGGGCGGCGCTCGCCTCGACGGGCAGGGGAAGATCTCGCCGCCGGCCGCCGGCTGACCCGAGCAGGACCGTCCGGGGTGCGACGTAGGCTGACCGTCGTGACCAGTAGCCCTGCCGGTGTCAGCGAGACCGATCTCGGGCGCAAACGCCGTGCCCGCAAGATCGGCCGGGTGCTGACCGAGACGCACCCCGACGCGCATTGTGAGCTGGACCACTCCAACGCTCTGGAGTTGGCCGTCGCCACGATCCTGTCCGCGCAGTGCACGGACAAGAAGGTCAACGAGGTCACCCCGAAGCTCTTCGCCCGCTATCCGAGCGCTGCCGCGTACGCCGGCGCCGACCGGGGCGAGATGGAGGAGCTGATCCGGCCCACCGGCTTCTACCGCAACAAGACCGACTCGCTGCTCAAGCTCGGTCAGGCCCTCCTCGACAGGTACGACGGCCAGGTCCCGGGCCGGCTCGTCGACCTGGTGACGCTTCCCGGCATCGGCCGCAAGACCGCCAACGTGATCCTCGGCAACGCCTTCGACGTCCCGGGCATCACCGTCGACACGCATTTCCAGCGGCTGGTCCACCGGTGGCGACTGACCACCGAGACCGACCCGGTCAAGATCGAGCACGCGATCGGCGCGCTGTACGACAAGCGCGACTGGACCATGCTCTCGCACCGGATCATCTTCCACGGTCGACGGGTCTGCCACGCCCGCAAGCCGGCCTGTGGCGCGTGCACCCTCGCGAAGCTCTGCCCTTCGTACGGCACCGGCCCGACCGAGCCGGTGGCCGCGGCCAAGCTGCTCAAGGGCCCTCGGGCGCGCGACCTCGCGGTTGCCGCCGGGGTCGACCCGGAGCTGGTGCCGGCGCAGGCGATCGCTGCGGAGGTGCCGTGAACCGCCGCCTCGCCCTTGCCGTCCTGCCGTTGCTGCTGGCGGTCACCGCGTGCACCAGCGGCACCGTCGACGACGATCCGGCACCGCGTCCGGCCGCAGCTGAGCGCCCATCCCCGTTCCGGGACTGCGCCACGCTGAGCACGGCGCCCACGGCCGCGTCGCCCGGCTCGGGCCCGACGGCCTCCGGAACGCCCGGCACGACGGCCCGCGCCGCTGGCGGGTCGGCGCTGCCGGAGCTGACGCTCTCCTGCTTCACCGGCGGCGCCCCCGTCGTGCTGCGGGAGGTGGCCGGGCCGGCGGTGATCAACGTGTGGGCCTCCTGGTGCCCGCCGTGCCGTAAGGAGTTGCCCGCCTTCCAACGCCTCAGCGAGCGGACCGCCGGTCAGCTCCAGGTGGTCGGGGTCAACAGCCGGGACAGTCGCAGCGGCGCCCAGTCCATCGGTGAGGACTTCGGCGTCCGGTTCCCGATCCTGGTGGACCAGGGCGAGGCGCTACAGCGCGAGTTGAAGCGCAACGCCATCCCGCTGACCCTCTTCGTCGCCGCTGATGGTCAGGTGCGGCACATCGACGCCAGCGGCGCTCTCGACGACGCCACGCTCGCCAAGCTGGTCCGCCAGCACCTCGGCCTGGCGGTGCCGGCGTGACCCGTCGGCCACCCGAGTGGATCGAGCCGTTGCTGACCCGGCTGGGCACCGCCCGCGCCGAGGACTTCACCCGGCTGATCACCCCGGCCGAGGGCGGTCGGGAGAGCGCGGTGCTGGTGCTGCTCGGCGAACAGCCCGGCGCGGGTCCCGACGTGCTGGTCCTGCAACGCGCCGCGACCCTGCGCAACCACGCCGGCCAACCGGCCTTTCCCGGGGGCGCGGCCGACCCGGAGGACGTCGACGTCCGCGCCACGGCCCTGCGCGAGGCGAACGAGGAGGTGGGCCTCGACCCGGCCAGTGTGACAGTGCTGGCCGAGCTGCCGAAACTGTGGATCCCGGTCAGCGACTTCGTGGTCACGCCGGTGCTGGCCTGGTGGCACGACCCGCATCCGGTGCACCCACGGGAGCCGGCCGAGGTGGCACACGTCGCCCGTCTGCCGGTCAGCGAGCTGGTCGATCCGGCCAACCGACTGCGGGTCCGCCACCCGAGCGGCTGGATCGGGCCGGCGTTCTCGGCGCGCGGGATGCTCGTCTGGGGCTTCACCGCCGGGGTGCTGGCCACCCTGCTGGAGATGGGCGGCTGGGCCCGTCCGTGGTCGCGCGGCCGGGTGGTGGAGCTCCCGCCGACCGGGGCGACACCGGCCCCGTCCGCCGGCACCGACGACGCTGACGAGAACGCCCTGCGCTGACCGCGCGGTCACCATCCGCAAGCGGTGGTCATCCGGCGGGCACACTGCCCGTACGCTTGACCCGTGTCCGTCGTGGATCTCGTCCTGCTGCTGCTCATGCTCGTGTTCGCGATCAGCGGATACCGCCAGGGTTTCGTCATCGGCGTCACGTCGTTGTCCGGCTTCTTCCTGGGTCTGCTGCTGGGTCTCCAGCTCGGGCCGCTGTTCGCCAGACAGTTCGTGGACGCCGGCACCCGCGTGCTGATCTCGCTCGTGGCCATCTTCGGGCTGGCGGTGGTCGGGCAGGCACTCGCCGGATGGCTCGGCTCGCACCTGCGCAAGACGATCACCAGCGACGTGGGCAAACGGATCGACGACGTCGGTGGGGCGTTCGTCTCGCTGTTCGCGGTGCTCCTGCTCGCCTGGCTGGTCGCCGTGCCGCTCGGCTCGTCCTCGGTGCCCTGGCTCGCCGCCTCGGTCCGGAACAGCGCGTTGATCACGGTGGTCAACCAGGTGCTGCCGGAGAAGGCCAACCAGTTGTCCACTGCGTTGGAGGACACCGTCGACACCGACGGGTTCCCGGACGTCTTCGGCGACCTCGCGCCCACCCGGGCCCGGCAGGTCGACCCGCCGGACCCGGCACTGGCCGGCTCGCAGGTGGTGGTCAGTGGTCGGCAGTCGGTCGTCAAGGTGCTCGGCTCCGCGCCCAGCTGCTCACGCCGGATCGAGGGTTCCGGCTTCGTGTACGCGGACGACCGGGTGATGACCAACGCGCACGTCGTGGCCGGCACCCGCTCGGTCTCCGTGGAGTTGGGCGGCGAGCGGTACGACGGCAAGGTGGTGGTCTACGACCCCAACCGGGACCTGGCGGTGCTGCTCGTGCCCGGGCTGCCCGGGCCGTCCCTGCGGTTCGCCGCCGGCAACGCGGGCAGCGGCTCCGACGCCATCGTGCTGGGCTTCCCACTCGACGGCCCCTACAACGCGCAGTCGGCGCGGGTCCGGGACGTCGACCGGATCAAGGGCCCGGACATCTACTCCTCCAGTGACGTGACCCGGGAGATCTACACGATTCGGGCGCTGGTCCGCAGCGGCAACTCGGGCGGCCCGCTGCTCTCCGCCAACGGCCTGGTGCTCGGCGTGATCTTCGCGGCGGCGTCCGACGACCCGAACACCGGCTTCGCGGTGACGGCGGCCGAGGCCCGCCCGGTCGCGTTGGCCGGGGCCGAACGCAACCGGCAGGTCGGCACCGGCGAGTGCACCTGAGCGTCGCCGCCGGGTCAGCTCAGCTCCTCAGGCCGCTCCCGGGATGCTCGACCTCGGGAGCGACGCCGTCGCGGGTCGGCCGGACCGGCCGGAGACCGGTGTGTGCCCGCCAACTGGTGAACGCGGCGCTGGTCGCCGCGACCACCGCCACACCGAGCAGCCATCCGCCCACCACGTCGCTGGTGAAGTGCACGCCGAGCGTCACCCTGCTCAGCCCGGTCACCACGGTGAGCAGCACCGCCGCGACCCAGAGCGCGCCCCGCGCCGCCCCCCGCCCGGCGTAGGGCAGGAGCACCAGCAGCAGCACCCCGGCCGCCAGGGTGGCGTTCAGCGCGTGCCCGGAGGGGAACGAGTAGCCGGCGGCCCGGGCCACCGGGTCCAGCAACTCCGGCCGGTCCCGGCCGACCAGGAGCTTGAGCAGCGGACCGATCAAACCGCCGACGACCATTGTGGTGGCCGCCCAGAGGGCCAGTCGGCGGGCGCCCCGACGCAGCAACCAGACCACCAGCAGCAGTGCGACGGCGCGCAGCGGCATCGGTGCGAACACCTCGGTCCAGACCCGCATCAGCACGACCCAGGCCGGGTGGTCCTGCGCGTAGCCGTGCAGAGCGTCGGTGACCGCCGTGTCCAGCCGGTGCAGCGGCGCCCAGGCGCCGAGCACCAGCAGTGTGAGCAGCGCGAAGGGCACCAGCACCAGGAACGCCGCCGTCGCGGCCAGAGTGAGCCGCAGCCCCAGCGCCCGGTCCCTGTCGAATCGACGCTGCCGCCAGGACTGCTGGCCGGTGCGGGCGAGGACGGGCGGCCGGTGCGTACTCATGGGTCCGTTCTACCCGGCCGGGCGGCCGGTCAGGCCTGCCGGGTGGCCGGGATCAACGGGTTCGCTGGCGGAGGCGACGGACCATCAGCGCCGCACCGCCGACCAGAGCGACGAGCAGCACGACGCTGATCCACAGTTGCTCCGGCGCGGACGTGTCCTGACCGCCCGCCGCCCGAGCCGTCCACCGGCTCTGCTGACCGGATGCGGCGAGACCGAGTGGGTCACTGCCGGCACCGGCCACCGGAGCGTCGTCGACCGAGCCGGGCGCCGGACCGAAACCGGTCACGCCCGGCGACGTCTGGTCGTCCAGCGGGTTGACGGTCACCGGCGGCACCTGAGCGGTCAACGCGGCCACCGGGTCGACCACCCCGTACCCGAAGCGGTCGTCCCGCCCGGTCGGGCCCACATCCCGGGCGGTGGCCAGCAACCGGTTGACCACCTCACCCGCGGGCATCTGCGGATAGCGGGACCGGACCAGCGCGGCGGTCGCCGCCACCAGTGGCGCGGCGAAGCTGGTGCCCTGCACCCGCCAGTACCCGCCGGGGGGCTTGGCGCCGACCAGCCCGCTGGCGGGAGCGGTGAGCACCGTCGCCCGACCGGTGATCGAGCCGGACCACAGGTTGTCGCTGCTGCGTTCGAGGCCGGCGACCGCGATCACACCCGGCTCCCGAGCCGGGTACCAGACCTTGGTGCCGCTGGAGGTGGCCAGGTTGCCGGTGCAGGCGACCACGACCACGTCCCGGACGAACGCGTAGTCCAGGGCGGCGGCCAGGGCCGGGCTGTCGCCGCTGCCGCCCAACGACAGGTTGATCACGCGGGCGCCGTTGTCGACCGCCCAGCGCACCCCCTGGGCGACGATCAGCGCGTCGTCGTAACGGTTCTCCTCGTCGAGCACGCGGACCGGCAGGATCCGGGCGTCCGGTGCCAGCCCGACCACACCCCGCTTGTCGTCGCTGCGCCCGGCGATCAGGCCGGCGACCGTGGTGCCGTGGCCCACCGGATCCGGGCCCGGAGCGCCACCGGGGCCGACCAGGTCCTTGCCGGGCAACACCTGGCCGACCAGGTCGGGGTGGGTGCCGTCCACTCCGGAGTCGACCACCGCCACTGTCACGCCCCGCCCGGTCGAGCTGCGCCACGCCGTCTCGGCCCGCAACTCGTCGAGCTGCCACTGCTCGTCGCGGACCTGGTCGGTGCGGGCGATGGTGTCACCGGGAGCGAACGCCATCGGCGCGCCGGCGAGCTGTCCGCCGTTCGTGGGCGCGGCGACGGGCAAACCCGCCGCGGTCGGGGCCACGACGGCGAGCGCCGCGGCCAGGCCGAGCAGAGCCCGGCCGGTCGCTCGTCGGGCCGCTGACGGACCGCTGTACCGCACCCCAGTCACATCCCCAGCCATTCATCCCGACGGAACCATGACGATCGGAGATTACCGGTTTCCCCACCAGTCACGGGAAGAACCGGCGAGTCAGGTCATTGTGGCGGCAGTTGCGCCAGCTGGACGAGGCGCACCCCCTCCCGCCGGGTGACCAGCCGACCACGCCCCGGCGGTAGCGGTCCGGGCCGCACCGGCCCGACGAGCGCGCCCTCCTCGGGGCTGCCTGCCATCACCAGGCCGGAAGTGGACAACTCCCGCAGCCGCTGCACGATCGGCTCGTACTGCGCCCGGCCCGCCCCACCCGACCGGCGGGCCAGTACCAGGTGCAACCCGATGTCCCGGGCGTGCGGCAGGTGCTCCTCCAGCGCGTGCAACGGGTTCGCCGGCCCCGTCGCCACCAGGTCGTAGTCGTCCACCAGCACGAACAGCTCCGGCCCGGACCACCAGGACCGGTCCCGCAGCTGTTGCGGAGTGACCTCCGGCCCGGGGGCCCGCCGCTCCAGGTAGCCGGCGGCCGACTCGACCAGGTCGGCGGTGTGTGCCGCGGCGGTGCCGTACCCGATCAGGTGTGGCGTCTCGATGGCGCCGAGCAGGCTGCGCCGGTAGTCGACGAGGATCACCCGGGCCTGCTCGGGAGTGAACCGGGTGATGATCGACGTGGCCAGCGCGCGCAGGAACGACGACTTGCCGCACTCCGAGTCCCCGAAGACCACGAAGTGCGGCTCGCTGGCGAAGTCGAGCAGCACCGGGCGCAGGTCCGCCTCCGCGATCCCGATCGGCAGCCGCAGCCCGGTCGTCGAGGTGAGGTCCAGATCGGCGTACGGCAGCACCGGTGGGAGCAGTCGTACCCGGGGCGCCGGAGGACCCGCCCACCCGTCGGCTGCCCTCTTGACCAGATCGGCGGTGTCCCCGCCGGCGGCCCCGAGCTGAGGCAGCGCGGTGAGGAAGTGCAGGCCCTCCGCTGTCACCCCGCGGCCGGAGCGCTCCGGCACGTTCGCGGCCGCACGTCGGGCCACCAACGAGTCGGCCGGGTCACCGAGGCGCAGCTCCAGCCGGGAACCGAACAGATCCCGGATCGCCGGGCGGAAGTCCAGCCAGCGCAGCGCGGTGGCGACCACGTGCAGCCCGTACGACAGACCCCGGGTGGCCAGATCGGTGACGAGCGGCTCCAGGTCGTCGTACTCGCCCCGGATGGTGCTCCACCCGTCGATCACCAGGAACACGTCGCCGTACGGGTCGGCGCCCGGTTGACCTGCCGTCCCCGCCGCCGCTCGACGCTGCCGGTACGCGGCCATCGACTCCACGCCCAACTCGGCGAAGCGGCGTTCCCGGTCGACCAGCAGGGTGGTCATCTCACCGACGGTGCGTCGTACGGCGGTCGGGTCGGCGCGGCCGGTCACCCCACCCACGTGTGGAAGGTCGCGCAGCGCGGCCAGCCCGCCGCCACCGAAGTCGAGGCAGTAGACCTGCACCTCGGCCGGTGTGTGGGTGAGCGCCAGCGCGCAGATCAGCGTGCGCAGGGCTGTGGACTTGCCGCTCTGTGGCGCACCGACCACCGCGACGTGCCCGGCAGCGCCGTCCAGCGTCAGCCAGAGCAGGTCCCGGCGCTGTTCCAAGGGTTTGTCCACGACCGCCATCGGCACGCCGAGCGCGCCGTGCAGCTCCGGGTTGCCCACTGTGAGTCCGCGCCTCGGGTGCACCTCGACCGGACCGAGCAGCTCGTCCAGGGCCGGCGGCTGGCCGAGCGGCGGAAGCCAGACCTGGTGCGCGGGCGGGCCCTGCCCGACGAGCCGGTCCACCAGCAGGTCGAGCAGTGTCCTACCGCCCTCCTCCTCCGCCACGACGGGCACGACCGGGGCTGTCGGCTCGGGCACCGGTACGACGTGGGTGGTGAAGGTGAGCAACCGTGCGCCCCCCTCGGCGGCGACGCCGCCCGACGCGGCCCGACGGCGCACGGCACCGGAGACGTACGCGGCCTTGAAACGGGCCAGCGGGTCGGTGCCGGCGCGTAGGTAGCCGTGGCCCGGCGAGCGGGGCAGCTCGTGCGCGTCCGCCACGCCGAGCACCGTCCGGGACTCCAGCGCCGAGAAGGTGCGCAACCCGATCCGGTACGAGAGGTGGGTGTCCAACCCGCGGAGGCGGCCCTCCTCCAGCCGCTGGCTGGCGAGCAGCAGGTGCACGCCGAGCGACCGGCCCAGCCGGCCGATCTGCACGAACAGGTCGATGAAGTCGGGCTTGGCGGAGAGCAGTTCCGAGAACTCGTCGCAGATCAGCAGCAGCGACGGCAGCGGTGCGAGAGGGCTGCCGGCCGCCCGGGCCCGCTCGTAGTCGCGCACGCTGGCGAAGTTGCCGGCCCGCCGCAGCAACTCCTGGCGGCGGACCAGCTCCCCGTTGATCGCGTCCACCATGCGATCGACCAGGGGTAACGCGTCGGCCAGGTTGGTGATCACGGCCGCGGTGTGCGGCAGCCGGTCGAACGACGTGAAGGTGGCGCCACCCTTGAAGTCGACGAGCACGAAGTTGAGCTGCTCGGAGCTGTGCGTGGCGGCGAGCCCCAGCACCAGCGTGCGGAGCAGCTCGGACTTGCCGGAGCCGGTCGCCCCGATCAGCAGGCCGTGTGGGCCCATGCCGTCCTGAGCGGACTCCTTGAGGTCCAGCTCGATGGCGCCGCCGTCCGCGCCCACCCCGATCGGCACCCGCAACCGGTCCCGTGCCGAGCGCGGCAGCCAGCCCTGTTCCGCCGTGAAGCTCTCCGGGTCACCGAGACCGAGCAGCTCGGGAAGGCCCAGGTCGGCCTGGAGCGGGGCGTCCGGCCCGCGTGCCGCGCCGGCGAGCCGCAGCGGCGCCAACCGTCGGGCGACCGCCTCGGCGTCGGCCAGGTCCAACTGGTCGGCGGTGCCCACCTCGGCATGCCCGTCCGACGACCACGAGTGCAGCCGCCGGCCGTGCAACTCCAGCAGCAGCGCGTACCGGTCCAGCAGTCGGGGCGGCGGGGTGTCCAGGTCCAGCACGGTGACCGCGTCGATGCCGCCGTCGCCGGTCAGGTCACTGGCGCCGGTCAGGTCGCCGCCGTCGAGGACCACCACCACGTGTGGGCCGTCGGTGGCTGCGCCGGCCGGGCTGAACCGGGATCGGGTGGCCAGCACGTCGGCCAGCAGCGCCTCCAATTCGGCGGCGGAACTGGTGACCAGCCGTACCGGGCCGAGCGCGTCGGTCCGGCCGGGGTGGTGGGCGTGCGGGAGCCACTTCACCCACTCCCAGCAGGCGCGGCGCTCCGGCCCGGCGCAGACCGCGACGAGCAGCTCGTCGGGGGCGTGGAAGACCGCCAGCTGGGTCAGCACGGCCCGGACCAGCGCCTGCGCCGCCGGGTCGCCGGTGGGTGGCCCGCCGGTGGTCGGGGTGGTCGCCCGGCCACGGCCGGCGGGACGCACGTGCACCCGGGCGAAGCTGCGCAGCGACAGCGCCACCGGCAGGTCCGGCACCACGGAGTACGCGTCCAGGAAGCGGCGAAGCGCGCCGGCGGTCATCGGCTCAAGCTCTTCCAGCGGCCGGGTGACAGGTGGAACGAGTGGGGTGGCCAGGGTCTGCGGCCCGACGGCGACCCGCACCACAGCGAAATCCGGGTCGGCGGGGCGCCGCTCCCAGACCCGGTGGCTGTCCACCGTCGACCAGAGCCGACCCGGATCCGGGTGCCGGTAGTAGAGCCCGGCCCGTTGCTGGCCCGCGGTCCGCCGGACCCGCCGCCGCAGCGTGGCCAGGTGGCGCAGGTACTCCCGGCGGGCGGCCATCATCTCGGACTTCTTCGGGGTGCCGGAGGCGCTGCCCCAGGACGTCACGAGCATCGCCAACGAGGAGAGCCCGAACATCCCGCCCACCACGTACGAGTAGGCGCCGCCGCCGCGGCCGAACATCATCGCCATCGCCACCGTGCCGCCGAGCATGGGCAGCAGCATGAGCATCTGCTGCCACCGCCCGCCGGTCACGACGGGAATCTCCGGCGGTGCCTCGACCGGCAGCTCACCGGCGGGGATCTCCGGTGCTGGTCGGCGCGGCGGGCGCTTGATGACGACTGTGGACACTCGGCCTCCTGACAGCGCTGGGTAACCCGAGCCTGGCTCATGGTAGGTAAAGTCCTGTCGTCCGCGCAGCCTCCGATCCCCCTCGATATGGAGACCAGTCGATGACTACCGGGCTGGCACGCGTCACCATCAGCGCGCCGCAACGACGGGTGGACGTCGCCCTGCCGGAGCAGGTGCCCCTGGCCGAGCTGCTGCCCGACGTGCTCCGGCACGCCGGTGTCGGGCTGGCCGACGACGGCGAGCAGCACGGCGGCTGGGTGCTCCGCCGTACCGACGGGGCGTTGCTGGTGACGGCACAGGCGCTGCTGCCGCAGGGGGTCCGCGACGGTGAGGTCCTGCACCTCGTGCCGGCCCGCGCGTACTGGCCCGAGTTGGAGTACGACGACGTCATCGAGGCGATCGTCGACGGTGCTCGCCGCCGCGGTGGCGCCTGGTCGCCCACCGCCACCCGGGCAGCTGGTCTGGCCGGTGCCGCCGTACCGCTCGCGGTCGGACTGCTCGCGCTGCTCGCCGGTGGCCCGACGCACCGGGCCGGTTGGCTGGTGGCCGTGGCGGTGGCGCTGGTGCTCACAGTGGCCGGGACGGTGGCCTCCCGCGCCAACGGCGACGGCGCCGCCGGGGCGACGCTCGGCGGTTACGCGCTGCCCTACGCGTTCACGGCCGGCGCCCTGGCGGTCGGCTCCGGCGACCCGGTCGGGCCGTTCGGGCCGGTCCGCTGGGTGGGCGCTCCCGAACTGCTGGCCGGCTCGGTCGCGCTGCTGCTGGTGGCCCTGATCGGTCTGCTCGGGGTGGCCAGCCGGCTGCGGGTCTTCGTGGCCGGTGTCACTGTCGGCCTGGTCGGCGCGGGGGCCGCGTTCGGTGGGCTGCTGATGACCACTGCCGGTACGGCGGCGGTGCTGCTCAGCGCACTGGTCTTCGCCGTCGGCGTGATCCCCCTGCTGGCCATCCGCCTCGGCAAGCTGCCCCTGCCGCCGATCAACCTGCCGACCTCCACCCCGGCGGAGGAGCCGGAGCGGGTCCGGGATCTGCCGGATCGGGGCCGGGTGCACGCCGCGGTGATCCGCACCGAGGAGATGCTCACCGGGATGCTGATCGGCCACGCCTTGCTGGCGGTGGCCACCGCTGTCGTACTCGTGGTTGCCGGTGGCACGGCCGGGCGGGTGCTGGTGGCTGTCACGTCGGCCGTGCTGCTGCTGCGGTCGCGGCTGTTCGTGGCGCTGCGACACCGGGTGCCGACGGTGCTCGCCGGGCTGGCCGGCTACGCGGTGCTGGGTGCGGTGCTGGTCGGTCGGGCCGACGAGACCGGCCGGTTGGTGCTGGTTCTCGGTGGGGCCGCGCTGGCCCTGGTGGCGGCCGCCAGCGGCACCGGGTACGCCCGCCGGCCGGTCTCGCCGTACCTCGGGAGGGTCGCGGACCTCACCGACACGGCCCTGGTGGTCGCCGTGGTGCCGATCGCCTGCGCAGTGCTCGACCTGTACGACCGGGCCCGAGGGCTGCTCGGTTGAGCGACCCTCGGGCCCGGTGCGTCAGCAGTCGTCAGTGCATGGATTCGCCGCGCGCCTCGGCGTCCCTGGCCCGCTGGTAGGAGGCGTGGATCTCGGCCTCGGCCTCGGTGCGGCCGACCCAGGTCGCGCCCTCCACCGACTTGCCGGGCTCCAGGTCCTTGTACACCTCGAAGAAGTGCTGGATCTCCAGGCGGTCGAACTCGCCCAGGTGGTGGATGTCGCGCAGGTGCTCCTGGCGGGGGTCCTCGTAGGGCACGCAGAGGACCTTGTCGTCCCCGCCCTTCTCGTCGGTCATCCGGAACATGCCGATGGTGCGGCAGCGGATCAGACAGCCCGGGAAGGTCGGTTCGGGGACCAGCACGAGGGCGTCCAGCGGGTCGCCGTCCTCGCCCAGTGTGCCCTCGATGAACCCGTAGTCGGCCGGGTACTGGGTGGAGGTGAAGAGGGTGCGGTCCAACCGGATCCGGCCGGTCTTGTGGTCCACCTCGTACTTGTTCCGGTGACCCTTGGGGATCTCAACCGTCACGTCGAAATCCATCTGCACGCTCCCTCGTCTGCCCACGCTGGCTAACGGAACCACTGGCGGCCCCCCCGGACAGGTGAATGCCCACCCGCCGACTCCGGCCGCCGCATAGTCTTCGGACCGAAGTAGTGTCACCCAAGCCGATTTTCGCTGGGGGAGGAGGGGGTCGTGGGGAGGGAAGATTCACACTACCGCCCGGACGGTGGCTCCGCGCACGGTACCGGACGATCCGGCTCCGGCAGTGCCAAGGGGCGGGTCCCGGTGCCGGAGGCGCACCTCCCACGGGCTCCCGAACCATCGATCCCGGCACCGGAGACGGTGCCCGAACGGCCCCCGCCGCTGCCCTGGCGCCCACCGGCCGGTTCGACGTCGCCCCCTCCGAACACCGGCCACTTCCCGGAGGTCGGCGGTGAACGGCCGGTGAGCGGTCCGCCGCGCGGCAGTGCCACGGTCCCGGTAAGCCCCGCGCCGGTCAGCCCGTCGTTCGGCCCCGGGCCGGTCACCCCCGGCCCCGGCGGGGTCCCCCCGTTGGGCCCGCCGATCTCCGCGCTGCCGGCACCCGCCGACGCCGCGCCCGCACCTGCACCCACACCTGCACCCACACCCGCCGCGCCGCGCCGCCGGACACGACTGCCGCTGGTGCTGGCCGCCGTGCTCCTGCTGGCGCTCGCCAGCGTCGGAGTCGTGATCATCCGTCCCGGACCGGTCGCTGGGTGGTTGGGCGACGACGCCGGGTCCGGGCCGAACGCGGCCGGCGTGACCCAGGATCCCGCCCCGTCGGACGTGTTGGCCGGACCGGATTCGAACGCCCCGGTGCCCAGCCCGGACGGGGTCCGTGCCGCGCTCGATCCACTGGTCGGCGTCGCCGCATTGGGTAACCGGGTGAACGTCTCGGTCGCCGACGTGATCACCGGTCAGACGCTGTTCGCCAAGGGGGCGGACGACGGCACCGTCCCCGCGTCGGTGACCAAACTGGCGACCGCGGTGACCGTGCTGGCGGCCCGGGGGTCCGGTTACCGGATTCCCACGCGTGCGGTGGCCGGCGCGAAGGCCGGCGAGGTGGTGATCGTCGGGGGTGGCGACCCGACCCTCGCGATCAACAAGAAGGGCTACTACCCGGGTGCGGCGCGCCTCGACGACCTGGCCGCCCAGGTGCGTGCCGCGCTCGGCGGCACGCCCCCGACCAGTGTCACGGTCGACGGTTCGGTCTACTCCGGCCCGGTCTACGGCCCTGGCTGGGACGACGACATCCCCACCGGCGGTTCGGGGGGCGCGGTGACCGCGTTGATGACCGACGGCGCGCGTACCGACCCGGGCGTCGAGCACGGGTCCGCCCCGCGGTTCGCCGAGCCGGACCTGGCCGCCGGCAAGGCGTTCGCCCGGTTGCTCGGGGTGCCGACCGACTCCGTGAAGCGGGGCGCTGCCCCGCCTCAGGCGGCGACCGGTGCCAGCCCGGCACCGGGTACCGAACTGGGCGTGGTGCAGTCTCCGCCGCTGATCCGGCTGGTCGACGTCATGATCAGCGAGAGCGACAACCTGGTGGCCGAGGCGCTTGCCCGGCAGGTCGCGTTGGCCCGCGGTCAGCCCGCCTCGTTCGACGGCGGCGCCGCCGCCATGGACGCCGAGGTGGCGGAGCTGGGCCTGCCCG